>JAEEVW010000030.1 GCA_016291085.1 Prevotella sp.
ACAGTGGTATCTGTTCCATCACGACTGCGTACCTTCCAATGACGTGACGCACCTGCGCTCGCTCAAGGTACAGCGGTTGTTCTACAACGAAGACGGCACCATCAAGCCTGTTGTAAATGAATAAGGAAACACTTATTTCTAATTATTACTCACTTCACCGTAACGAGCTGCTGGCCTACGCCAGCAGCCGCCTCGGTGACAAGGACGAGGCCGAAGACCTGGTCCAGAACACCTATCTGCGTGTTCTTACAACCGACAAGATGCTGACAGCGCATACCTTGCCGGCTCTTGTCTATACCATTTGCAGGAATCTGATAAACGATTACTATCGCCGACGTGCGTTCCACTACGAATACGAGCACTATATTAAGAGCTCACAAATCGGAGAAATATCGATGGAATCGGTGTTTTTTGCAGCCGACATCATCGAGCGCATGGAGCGTGGATTGGCGCGGAGGCCGAAGAAATGTCGTGAGATTTATCGTATGCACATCCTTGGCGGCATGCGTGTGAGCGAGATTTCAGAACAGACGGGGCAGAAGTACAAAACCGTAGAAAACCGCCTCGGAATGGCTCGCAAGCAGATGCGTTCGTATCTTCGTGCGGTCGTTTGACCATTCTCTTTCCTTTTTACTGGTAAATCAGCGTCATGATATGCTCAGGAACAAACAGTTCTTGGGCAACGTGTTGTATGTCCTGCGCCGTCACCGCATCAATCTGTCGAAACAGCTGCCCAAGGTCTTTTTCCTTTCCATTGTGCAGAAAGCTCTTGCCAAAGTCGAGGGCAAAGTTCTCGCGGTTGTCACAGGCTATGGCAATCTGTCCCTTTATCTGCTGCTTCGCCGATAGGAGTTGCGCCTTGCTGAGCTGCTTCTCCATCAAACGATCCAGTTGGTGGCGCACCAATCGACAGCACTTGCTGACATCTTTTTGGTCGCAACCGAAATAAACTGACCAGAGTCCCATATCGCCATAGCTCACCATCGTACTCTCTACAGCATATACCAATCCGTGTCGCTCGCGGAGAGCAAGATTCAGCCTTGAGTTCATGCCTGGCCCGCCTAAAAGGTTATTCAGCAGATAGAGGGTAATGCGTCGGGGGTGGTTGATAGCATAGGCCCGACATCCCATCATGACATGCGCCTGATGAGTATCCTTTCGACGGACGAAGGTATTATTGGGACTCATAGGGCTCATAGGACTTATTGGACTCATAGGACTTATTGGGCCTATAGGACTTTTTGCCCTTGCCGGCAACAGTTTCGACAGCTGGCTCACTACCACGTTAAACTTCACGTCGCCGTAGACGAAGAACACCGCATTGTCCGGGCGGTAGTGGCGTTGCGTAAACCGCAGGGCGTCTTCCGTTGTGTAAGTGCGGAGCTGGTCCGACTCTCCAAGGATATTGTGCCCCAACGGATGGCCTTCGAACAGGATGTTCTCAAACTCGTCATAGATCAGTTCGGCAGGCGAGTCGTTATAGCTTTCTATCTCGTCGCAGATCACCTCCACCTCTTTCTCTATCTCCGACTGAGGATACTGACTGTGGAAAACAATGTCGGTCAGCAAGTCGACAGCCAATCTGAAATGGTCGCGATGGACAGCAGCATAAAAAGTGGTGTCCTCCTTATTGGTGAAAGCATTCAGCTCTCCGCCCACCTTTTCCAAAGCATTGATAATCTGCAGCGCATTACGCCGCTTGGTTCCTTTAAAGGTAATGTGCTCGCAGAAATGCGCCATTCCCTCCTCCCCCGGCAGCTCATGCCTCGTTCCTGCAGCTATCTGATAGCCGCAGTAGACAACAGGCGATACTGAAGGGAGATGAATAATCCGTAAGCCGTTAGGCAAAGTTGCTGTATTGTACTTCAAAACGCTGCAAAAGTACTACATTTATACGACATGGCCAAGTTTTTCATTAGTTTCTCACTCAGTACCCCGACCGAGAATATTACATCTTGTATAGAGTGGTCATTTTTAATTAGTTACACATTTTTAATGTTTCAAAAGGTGTAGAAAAAGTGTAGAAAATGACATTTCTGCGCATTTATCACTGTTTCGCTACATGCATCGCCAAGGATTTGGTTAGCCGATGGAGAGATGTTCCCCCGAGTAGTCGGCCACCAGATTCGACAGCAGTTCCAGTTCGATGCTGTTCGGGTCTGTTCGAGGCGTTGTCTCATCGACGAGGGGCAGCAGCTGTTCTACCCTTGCAATAGCCCACTCGTACTGTTCGTTGTTCTCAATCTTAGTCATATTTGGCAATCCTTCTTTATGTCGGCGTAGCATGTCCATCGACTTGAAAATAGTAACAGCAATGATAGCGGTCGTTTCTGTGGAGCCAATTATCAACATGTTATACTTTGGTAGATAGCTAAATTAATTGCTCTTTTTTACATAGTCACCAGGTTTCATGCCGAACTGTTTGTAGAAACATTTGGAGAAATAGGAGGGACTGGAGAATCCCACCATATAGCCCACCTCGCTGACAAGATAGTTGCCCTCGACCAGCAGACGGGCGGCACGCTTCAGACGGATGACCTGTATCATCTCGTTGGGCGTAACGTCCGACAGCGACTTGATCTTGGCAAACAGTCCGCTGCGGCTGATGTTGAGCTTGTCGGCCAAGAAGTTGACGTTGAGGTCGGCGTTGGAAATGTTTTCCTCGATAATCTGGTTCATTTTTTTCATGAACTCGCTGTCGACGGGGTTGGTACCTATCTGAGCCACATCCTCCCACGGCTGGGTGCTGACCTTCTGCATCAGCAGGCGGCGCATCTGCAGGATGTTGGCAATGCAGGCCTCGAGATACTCTACCGAGAAAGGCTTCTCAACATAGATGTCGGCACCGATGTTCATGCCTTCTACCTTCGACTGATTATCGGTCCGGGCGGTGAGCATGATGAACGGAATGTGACTGGTCAGCGGGTTCTGGCGTATGCGTCGGCAGAACTCGGCTCCGTCCATACGCGGCATCATCCAGTCGCTGACAATGATGTTCACCTCCTGCTTGGCTATCACCGCCATTGCTTCGATGCCGTCGGCGGCAGTGAGCACGCTGTAGCGCTGCTGGAAGTGTGACGAGAGGAAGGTGACCATATCTTCGTTGTCTTCGACGATGAGCATCGTAGTTTTTTCGTGGAGGGTGGAGGGTGGAGTGTGGATAGAGGAGAGTGAGTGGGATGGATTCTCGGGGGCTGTGCTGCCGGGCTGCTCAGCGTATTCGTCTTTTGCCGGCGTTTCGTCTACGTCCTGAAGTACGGGCAGCGTAATGGTGAAGGTTGCCCCTTGTCCTACTGCCGACTGCAGGCTGATGGTGCCCTGGTGCATGTCGACAATGCGCTTGACGATGCTCAGGCCGATGCCTGTGCCGGGCTGATGGTGGGTGTTTACGCCCGACTTGTTCTGCGACTGGAAGAAGGGCTCGAAGATACGCTCCTGGTCTTCCGGCTGGATGCCTATGCCATCGTCGGCCACCTCGATGACGAATTGGTTGTCGTCGGCATTGGCTGTGCAGCGCAGCTCGACGCGGCTCTTTGCAAACTTGTTGGCATTGGTAAGCAGGTTGCTGATGACCTTGGTGATGCCCTCGCGGTCGATGATGGCGGTGAAGCGCTCAGGCGGATAAACGGTGGTGAACTGTTTGCCTCCCTGCTCAAAGGTTGGTTCAAAGCGCTCGCTGACGGAGTGGAGCAGCTCGTTGATGTTGTGCGATGCGAAATGCATGACAAGGCTGTGCTGCTCTACCTTGCGGAAGTCGAGCAGCTGGTTGACAAGTTCCAACAGTCGGTGAGCATTGCGGTCGATGATGTCAAGCTGTTTGTCGTCGATGGTGTTCTTCAATTTTTCCAGTGGTCCGATGATCAGCGATACCGGTGTGCGTATCTCGTGGGCCACCATCGTGAAGAACGACAGTCGTGCCTCGCGGTTCTCTTTCTCCTTCAGCTCGTTCATGCGCTGCAGTTCCAGCTGGTGCTTCTGCTCGGCTCGCTTCAGTTTCGTATGGATATAGTACCAGATGGCACCGATAATCACCAGCAGATAAAGCACCTTGGCCCACCAGCTCCACCAGAATGGCGGTTTCACCACGATGGTGAGGGTTGCCTCGTCAGGCGACCACACCCCGTCGTTGTTGGTTGCCCTGACGCGGAATGTATAGGTGCCGGCGGGCAGGTTAGTGTAAGTGGCCTTGGCGTTAGTTCCCGAGGTGCGGTTCCAGTCGCGGTCGAAACCGTCCATCATATATTCGTACTGGTTCTCGGTCGGTGAGCAGTAGCTCAGCGAGGCAAAGGCCAGCGATATGATGCGTGCCTCGTCGTAATGAAGGCTGATCTTCTTTATCGGGGCAATTGTGGTGTCAGTCGTCTGCTGCTGGTTAAAGAACTGTAGACCAGTGATGTATATTGGCGGCAAAATGCTGTTGGCCTTGATGTGGTAGGGGTAGAACATGTTGACGCCCCCTGTTGAGCCAATGTATATGCGCCCGTCGCTGGCTTTCAGCGCTGCTGCCGGCTGGAAGTACTCGCTGAGCAGTCCGTCGAGCCGTGTGAAACGCTGCACGCTGCCGCCCTGCTGCTGGGGTTCGTAGCGCACAATGCCGCGCTCGGTGGTGAGCCACAGCACGCCGCCCGACTCAATGATGCCCTTGATATGCTGGTTGGGCACGTTCAAGTCTATCTGCGTAAAGCTACTGCCATCGGTGTTGTCAAGGCGGCACAGTCCAGAGGCGGTACCCACCCACAGGCGTCCGGAATCGTCCACGTGAAGGGCGTTCACTTGGTCGTCGGCTATGGAGTGGCTGTCCTTGTCGCTGTATGTTAGTTGGCGCAGCTTGCCTGTCGTGGGATTGTATTGCCACAGACCGCCTCCCTGAGTGGCCAGCCACAGGCGCCCCTTGCCGTCCTCGGCGATATCAATGGTCAGGGCACCCAGGGCTGCTACGCGCTGGAAGCTCTCTGCTGGGGCCGAGCGGTCATCCTTGGCCTGATAGCGGTTCAGTCCCTTCATCGTGGCAGCCCATGTATTGCCGCTGCTGTCGTGGTGGATGGCATAGACGCTGAAGTCGTCAAGACTGTTCTTGCTATCGGTCATGATGTAGTGGCGCAGACTGCCCGTCGTAAGATTCAGTACATACAGACCGTCTGCGTAGGTGCCTATCCAGAGATTATCGTCGCGCAGGGCCAGCGCATGCACGTTAAGCTTCGACAGCACGTCGGAATGTGGATAACCGTTGAACTGCTGCAGATGCGGGTCGTAGCAGGTAAGTCCGCCGTCATCGCTGGCTATCCAGATGCGCCCCTTGTGGTCTTCACAGAAACGGGCAATGATGCTCCCCGCCGAACCTCCCTTGTCGCTAAGCGTGTCGAAGCGTCGGCCTACCGGCGACAGGTAGATGACACCGCCGTAGAACGTGCCGATCCACAACCCACCCTCGTGATCGGAGGTGACGGCATAGGCAAAGCGTGCGTTAACGCCCTGCTCTTCGAGCATGCGTTGCCAACTGCCGCTCTTGGAGTTGTAGGTTAGCAGGCCGTCGTCGGAAGCCACGCAGATGACGCTCTCGGGGGTCGTCGTTCCCTTGCCGTCCGCCTGCCACTCATAAAGACTATGTATGTGCTGGCAACCGGTGGAACCTGTGCCTGATACTGCATGGATGTCGCCGTTGTCGGTGATGTTCAGCAGTCCCTGCTCCCAAGAGCCAATCCACAGGCGGCCGTCGCGTGTCTGCAGCATACTCAGCCCGCTGTAATGCCCGCTGTAGTTGTACTTTACCGTCTCGAAACGGTCATGAAGACGGTTCAGACGGCTGACAGGCGTGGTCGACCAGTTGCTGACAGCCCATAGCTGGTTGTCGTTGTCGACCATCATCTGCGCAACAGCCCCTATATCGTAGTGGTGAGAGGCTTTCGTCGTAAGGTTATAGCGCCACACCCCCTGCCCCATTGTCGACACCCACAGCTGCCCCTCATGATCAATGGTGAGGTGGTTCACGGTAGTGCTGATGTCTATTGGCAGCCGTGTGATGTCCATACTGCCCAACTGCAGACAGAATACACCCTGTACGGTGCCGGCATAGATGGTCTCGTCGTGAGCCAGTAGCGAGGAGATGTACTGGTCGGTGCCCAACGGTTGAATACGGAAAGTTTGCACGCTGATACCGTCATAGCGGCAGAGGCCATTGTCGGTACCGAACCACATGAATCCATAACGGTCCTGCACAATGTTGCGCACGGTGTTCGACGGCAAACCGTCGTCCATCGTTATTGTTCGCAACGAGAGATTGCCCTGCGCCGTAAGCGACAGTGGGCAAAGCATTATGGCAAATAGTATCAGCAGTCGGTAAATCATAGGGGTGGCTATCTTTATTCAGGAAGTGTCATGTACCAGGAGCCTGTCGTCAGCAGCTTCTGTTGCAGTGAGGCATCAACAGTACCTGAGCGGCGTGCCACATGGTCGGCAAGATATGCCGGATTGCCACGATGCAGGGCTACGCGCATCAGGTCGTAGAAACGGTGCCCCTCGAAGGCAAACTCCAGCGCTTCCTCGTCCATAATCATGTCTTCCACCTTCTGAATCTGGTAGTCGAGCAGCTGTTGCCCCGTTAGCTGCTCGCTGTCGGGCATCGTGTACGTGCTGTTGGCAGCAGTATACCCGCAGCCGCGCGAGTGCAGACCAATGGTGTTCTCAGAGGCTGCCCCGGCAGTTGTCTCAAGCACATACCGGTTGTCGGGGAAACTGAATGTCCGGAGCCATGCGGCATCGCTTTCGTAATACGGAACGACCTCGGTCTCGATGACGCTGTTGTTTACGCCGCGCTTCAGGATCTGGAAGGCAAAGCGTGGGAATCCGGCACGGTTCAGTGCCTCAGCCATGCGCAGAAAAACCATTGCACGGCGATAGAGGTGGATGTTGCGCGTCTGATACTTCCCATTGGTAACATAGTTCTCAATACGCTTGCCATTAACAGATATTGCCATATTATTGGACTCGTTGTAAACAGCCTGTAGGCGCAGGTCGCCAGAGTGGTGGTCGTCAAGACCGTCGGGCGAGAATACGTATTCGCCTCCCGAGGTGTAGTGACAGTAACGCTGTAAAGCCGACAGGCTATAGAGAGCCTCCGACGGGCGTATCGACTCCTTGTATTCGTTACGCTCGGTAGTGTTAAACAGGTCGCGCAGCTCGCTGTAGTTGCCCTCCGACGGGATAGAGTCGCCGGGAATCATTGTTATCAGCTCGCCGTAGGCACTTCGCGTCTCTGTCTGGAAAGCGTTAACCGACCACGTGTCCGCCGTTGCCGTCCAGTGAGAATCGTTAGACATAAAGCGAACAGAGTTGGTAGAGATGGGGAACGACGAGTTACGGCCGTTGCACATGGTGATGAACTTATAGTAATTTTCGGCAGCAGCACGATAGTTGCCGGCCCATAGGTTCATGTCGCCCAGCAATATATAAATGGGGAAATAGAACAGGCTGGAGTCGGTATTGCGGATAGTGGCATATCCGGGCTGTTCTATGTCGGCGTATGGAGCCAGGTCGGCGATGAAGAACCGACAAATGTCGTTGATGCCGTACATGGGGAACTCCTGCTCAGACTGTTCCTTCGAAACGATGGGTTCGGTGATGAAAGGCACCTTACCGTAGTTCAGCGCAAGCTGCAGGTAAGTCCAGGCCCGGAAGGCTTTCACGGCGGCATACTCCTTCATGAATATCGACTCATTGCGGTTGTTCTCTAATGCGGTGTCGGCATGGGCAATGAAGTAGTTGCAGTTATTGATGACCGCATAGTAATCGGCAGGATTGTTGTAACGGTTGCCGGTGGCAATGCTAAACGATGCCACCTCGCGAATGTCGGCATCGGCATTGTCAGTAATACTCACCAGGTCGCCGCGCAACTCGCCGAGAAGGATTGTCCGATCGGCCAGCGCCTGCATCTTGTTCATAATGCCTGCTACCGACCACAAGGTGTCGGCATCGCTAACGAGATGCTCGCGGTCGGCATAGGTAACGATGTCAGAGTCGTCGTACAGGAAATCGCTGCACGCTACGCTGAATAATAAAGAACAAATAACAATTAATAAACCTGTCAGTTCTTTAGCTATTTTGCTTATTTTATGTGTCATAGCTTTATTTCTTTATTCACTATTCATTTGGGCGAAGCCCGCTTACAAATTAATCTTCACGCCTGCCACTAATGAGCGGCTCTGAGGCAGCCGGCCCATGTCTATGCCTTGGCCGATAATGCTGCCCGACATAGCAAACTCAGGATCGATGCCCAAGTAGCGTGTGAAACACAGCAGATTGTTTGCCTGAATCCAGAATTGCAATCCCTGCAGGTACGTGGTGTTCATAGGCAGTGTGTACGAGAGGGTGACGGCCTTCAGTTTCAGGTAAGAGCCGTCTTCTATCCAGCGGTCGCTGAAACGCGAATTTCCCATCGGGTCTTGAAACGTGACGCGCGGCATGTCGGTAACCTGACCTTCTGTCTGCCAGCGTTGTGTCATCGCCGTTGTCTGGTTCATAAAGCGTGAGCCGCTCTCCATCTGCTGCCTCATGTAGTTATATACGTCGTTTCCTATCGAGTAGTTGAAGCGAACGTCGAGTTTCAGTCGTTTGTAGTTCATTGTTGTCGAGATGTTTCCGTAGACATCAGGGTTCGGATCGCCTATCACGTCACGGTCACGCTCATCGATGATGCAGTTGCCGTCCTGGTCGGTGAAGCGTATGTCGCCCGCCTTAAAGTACTGGCGCGTGATACCGTCGGAAGCCAGCGTGTAAAGTCCAGCATCAGCAGCCTCTTCCGAAGTGGCAAAGACACCCGCTGTCTTGTATCCGTAGAACAGGTTGGCAGCATCGCCTATAGCCGTCCTGACAGTAGCACCGCAAACAGTGCTCTCAACGGCTTGTTGTCCAGCAGGCAACTCAGTAACCTCATTCTTGTAGTGGCCGGCGCTGGCTCCTATCTCCCACTGGAAATCCTTCGTGGCAACAATCTTTGCCACAGCACTGACGTCAAAGCCCTCGTTCTTCATGGCACCGTCGTTCGACCAGTTGCGTTTCAGTCCGGTGACGTAGGCCAGTGGCTGGTACATCAGCAGATTGTTGATCTTACTGCGGAAATAGTTCAGCCGAACGTTCAGACGGTTGCTCATGAAGTTGCCCTCAAGCGATGCGTTCAGGCGTGTTGTTGTTTCCCACTGCAGGCGAGTATTGCCAATATTCTCGAACGACAGTCCCGACACATCCTCAAGGAAGTTGCGTGAGGCAAAGTATGAACGGGCTGCATCGTACTCTATATCGTCGTTGCCGCTCACATCGTAGCCCAATGACAGACGCAGGTAGTCAACACCCTTGACGGCTGAGAACCACTGTTCGTTAGTCATCACCCACGATGCCTCCACACCGTGGAAGAATCCCCAGGGAACCTCAAAGAGACGCACCGAGTGGTCGGCCTCGTTGCCAAAACGCGACGAGGTCTCAAGTGCGGCATTTAGCTGAAGATAGTAGCGCTGGCAGTAGTCGTATTGAGCCTGGACATACCAGTTGATGTTCTTCCACGAGTTTGAGGATCCCGACGGCTTGGCGTTGTCCAGGGTCGAACTGATGGCTGGCATCTTGTCGCTCGTGGTATTATAGCCCAATTGCGAGTTCTGCGTGTAGGTTTCCCAGTTGAAACGAACACCACCGAAGACGGCTATACTGTGTGCATCATAGCGGTTGTTCCACGACAAGCGCGTGTCGCTCATCACGGAGTTCTGCTTGGCAGCCATCGAACGAACCTCATTCTCGCAGATGGCGTTCACCCCCTGCACGTAATAGCTGGGCACACCATTACGCGGAATATAGAACTTCTCGTTGGTGTTCACCAGGTTGTAACTAAAGTGTTCCGAAAGCCGCAGGTGCTCACCGAACTTATAAGTAGGTGTTACGGCAAGGTTTATCAGCGAATTCTCAAAGTGGTTCTTGTTCTCAGCATCGCCATATTCGTTTACAGCCAGCGGATTGGCCAGCTTGTAGTTATATCCGGAGTATGCTGACAGGGCCTCGTCAAGATAGCTCTCGTCCGCTACATCAATGTATCCGTCACGAATCTTTCCACCCGAGAAAGTCCAAGGGCTCAGCATCGGACTCTTAGCATATGCCAGGAATGCCGTCGATGTTGGCGTGCCCTCGGTGTAGCCCGTTGGTGCACCGTCATTGCGCAGGTTGCGCGTCTGATTAGCAAACGATGCATCGAACCTCACGTCAAGCTTCTTCGTGATATGTATGTCCGAGTTGAACCTGATGTTGATGCGGCTCATGCCGTTGTTCTTAAGTGTTGACTGCTGGTTGATATAGCCTAACGACAAGTTATAGTCGGCAACATCATCGCCACCCTCAACATTGATGCTGTAGTTCTGCGTCAGTGCATTGCGGTAAACGTAGTCGCGCCAGTCAGTGTTGTTCGAGTACTGTGGAAGGTAATAGTTATCAGTACTGTTGTTCAGGAACTTGAAGTCCTTCAGTGTCGTCTCAGTGGTTTGCAGCAGGTCGCTGGCGTAGCTCTTGTATTGCGAGGCATTCATCACGTCGAATGTTCGTGGCTTCAGCGTCACGCCGCAAGAGATGCTTGCCGTGATGCGTGTTGCCATAGAGTGGTTGCGACGCGTGTTAATCAGTATCACACCGTTGGCACCCTTTGCACCATACAGCGCCGTACCATTGCGCACCACCTGCACCTGTTCTATGTCTGCTGGCGAGATGTTTGCCAGGATGTCGTTATAGAATCCCTCGTGCAGCATACTCCGTCCGTATTGCTGGTCGTATATCACACCATCTATCACAATCAGCGGCTGTGCGTTTGCATTGATAGAGCTCAGACCGTTCATGAACATCACGCTTCCTATGCCAGGAGTGCCGCTGCGAGTGGTTGTGTGAACTTCAGCGCCAAGCTTTTTCTGTATTTCTTCCTCGATGCTCACTGAGTTAGCAAACTCAAACCCCTTGGCGTTGCTCGTACTTGTCACGTTTGTCTTTACCCCATAGTCCTCGCTGAACGTGTTGGGGTATAGCGCTATCGCACGTTGTTGCACAGCACTTGTCAGTCCGCTCTTTACAATGTTGTGTTCAGGCGAACTGAAAGTCAACGACGTGGCTGTCAGCGGAACACGCAGCTCATAGCTGCCGTCGCTCTCTGTCAGCGTGCTGTAGCCGTTGGTTTCGGCAACACTCACCAGTACGCCGGAAAGTGGCTGGTGTGTGGTGGCATCCGTCACGATACCCTTCACCTCGCGCGTTGCGTCCTGAGCATGGACAGGTGTGTAGCTCATCACTGCCGCCACACAACAGCAACCTATTGCAACTCTCCGTAAAAACATATTCTTGAAAGTAATCATAACTCCATTATTCTTTATTCATTGTTCATTATTCTTTAGCACAGCGAAAAATGATTCTGTCTATGCGTAGCGTGGCGCCGTCGGTATTCGACTGTAGCTCCAGGCGTACCGTCGGAGTAGCCAGTCCCCACGAACAAGTAGTCAGACTGACATTCGACTGCAGCAGCACCTCGTTCACCGTAGTGCCGTCAACCGACTTCGCATAGCGGAATGGTGGTGAAGATATGACACCATTCTGGTCTGGCTGGCGTATGCGGCTCAGTACGCGCAGTGGTTTCTCTGTCTCAGCGATGGCCAGTGAGTCGCCGGCGGTAGCAGGAGCAAACACCGCATAGATGTTGTACTTTACCCCAGAAAGCAAGTCGGGTATTTTGAAACCAACAGCCACGCGTGCCGACGGATTCACGGGATTTACCTCAACGTAAGAATCGCCCGATACTTTGCCGTAGAACTTGTTGTTCGACGCCACTTGGACTATCGTCAACGGGTCAATGGCATTGATTAGTGTGTCCTGGCTCGATATGTTTTCTGCTTCAACACTAATGTCCTGCATGAATGTCAGGTATTTCGATATCGTTGCCGATGATGCCTTGCGCACTTGGCCATTGCTACAAGCAATTTCCGTAGTGCCATAAAATACGCCTCCCTCGTCAAACGGATGCTGGTAGACATAATAGTTGTCGGTAATACCGAGCAACCGCCGCTGCTCGTTAGTCAGTGCCTGTGTCGATACAGCAGAGTCTCTGAATGCCACGTCACTGTTTACTGTTCTGCTGAAGAATCCCCCGCCGATGATTGCCAGACGAGTATTCGTATATTGCATAGAGTCGCGTTTCAACACGTTTCTCGGATAGTTGAAATAGGGGGTGTATTCTTCCACGAGCTCATCCCATACCGTGTTTGTTGGTGCTATGAACCAATAGGTGCTGTCTTCTAAGTCTATGCGTCCATACTTGCTCAGCAGATCGTTGGTAAGCACCGTTACTGAGTCCATGTAGTGCGTCATTCCGTCAATAATCTCGCCCGGCACGCTCTGTGCCTCAACAAACTCGTATGTATTGTGGCTGCTCAGAAAACTATAGACGCTGTCAAGACCTTCCTCCATGTCGAGAGTCTCCAGGACGTTCGGCACGTAGTCAAGCTTACTGTCCATTGTGAACAGCAGGCCGTTGTCGCATAGAGTGTTCTTCTCTGTCAGCGAGTTTCTGCCCAACTGCATGCTTGTAAGTTTTGCATACTTATCGTTCATCAGCGTAATTGTCTGGTTAGTCAGGCTCGATACTGGATAGCGGTATTGCGCTATATGATTCATGATGAAACGACGTATCACCGTGTTTTCAGATGTGCGTACTCCAGCTTCCTGCTGACTGCGGAAAGACGCAATCAGCTCGTTTGTCTCCGACGTCGACAGCGCCGTATTCGTCGGAGCAAACACGGTAAATGTCTGACTACCGTCAAGCACAGTGTTGTACCCGCACGCTTCCAACACGCTGGCAAAATTCTCCAGACTGCTGTTGTCCTTAATGGTCTGCCACAGCGTTCCGCCCGCCGTCGTAGCCTCTTCATAGTGGTCGTTCCACTCGTCGCTACAGGAAGTCAGCGCTACGCTGAACAATAAAGAACAAATAATAAATAATAATTCTTTCTGTCCTTTAGCAGTTTTGCTTACTTTGTATATCATAGCTTTATTCTTTATTCATTATTCTTTAAGCCGCAGGCCGCTTACAACATCGGCTCCATGCTTCCCTCGTCGGTAATACCAAACACACTGCGCGGAACCAGTTCTAAGAAGTCCAGCATGAACTCATTGTCGTTTCCCTGCTTGGCCGACACACAGCGGATTCGCAGGTAGTGATCCTCGCCAGCGCTGATGTTCGCCGTACACAGCACCATGCGGTAGGTGTTGGACTGTCGGGCGAAGTACACATGGTCGTTACCACCGCCGTATGGGTAATGGTAGCCGCCTGTGGGCCCGCGATAGTAACCCTTGTTCTTCAGTTCCTTCTGATCAGTCGACAGCTCCAACTGTGTCATAGAGTTATAGTCAGCCTTCCAGTTCGATCCAAGGATAGACGCATCACTCAGGTTTTTTGTCATATCAAGAGGTATTCCCTGAGGCTTGTCATCATAGTATATCTGTGCGACACCGCGCGTAGGCTCTGCCGCGAATCCAAGGCGTATCTGCCACTGACCATCGAAAGGCACCGGCGGTAGGCGGAACGTGAAGTCGAAGTCCTTGAACAGGTTCATCTCGTCGCCCTCGTAGCTGTCGTACCAATCGTGCGGACGGCGGTAAACGAACCAGCTGCCTTCGTTGATGGTTACACCGTCAAGATAGCCGTTCGGGAAGTAGTAGTTACGGCCGTACTTTCCTGTCTCATCATAGTCTGGGTCGTTGTTCTTTACGCCATTGTTACGCTGGTTCAACCGTATGTCGTTAGTCATCAGCTCGGGGAAGATTGTTGAGAAATCCATACGTATCAAACCGTTGAACACCTCGTTGCGTGTCTGGTCATCGAATGCCAGTATGTCGCCAACATAGAAGTAGCGACCGTTAAGAGCATCTTGTTTGTAGTCACTCTCAACTGTAGGATAAATATACACACCGGGAATGTGGAACTCGTCATCCCATCGGCGGTTGACATAACGCTGGCCAATAATGCTTGTGCCTGCCCATTTGCGTACCGTCAGGCGTTCGAACTTCATCATTGTGTGAGGCAGCATCGTCTCGTACCAGTCAACGGGATTCATGTCGCGCGTCTCAATACCTATATCGTTATACGGAGTCAGATAGTTCCATCCCTTTACGTCACGCGTCAGCACGTGGTATGCCAGGAAGCGGTGCAGTGGGTTCTTCTCATGTGTGATATGAGCGAAGTCATGATAGCTTGCTGATGCATCCTCAGGATACTGCTCATCATATATCTCACATGCTTTCTGGTACAGTTGTTCAATAGTCGTAATGCCATACTTCTCTCTCAGTACAGAGTCCGTCGGCGTGAATACCGTGAAGCCAATGCGCTTCTCGTCGGGCACTGTTGCCGTCTCTTTGTTCACGTGCGACACATATCTGATGCGCGGATAGTTCTCCTTTATCCCGTCCCACTGCTCGTCGCGGTATTGGTACAGCACATTGGCAAAGCCGGCAGCTCGCATTGCCGACGCAAAGAGACTG
Source organism: Prevotella sp. (assembly GCA_016291085.1). GTDB lineage: Bacteria > Bacteroidota > Bacteroidia > Bacteroidales > Bacteroidaceae > Prevotella. Next base: position 14,545 of record JAEEVW010000030.1, read on the forward strand.
ATGTTCGGGTTCTGTTCCATCATGTCGAGAATCATGCGGTTCGAGCTCTCCAGCACTTCCGTCACCGGTTGTACAAATCCGTTCTCCACAGAGTCGTCTTGCAGTTCAAAGATAATGTGCGACGTGCCGTTCAGGAACACTACGGCATTGCCGTTGTCATCACTACCGTGACTCACCTCAATATATCGGCGGTTCATGTTCGATGTTGACAGCACACCGTCGTTCATGTCGGCAGTTGTGTACATATCCTTTACCAAGTGTGTGCGCACGAGTGTGTCACAGTCCTCGAATGACAGTTGGTCAAAACTGGTCAGTCCTTTCTTCCCCAAATAGTTCTGCATCGCTTCGTTCGTAGGCGCAAAACATGTGTATTCACCGTATGTTGACAGTAACTTTGTCATTCCAGTGCGCTCTATCAGTTTGTAGAACTCACTGAAATCATCGTGGCTCGCCAGATACTGGCTCATCATCTGCCCCTTGAAGGTATAGTAGTTTGATGTGTCGGGCTCGTCGCTACAGGAAGTGAAGAGTGAAGAGTGAAGAGTGAAGAATAAAGCTGCGCACAGCCACTTCACCGAACTGTTTATTTTTGTAATCATCATCATAATTCTCATTTTTCAGTTATCAATTCTTAACTATGCTGCTATTCTCTCCGCTGCCGAATGCCGGGTTCTGCTTTAGGTTCTTGTTCACCTTCAGCTCGTCAATGTGGTATGGCCAGTAAATAGCATCCATACGCGACAGCTTGCTTGACACGGCACCAGTTGCACCGCTGGTTCCCTTACGTGACACACAACCCACGAGGAAACTGGTATTATCATCGCGTTGTGAGCGCCTTACCAGATCGTACCAGCGTTTGCCCTCAAACATCAACTCTCGCTGGCGTTCGGCAAGAACAAGTGCACGCATCGATGACTTTGACGAGAACATATCCCAATCCAAGTCCTTCGTCTCCTTGCTGCAGTTGCTGCGCTTATTTATTGCGTTCACGATGGCGAATGCCTGGCGCAGCAGCGTATCTGCCTGCAGCCTCTCTGCCTCGCTCTCACCTTCTGGAGCCATCTCAACCAGCGCCTCCGCTTTCATCAGCATGACGTCTGTCAATCGATAGATAATCCAGTCAGAATGGTTCTTACCCTCGGTATACGTGCTGCCGTAGCTTCCCTGAATCTCAGCTTTCGTCAAGTCAACCATTGCCGACGATGTAGTGTATTTATTGATACCATACGTGTTCGACTGTCCTTGAACGGGCTGCATGTTCTCATAGAATCGTGTGTCGTTCTTCGACATAAATACTGTGAATGCCTCGTCGCTGATGTCCGTACCTATGAAGTCGGCGGGTCTCACCAGTCCTGGGAATGTTGTCGCATTGCCGTAGAATGAGTTCACCGCAGCGTTTGCCAGCATGTCGTCATCGTTCATAAAGACCAGTTCAAAGATACTCTCACTGCTGTTACCCGTTCCGAATATCTCTGAGAAGGCATTACCGTAGTAGTTGCCTGTCGACATATTGTCGTTTATCAGTGGGAAACCGTCAATGAGTTGAGAGTTAAGAGTTGAGAGTTGAGAGTTCTTTATTTTGTTCTCATACTCTATAAGCTTCTCGTTTATTATCATGTCTGCATAGCGCACACAGTTCTGATAGTCCTTCTTCCACAAATACATATCTGCCAGCATAGCGTGAATGGCGTCCTGAGTTATTCGTCCCTTCTGATAGTATGGCTGAGCCACCGGATAGCGTTTAACGGCTGTTGACTGCACACTCTCCAGGTCTTCTGTCAAAGCGGTCAGTATGTCGTCGAACGACGATGCTTCCACATCCATTTTCTGGTTGTCGTCCAGATAAGGCTCCGTAATGTAAGGCACGTCGCGAAACGTGCGTATCAGGTAGAAGTACATCAAGTCGCGCAACGCTGATACCTCAGCAATGGTTGCCGCCAGTTTGCTCTGTGTGTAGCTTGGATCACGTTCTGCCACCTGTGGTGCATAGCGCAGCACGGTGTTGCAGCGGTTTATCACGTTGTAGAAATCACCCCATTTGGCATAAGTGTTACTCGCATTGATATTCTCCTTGAAGACGTTGGCAATTTGTATGTTGTTTTCAAAATTCTTGCCTCCTACGATATTGTCGGAACGGAATTCTCCCCACACCATCATACGGCTGATGACAGCTTCCGTCTGCATTGAAGAGTAACATCCGGCAACCACGCCTTCAACGTCGGCCTCTTCATCCCAGTATTTGTCGAGCACGATAATCTCGCGCGGCTCAATTTGGAGGAAGTCGCTACAGGAAGTGAAGAGTGAAGAGTGAAGAGTGAAGAGTAAAGCTGCGCCGAGCCACTTCACCGAATTGTTTATTTTAGTCATCATAATCATAATTCTCAAGTTTTCATTTCTTCAAGTTTTCAATTCTTCAAAAGTCAACGGTCACACCCAGTGTGTATGACTTTGCCCTTGGTGTCTGACCACCGTCAACCGATGCTCCATATCCGCCGTATCCGACCTCAGGGTCAACGCCCTTGTACTTTGTGATGACGAACAGGTTGTTGGCGCTGGCATACATGCTCAGGCGGTTTACTCCCAGTATGCGCTTGATAGTCTTTTGGTCGAACGAATACGACAGCTGCAGGTAGTTCAGGCGCACAAACGATCCATCCTCAACAAAACGGTCGCTTACCAGTGTATTGTAGTTGGTCGAGGCACCATACATTGCGCGAGGTATGGTCGTTACATTGCCCTCCTTACGCCAGCGCCAGTTTACAGCCTTGCTCTGGTTGTTGTTCGATGACATAGCCTCTGTGTCCAGTCTGGCAATGTTCAGTATCTTGTTTCCTACACGGTAGTTGAACTGTGAATTCAACTTCCAACGGCCATAGTTTAGCGTAAAACCGAAACCACCAGTGAGCTTTGGCAGCGATGACCCCAGATAGACAATGTCAAGTGAGTTTATCTGTCCGTCGTGGTTGATGTCCTCGTAGATGGCATCGCCTCCCTGGAACTCATAGTTCTTACCCGTGGCATCGTGCGAATAGTTGTACATCATACGCACGGGCTTGTTCTCATCGTCGACAACGATTTCTCCCGTTTCGCTCAACACGTAGGGCGCCGTGTGGCCTTCGGCAACAAACTGCAGGCGTTCCTCGTTGCTCATGTCCACGAATGTTTCGTACTGGTACTCGTAGACACCTTTGTAGCGGAATCCGTAGATGGCACCGAAGGGATTATGTAGCTGTACACGCTGCAGCACCTCGCGGTTGTTATAGTCGAAATCCGAGTTTAGCGATTTCAGTACCGTCTCGTCCATTGTCAGTATCTCGTTCTTGTTGTTGCCAAAGGCGAAGTTCACATCGGCAAAGAACTTACCGATTTTTATCAGCTTGTTAGTGTTCAGGTTCAACTCCCATCCAATGTTTCGCATAGAGCCCACGTTGCTGTATGTCAGTGTCGGGAAACCCGTACTCGACGGAATGCTCACATTCTCCATCAGCATATCGCGGCGTGTACTGTAGTACCACTCAGCCTGCAGTGTGATGCGGTCGTTTAGCAGTCCCAGGTCGAAGCCCACGTCCCACGTCGTCGTCGTTTCCCATCGTAGGTCGGTCAGTCGGATATTCTCCGGCTTCATACCACCCATGTTGATGTATTTTGTATCGCTGCTGTAAATGCTCTCATACAGGTAGTCGCGGTTGGGCTGGTTTCCCACCCGCCCCCACGACGGGCGTATTGCCAGCATCGATATCCACTGCTCTTCGCTGTCGTTGTTTACTCCAACCAGCTTCTGGAACCACGGCTCGTCTATGATGTTCCATCTGAGCGACACAGCAGGGAAGTAGCCCCACTGGCGTTCGGGACCAAATTTCGTAGTACCGTCAGCCCGAAGCGAGAAGTCCACCATATAGCGTCCCTTGTAAGCATAGTGGGTTGAGAAGGTGTAATACATCGAACGCCACTCGCTGAAGTTTGAGCTCATACCCGTCACACGGCCGCCACCTATAGGGGAAATGATGCCGCCAGATGGAAGTTTCGTGGCGTCTGTCGACTGTCCATTCGAAGAGCCGCTGGTCAGCTCGAAACGTCCCATTGCCATCAGAGAGTGATCCTTGTTGGCAAAGTATGGAATGAATGTCAGCGTCTGCTTAGTGTTGAATGCCACGCTCTTTGAGCTCGCCGCGTTGGCATTGTTCACACCATTGTTCCACGACAGCGTCACCAGCTCCTTCGGGTAGAACTTGTCAACATATTCATTAAAGATGTTCATATACACGCGTCCCTGCCAGTTTAGCTGGTGATGATCCTCGTCCATACCAAGCAGGCGGTAGTTCAGTTCCAACTCTGGCGTTATGTCGTAAGTGCGGTCGTCGAACTTTGCCAGCTTTGCCGATGCCACAGGGTTGACATACGACTTTTGTTCACCATCGAACACACTTGGCGCCGACTGTAGCATCGTGTAATATTTCTCAGTATTCTGTCCCTGCAACGGATGGCCTACAGGGTACTGTTCGTAGATGCTCATGTTTGGCATCTTCTTGTAGGCAATGCTCAACAAGTCGTCATAATTACGCTCAGTGTCAGTATATGTCAATGCGAAGTTTGTCGAGATTTTTATGCGCTCCGAGACATAGTAGTCAAGTGCCACACGCGTCGAAAAACGGTCTTGCTTCTGTTCTATCACCGAGCCCGTCTCGTGGTCGTAGCCTCCGCTTATTCGGAACGTCGCTTTCTCGCCTCCACCGGTAACGCTCAGATAGTGGTTTTGGCGCAAACCCCACTGTGTCACCGCATCCACCCAATCCGTGTTGTTGTTATACTGCTCGTATTCAGAGAAAGTTGGATCGTAGTTCAGTTCGCGGATGTCGGATGCACCATCGTCCTGCTGTGGGTTGAAGTAGCTCTCCTTCAGCAGCATCGTGTAGTCATCGCCACTCAACATCTCGTAACCCTTCGGCTGGTACGTTTCTGTCAGGCGCAGCGAGTATGTCAGTTTCGGAGTACCGCGTGAGCCACGTTTCGTCGTAATCTCTATCACACCGTTAGCACCCTGTGAACCGTAGATGGCCGTCGCTGCAGCATCCTTCAATACCGTTATCGAGGCAATATCCTCGGGGTTTACGTTCAGTAGCTGTGCAAACTGCTCGTCGTTGGCGTTCGTCACGTCAAAGTTATTCATGTCAACATTCCATGTGTTACCATTGACAACAATCAACGGGTTGGAGTTTGTCAGCGTCGAGATGGACGATGCACCGCGCAGTCTCATCGAAGTGCCCGCCCCCAGATTGCCAGAGTTCGCCACGATGTCCAGTCCGGCGATTCGTCCCTGCAGGGCCTCGTCGACGGTGGTCAGTCCCAGGCCCTCAAATTCCTTCATGTCGATGGTCTGAGTGGCATACGATATCTCACGCTCGGGGATGGCCAGTCCACCACCGTTCAGTTTCTTCTTCGACGTAATGGTAACCTCCTTGATGGTTGTCTGAGATGTCATCTTTATCTTATATGCCTCGCGGTCAATAGGCAGCGTCTGTGTCTTGCAGCCAACGTAGCTGAACCGCAACTTGTCCTTCGCATTGCGGATGTGCATCGAGAAGTTTCCGTTCATATCCGTCGTTGTTGCCTCTATGATACGTCCAGTACCGTCAATCTCGCACACCGACACTCCCATCAGCTCGCCCATGTCGTCACTCACCGTGCCATGCACGTTCTTTATCTGCGCTTGACAGATTGAAGATTGAAGATTGAAGATTGAAGATTGGAGCAAAAATGCTAAGATCAGAAATCTTCTAAAGAAAAACTTATGTTTAATAGTGTTCATTTCCATAGTTCACTGAATTTTCAATTTTCAATCTTCAATTTCATCACCTCTTCCTTCCAACTCGTCAGTTGGCTTGCATCGTAAATCAGCGGTCCGTCAATGTGGTGTACCACCACGTCGCTCGCATTGTAAAGCATTTCGTTGTGGTTGGCATTATTGGCGTTTTGCACCCAGTACTCACGGCCCATTCGGTTATACATATCCGCGCCGGTTGTTATCACGTGGCGAGTGTTCCCCATCAGATCGACGATACTCATGCTCTTGTCGTCGGCGGTCACCTGCAGACTATAGAATCGCTTGTTCTTCTGGTTCAGCGTCGATGTTTCAAACTTCACGTTGTTCACAGGCGTGCCGCTAATGAAGACTGAATTGTCCTGTATATGGTACTTCATAAAGTCCAAAATCCTGTTGGCTATAATTTTCCGAGCTTCCTTCAGCAGCTTAGCATCCTTGGCTATGGTGCGCCACTCGCCCAGTGTGTCTGCCAGTGCCTCGTAGTCGCTCCAGTAAGGAAGATACCCCTGTTCATGCAGGTGCTCAATGTCCGTGTTCTTTGGCACATATACCGTGTAGTCGTATGCATCAAACAGCGAGCAGTTGAACGAGTCGACCGGTGAGTATCCGCCCATGCGGTTCTTCATCAGCGTGTTGACGGCGCCGCCCTTTGTCATCAGGTCAAAGAACAGCGAGCAGTCGCTCCTCCCCTTCAGCAGCGAGTACAGCGAGCGACGGCTGCCCAGGGGCAGTTGCTGCTCTACGACGTAGCTCTTTCCGTTGCCCGTCGTTGTCTGGTCATAGATGGTACTTACCGTAACCGGTTTTTGCTGTTCTATCTGCAGTCCGCCCTCAATGGTCATCAATCCCTCGCGTCCGGCATTGGCCACGCGTATGGTGCTACCTCCCTTCGTACGGTAGTATTGGTGACCGCTCTCTAATGAGTCAATCACTATCAGGTTGTCCAGCAGGTCGCGCAGTCTGTTCTCCACCTGACTGTCGTTGGCGTCATTCAACTCGCCTTCCAGTTTCGTTCCTGTGGCAATGTCGTAGTTGTAACGGTGGGCGCCGACTCGCTGTCGCACGGTGTCCCAGTAGAACTCATAGAGTACCGATGTGGTACCACCGTAGGTACAGGGGTCTACGTATGTCAGCATTGCCGTGTTCGTTGGTATGATAAAACTGTAGTACGAGTCCATAGAGTTCAGGTAGGGTTCAAACTCCAGCTTCTCTATTGCCCAGTATATGATGTTCATCGTCGTCTCATTAACCAGTGCCGGAAACGATACCGAACTGTAGGCTGCGGGTGTAAACACGCGGTTCAGCAGGTAGACCACGCCGTTACACCCCATGAAGCATGAGTCCACATCCTTCGTCGTGATGCCTATGGGTACCTTGTTGGTGTTGTCGACGATATTCTTGAACTTCGAAGGCACACTTTCTGTAAACGAGCGCACCAAGTTGATGTCGAGCAGCTTCACCAGCACCTTCATCGGCACCCGTTCCCAAGCGCCGTACATATCCTGCAGCGATCGCCCATCGTTGTTCCACCAACGTGTCAGCGCATCGTTCGACGGCACCAGCAGTGCTCCGGCGTCATAGTGCAGGTCGCGGCCTGCCGTGTTCGAGTACATATACTGGTTCCATCCCGGGTCAAAGGCCAGCATGGCATCTACCGGCTGTCCGTTGGGGTCAGTGTCAAGCGTACCGCCTTCACTCTCAGGATAATCCTTCACGTTGCTGTTCTGCGAGAAGTACTTCAGCGTATACACCTTCTCTTCGTTGTTCTTCAGACGGTTGTACTCCTTCGTAGCACCTTCGTCATAGTATGGTGCCGAGAATCTGTCGAGCAGCGATGCAAACAGCTGCATGTTCCCATGCTTGTGTACAATCTCGGCCATATTGTCGGCAGCCGTCGGCAGTCCGTCAACCTTGTGTATATATCCGTTCTTGCAAGTGATGTCGCGCTCTGTCACCTTTCGTCCGTTCACCCATGCATCGCCTGTCGATGTCGACACGCCGTTGGTAAGTATCGCCAAGTCCTCGTCGGTTATCTTGTTGTTGCGCATAAACACGGGCAGGAAGTGAATCATCGGCTTCGCCGTATTGTCGCTCAGCAGCACTATCGGGCTGCCTGCCTCACGATACTCCTGCCAGTATTTTGTATCAGGCATTCTGTCGGCACTCATGGTCGTTACTGAGTCAAACACTGAAGCGGCCGTAGGACGTCGCATGCACTGGCCCTTCAGCGGTTTCGGTCCGCTAACGCTGCTCAGCAGCTCAATCAGGTAGGCATTGTTCACCATCGAGCTGTTCAGCACCACTTTCTTCTGTCCCTCCGACAGTCCCTCGTAGCTTGTTGTGCCCCACGTGCCTTTGGCCAGCAGGTCGTTATACACGGAGTCGGTGGCCACAAACAGCGTCTTCGAGCCCGTCTGGCTGAGCACGTTCTTCTGTCCCAGGTCATCAATCAGCCGCAGCGTGTACTTGTAGTTGCCGTCGCGGCTCAGCCAATCGTAGATGCTGCTTCCCAGCCACGACGGCTCTTCCATCAGCTCATCTTTCTCGCTACAGGCGGTAAAGGCCGTTACTATGGTGCAGCCTATCATACATCCTGCAGCAAGGACTCTTAGCTTTCTTTTTGTTTCCATATCGTTAGTACTATTTTATAATCATCTTCGTTGAAGCGCTTTCGCCGCCGTTGATGGCCTGTATGATGTACAGTCCCGGCAATATGTCGGCGGGTATCTGGTAGTCTCCATCGCGCATCAGGCTCTGTTGGTACACCACTTTTCCCGACATATCAATCAGCCGTACCGGCACCTGCCACTGCGATGCGGCAGTAATGTGAATTGTCACGTTCTCGCCGCGATTCACCACGCCGCGCTCTGGCTCTACCGAGAAGTGTACGGCCTCATTATCCATTTTCCATTCTTGCTCAGGCAAGCGTCCCTGTGGGCCGAGCGGTCCATTGTCAATTGAAACAATGCCTGTGGTTGGCCTTTTGAAGTCTGGGTCGCGCACCGTCGAGCGGTAGTTATACCACTTCAACTGCGCTTTTGCCGGCTGGTAAACGTTGTCGCCTATTTTCAGCCGATAGTCGAAATGTGCCTTTCGTGTTTCTTCACCTTTATATATATAGTCGGTGTTGCATACCATCAGTATCACCACGTTGTTGGCTGGCACGCCCTGTAGCTGCATCACCACGTCGCCCTCGCCCTCCACGGGTTGTGAGTAGTAAATCTTTCCCTGCTTCGTGCGGTAGCACAGCATCGCCACCATATTCTTGCCCATTGGCTTGAAGTGTACGCTGATAATGTCGCCAATGTTGCCGCTGACGTGCAGCGGTATCTGATTGGCTCCACTCCACCCCGGCGTCGTGCGCCATTCAGGGCGCCACCAGCCGGTGCTGTCCACCTCGTCACACTTGTACATATTTGCGTATGGCGTAGCCTTCCACGGCTCCACCTTCTTCCAATAGGGGCTCCACTCCTGCTGAATGGTTACCAGCCAGTTGTCGTCGAGCAGCTTGCGGCAGGCGTTCGACCACTGGCCAACATCGATCATTGCCTGGCGTGCCCTGTACTCCATAATCATGTGTCGCATCTGCTTCTCGCCCAGCGAGTCGGCCATACCTTCAAGCACGCGACCCTTGCAGTAGCGCCATATCCAGGGAATGCTGCCGCGCCCCATTATTTCGCTCAAGAAGTGTGGGAACAGTTCGCCATACTGTACGCCACCCAGCAGGTTGCGCCAGGTACATACCTGTCCTGAAGAGCCATACATATTGACGCCCTCGGCAGCCGGACCGCCAAAGGTGTCGTCGAGCAGCCATCCCGAGTAGCACTCTATGGGCATAAAAGGTGCTATCATGTTGCCGGCACTCAGGTAGCCCATGCTCTCAGGCGTCTTGCCGCTCTTCACCAGCTCTGCTTCTCCCTGCAGCCATGTGTTGCCGCCCTCGTGGAACCAGGCACTCTGCTTGCAGCCTTCCAGATCGGCGAAGGTGGCGTGTATGCCCTCGTGTACGCATGCATTCTGCTGGCCAATGCGGTCGTTGTATGTGCAGTTGGGGTCGAACGATGCAATGGGGTAGTAACTCAGCAGCACCATTGGCCACGACTGTCCGTTATAGCCCGTAGCGCTCTGCCAGCCACCGAGGGCGGTATTTGGCTCATTGTCGGTGCCCACGCCGCTGCCATATCCGTATACCTGGCTGTAGTAGCCGTTGCGCGCACGCTTGTCGGGCGGCCATCCAAACACGTCGCGGAAGAATGCGAAGTCCTCGTCCATCTTTTTCACCAGCAGCACCAGTGAGGTGTCGGTGATGGCTTTGTTGGCCTTGGGGCCGACAGCCACGCTCCACCACTCGCCGTGACGTTCACGTGCTACGTTCATTTTCTCTGGCAGACGGCCTTTCGTGGGAGCCGACAGTTTGGGGTACTCCCAGCGGAAGTCGTAGTTCAGTGTCGGCTCGTACTTGGGCCAGGAGTAGCTCACCGAGGGGTCGGTGTATCCCATCATCTGCAGCTCACGCAGTCCGCAGGCCTTGCTGCTGCTCATATAAAGACGAATGGCGGTAGTTGATATCTGCACTTCGGTAACCGAGAGCATCTTGTCGTCGGCTGTAGCAAGGTTGTCACCGCGCTGCCATTGCGTGCCGTCCCACCAGGCCACGTATGCCTCAGTAGGAATCAGCACGTTGACATCATCGGTAGCCCAATACGCGCGAACCTCTTTTATCTTCATTACCTGTTTCCATTCCATCTCAACGTAAGCCTGCAGTCCAAACGACTCATCATTGGTGTAGCTCGACCAGAACTTCACACTGCCGCCATATCGGTTATCGTTCAGCAGCTTTGTCTGTTCAGCGTTGCTGTTGACCGATGCCGTCACTTGGGGTGACTGCAGCGACAGATTGCTGACGTTTTGGCTGTGTGCTGTTCCCGTTATCAGGAGAAGTAGCAATGAGATGAGTGCAGAGATTGTAGATTTCATTGTAGTTTTTAAGTTTGTGCAGCAAAGTTAAGTCATTTTTCAGTACCAAACAAACTTTTTTGAAGAAATTTTCAGTAAAACCATCATTTTTTTTCTGGCGCTGAAAAGATAGTCCAAACGAGCGAAAATATCGTCCAAATCGCAGTTTTTTCTGGCTTTTCTCTTGCACGTTTCGATAATTCTTCTTATTTTTGCAGTGAACTAAAAGCACAACTGTCCGATAGCTTCACATCAACTATTATTTATAACCACAAAAAAAAAACAATTATGAGAAAAAAAACTACTTTTAGAACGCTGTTGTTGGCAGTCATCTGTCTGCTGACGAGCGTACAGGTGAAGGCACAGTATTCTGGTGAGGTTTCGCAGTATCCCACTACTGACTACTCTGCTTCTAATTTCGAGTTTCCGTTGTCGGGAGTGGCAGCTGCCCTGGATACCGATGCAGAGACACTCGCAGCTGCAATTACGGCCTACATTACTGCCGAGACTCCCGATCCCATCCTATTCTATTCCGTTGTCGACGGTGCCGACCAGCCCTGGGATGCTGCCACCGAGGCCGAGAACCACGGTTTCTGGATGGACACTACTGGTAATCCAGTAGGCTGGGGCGACAATGCCCGTTTCTATGCAAGCCCACGTGTGGATACCGACAACGACGTCTTCGCTTTCTATTGCGGTCAGATGCCTGGCACCATGCAGGCTGGCGACGTTGCTACTGCTACCCTGAAGCTGAAGTTCAACGGCAAGGAGGCTACCTTCGCCCTGACACTCAATGTTATTGCCAAGCCCACCTTCGACGTGCCTGAGCCCATGCTCATAGAAAAGCAGCTAACCATTGTCGGCGAGCAGGAGAAGGTGGTTGAGCAGTTCCCGCGTGGCGGCTACGACAGCGATGCCGTTGAGGTTGACATCCAGGAAGCACTCGCGCTGCTGGGCATTACCAACAAGGAAGGTATGGCCGAGAATATCGGTAAAGTGCTTTACACAACCTGGTACAACAGCGGTGACGTTGAGCAGGGTGGTGGCATGAAGAAGGACTCGCTTACCAACGTGCCTACTGCCGGAGGCCACGGTTTCTGGTTCCGTCCCGTTGACAACGCCCAGGGCGAGAAGGACGGTGAGGTGGCTGCTGCTGGTTGGGGCGATGTCGACCGCTTCTTCATAGAGAATTTCACCTACAATGCAGAGAACGGACTGCTGACCGCTTACTTAGGCCAGTACCCTGGCTCGTGCAAGGAGAACGAGACTTATTTCGCATACGTGTACATTATTTATGGTGAGAAGGCATACCGCATCAAGTACACCCTGAAACTGGGCGAGAAGGAGGCTGGCAACGGTCTGGCCGACTATACCAAGGTGGGCGAGGGTGCCGCTACCGTTGAGCAGTCGCCCACCGACGACTTCTCCACGTCGCAGGTAAACATCGACGTTGAAGCCATTGCTGCCGCACTGGGCTGCGAGGTGAGCGCACTGGGTGTCTACGTACTCGACGATAAGGACAACTTCGGAGGATCTACCGCCAACAACGGCGGCTGGTGGCTGAACGACGCCGGCACTGTCGTGGCATGGGGCGCTGGCTCCGTCTTCTTCATCGAACCGCCTACTGCCAACGACTGGAGCGTGGTCAACGTGGGACAGTACCCCAATACGCTGACTGTGGGCGACGAGGTGAGCGCAACGCTGAACTTCGTCAACGGCACCAACTACTATCCATACACCATCACGCTGAAGATTGTGAATGCACAGACCCAGGAGCAGAACTTCGAGAACGTGGCCACACGCACCTTCGTCCTGCAGAGCCTGGTCGACAACAGCTATACGCCCATGGACCTCGTGACCATTGCTGCCGAGGACATCGAGGCTGCCATCGGCACCACCTCACCCGTGTTCTACGGACTGGCTCCCGACTCACTCGCCGCACAGACTGGCGAAGTCTACTCGAAGAAATGGAGCTGCGACCCGAAGCCCGGTTTCTGGCTGGCCAAGGACGGACGCGTGTCGAAGTGGGGCGGCGAGTCACCTGTGGGCATCTGCTGGGTCGACAACAGCATTCTTCGCTTCTTCCAGTATCCCAATGCCAACAGCGTGGGCGATACCTTCACCACACAGCTCTTCCTGGTCAACGAGGAGACCAACAAGATGATCACCATCAACGTCAGCCTCTCATTCGTAGAGACCCTGGAACAGAAGGAAGTCGTGGGTCAGGAGAATCTCTTGCTCCCCGTCACTGTCGATGGCAAGGACATCGAGATCGACCTGTCGAAGGCTGCCGAGGCACTTGGCGTTACTGTCGCCGACCTGCTCAGTTCAGAGAACTACTACCTGCGCGGTATGAAGAACGGTGTCTATGGCGAGGCTGCTAACGCCGAGAACGGCCTGGCATTCTCTGCCGACGGCGGCTTCGATGCTTACGGCAGCATCTACTTCTCAATAGCCAAGAGTGGCGACAAGGCGGTGCTCAACATTGGCAGCAACGATGAGGTGGCAGCCGACTACAGCGTCGACGGACAGTTCTGCTTCGAGATTGGCAACAAGCAGTATGTCTACTACGTCAAGTTCCTGTCTGAGGCTTTGTATCAGGATCTCGTGCAGGGTATCAGCAGCGTAAAGGCCGCAATCAACGACGGTAACATCTACGACCTGCAGGGTCGCCAGGTAAAGGCCGCCAAGAAGGGCCTCTACATCCAAAATGGCCACAAGGTTGTGATTAAGTAAGCAACAAGCATACCAAAGAAAACGGAGACAGCCATGCGACTGTCTCCGTTTTTTGTACCGTTCAGTTTCATAAGCAATGTGGCAGGAATCTGGTACGTGACACAACCGACTGGTTCCATATTCCTGACGGCCTGCATCATGTTTGTTATGTGTGTTTTATGTGGTCATTTGGTCATTTGGTCATTTTCGATTTCGGAAACGCGGTCATTGCTCACTATATATAAATATAGAATATTTATATTATAGTGGCGGTTTTGACAGCATCCGTTTTCGATTTTGACAAATGACCAAATGACCGCACAAGTGTCAATCATCCAGCTAAGATATGCCATCTGAGGATGCCAGATGGCATATCTGGCACCCTCAGATCTATGATTTTGTCCGTATGTTACTGATAGATGATGAAGTCGGTGAGTGTTGCCCACGAGCGGTTGTTGCTGTAGGTGGTCTGATAGACGGCGACGCCGACGGTGGGCGTTGTCAGCTCTATGGGCGAGCCGGGCATGTTCTGCCACTGCTTTCCGTCGCGGCTGGTGCGGGCAAAGAGCTGGTTGCCGCGCCGCTCGAACTGCAGCAGGGGGTCAAAGTCATAACCCTTGTAGTTGGGGAACTGCGGACGGCCATGGGGGCTGAGCACGGTGAACATGTTGCCGCAGTTGTAGAGCGGGAAGGCTCCCAGCTGGTAATAGGTGTCGCCGTTGGCTATCAGCAGGCCGCCTTCGTTGTACCCCTTGACACTGTGGTCCTGGAGTCCCTCCATATCGCTGACACGCACCATCGCGACAAAGTCGCCAGTAAGCTCTCTAACTAATTGTGCGCCGTTCGATAGCGGGGCGGCGTTGAAGTCGGCAGTGGTGGCGCTGAGCCTATAACTCGGGGACACTCCGCTGACGGCTTTCATTGTCGGCGAGAGGGTGAAACGGCTGTCGGGGTCGCTCTCATCGAAGTCATCATCGCCTAATGAAGATTGAAGATTGGAGATTGAAGATTGAGAGTAGAGGGCGGCTACTTCCTCGGCTGTGGTGGCCGTGGGCGATATGCTGAGACTGCTGATGTAGCCTTTGAAGAAGTTGGTACCAGCGGCATCGGCGCCGATGGTTAGCTGTCCCTCGGGACGTATCATCAGGAAGTTATTCTGCTCGTGTAGCAGACGGCCGTCAAGGTAAACACGCTCCATCCATCCGTCGAAGGTCACCAGCCAGTGGTGCCACTGCCCGACGGCGCTACTGACGGCATCGGGGGCGCCGTAGCTCTCAAACGACCCGTTGTGGTTCACCAGTCCTGCCTGAGGGTCGCTGCCTAAGCGCAGCTCGGTAGTGGCAAGGTCGGCACGCGATGATGACAGCGACGCAACGGTCTGCACGGCACCGCCCTCTGTCTGCAACAGCCAGACACTGATGGTATAGGGGCTGTTGTAACGGTACTCGGTGGGTAAGGGAGAGGCGACCGTCAGCGACTGCGACCCGTTGAAGAACAGTGCCCAACGACCATCTTTGATACGGGCACGCAGAGACTTGTTGGCGTGCATACCGGCAACCTCAGTGACATCGAACGGTGCCGTACGGCCTTGAGCCAGGTGGCTGACATCAAACGACAGGGTGCTGCCAGTCCTGTCGGCGGCCTCCACGTCCTTACGGTGCATGCCCGGATACCCATCATTGCTCTCTACGCTGACGTCGGGCAGCAGGGGGGCTTTCTGCCAAATCTTGACGTTCCAAATGGCAGGTATATGACCGTTTTTCTGAGTATCGGTGATGGTAATGCGCAGATAGCGGGCCTTGGTCTTTCCCTTGTCAATCATTGGCGAACCCTGCATGGTATTGGCTGTGCGGTCGGCAAAGAGCGTCCACTGACGGCCGTCGACAGAGGTCTCTATCTTGTACTGATAGAAGAATGTGGCGTACTCAAACTGTGTCCACACCTCCGTGAACTTCTGCACACGTCCGAGGTCTATCTGCAGCCACTCGTCATGATGCTTGCCGATTGCCCAGTTGGTGCCATCAGCCTTCCACAACGTGGCGTTGTTGTCATCCACCGCATATTCGGGCTTGAACCAATCGTCGTAGTAGGAGGAGGCAGTCACCTTCGCGCCAAAGGCGAGGTTTTTGGAAGTGAAGAGTGAAGAGTGAAGAGTGAAGAATTTGCTTCCGCCGTGCGTAGGCTGAATGGGCAGGATATTTCCGTCGCCATCGAACTTCATTTCATCGATACACACCTGACGGTTGAAACCGTGCACGCTTCTGGGCAGGTTGTGGCGATGGTAGACCATGTAGTAACGACCATTCTCCTCAAGAATACTATGGTGGCCAGGACCGTGAACCGTCTGGTCGGCATTGGTCTCAAGGATGCAGCCCTTATACTCGAAGGGACCCATGGGGCCTACGGTCGACGTGGCATACTGTACGCGGTATGTGTGGTCGTGACATGAGCCCGATGAGTAAGTGAAATAGTAAGTGTTGCCACGCTTAAACACAAAGGGTGCTTCGAAGATGTCCTTCAGCTCAGTGTTGGGAATGAGACGCTTTTCGCCAAGACTGGTGCCGTTGATTTTCGTCACACCGCAGCCGAAGCCTTTGTAGATGCCCCAGGTGCAAAAGTACAGGTACTCCTGACCATCATCGTCGCGGAACAGCTGCGGATCGAGCGTGATGACATTGTGTACGAAGCGGTCGGGAACCAGCACGGCATCGTCGGCCCCCAGGCAGTTGCGCCACGGGCCTACAGGCGACTTGCTCTCACCTACAAGGACCTCACAGGGACGGCAGTAGTAGTAGCGATAGCTGCCATCGGGCTGCTGAACTACGTCGGGAGCCCACACCACCTCGGTGGTGGGCCAGTTCATAACGATGTTCTTCCAGTTTACAAAGTCCTTGCTCACCCACACCTGTGCCGGACCGTAGCCGTTGCCGGTACCGTCGGTGGTGGCATACAGGTAATAGGTATCGCCAAACTTACGGATAGTGGGGTCGGCAAAGTAGCCCGGAATGAAGGGATTGGCAGCGCCAGGCGAGTTCCATGACTGCGCGTCAGCGGCCACTGCCGATACCGACAACAATAGAACTGTAAGAAGTCTGTTCATATCACTTCACAAAAACTTTGAACTTCTCTCACTTAATCACAACTTTCTGTCCGTTCATTATATAAAGGCCTCTCTTCGTCGGCTTACCACGGAGCTTCATACCGTCCACGGTATACCATGAACCAGCTTCATTGTCAATTACCCATTTTCCATTATCAATTGCAATAACGCCAGTAGCGGGGTCGGTATAGTCGGTGCTGACGAGCGTGGCTGAGGCAGCAGAGCCGCCCACGGTGATGTTGAACACGAAGTTGGCATTGGCATAGACGTTGCCCTTCTGACGATAGCGCAGCGTCTGACGAATGGTGTACTTGGAACCTTCGGGGCAACGGTCGGGATACTGGCCGATTGAGAAGGTGAGCAGCGAGGGATAGAACTCGGAGAACACACGACTGGCACTGTTGCCGTAGTCGGTAACCCCGCCGGTAGCTGTAAACCAGTGGCCGTAGCCGTTGGCGGTGCTGCCCTTCTGTATGAGTGTGCCGTTGGCATCAGCGGCATAGAACGATATCTTGCCGAGAGCGACGCCGCTGGCGTTCCACGTCTGCATCTTTGACGCAATGACGGTGGGCTGCAACTGTAGGGCGGTGCCGAGGGCAGCCGCTGCACGGCCGCCAACGGTAATGGTGGTGCCACTGTAGTACTGAACATCGCGGGGGAAGGTGACGTCGTAGGTGAAGGTGATGTCGCTCACATCGCGTCCGTCGAGGATGGCAGAGGCATAGACGGTGGCTGAGGTGGCGATGTCGGTGCCCTCGAGCGAGAAACGGTAGGGCCACATGTCGTCGTTACCAATCTTCTCGTCCCAACGGTGAGTGATATAACCTGACAGGGCGGGGGTGACCACGAGCCACAAACGGCTGACACCCTCGGGAACGGTCATCTGGTAGGACGCTGTCTTGACGCCACGTCCCTGACAGTAGACGCTGTCCTCGGAGAAGTAGCGTCGCGAGCCGTCAGCCATCAAGGCTACATAGCCCATGCGGAAACCGCGCCAGGATGCGTTGCCATCGGTTGACACTTGATACTTGCGATTAGACACTTTCTCCCACTGTGTGTCGCCGTTGAGGAACTCGCCCGGGTCATTGTCGAGAAGTGCCGAACCAGGATTAAGACCGGTAAGGTTGGTCTTGACAACGGTGCCAGACTGTGGAACCTCCAGCGGAATGACGTTGAAGCCCGCCCCCTGTGGACAGCTGGCAAGAGCAACCTGATACTCATCGTCGTCGGTGAGCACGCAGCGGTAGTTGAAGTCGCCGATATACGGATTGCGGTAAGGCTTGCAGGCCTCGATATCCCACGTTGCCAAACGGCTGGCATAGTCGAAGTAGAGTTTGTAGAGGTCGCGCACCGACAGATTCTTGAGCTTCATCAGCGCCTGATTGAAATCGCTGCCCTTGCCTCGCGACTGTCCGGTCATCGGGGTGTTCCATACCTGGGCAACGGTGGTCAGGTCGTTGTAGTACTGATTGATGAAATAGTGGAACCAGTAACTCTGGTAGCGGTGCCACTCGTGGGAGTAGGCATAGTTGTGGGAGTTGCGGAACACGCCGATGCTCTGGTCGAACATCAACTCAGGGTACGACTGTGCCGCCTGCCACTGTGCCGTCTGCTCCCAGATGGCCTGCCCGTTGCCACAGGCAAGGTGGAAGCCAGTGTTGTCGGTAGAAGAGTCCTGATGGCCGCTGTGCTCGGCGTAGCACATATAGTGGAACGAGTGACCTACCTCGTGAGCCACCGAGTGACCGACGGGCTTACAGGTGGCAGAGTTCAGCCACAGGGCACTTACCTGATAGTCGTAGCCGCCGCCATAGCAGGCCCAGTCGCCAGGCTTGGAGTAGTTCATAAGAACCATCACCTTATATTTATTGAGGTTGGAGTTGACGGGATCGACAAAGCCCAGCTTATTGATCTCCAGGTCGAAGAAGGCCTCACACTTCTGCAGCAGGTCGGGAATGTCAACATAGTTCCAGTCGCTCTTCGACAGTTCGTGGGGTTTCTTGTTTCCGTAGTACTTGTCCCAGAAGATGATGACATTGTCACTCTCCACTGAGCGCGACTTCGACCAGGTGTACTTATTGTCGGGGTCACTCTCCTTATAGAGCAACGAGTCGCTGGGCCAAGGGTTGCGCCACTCATTGGGAATGTACACCGTTTTCTGCGCTGCCGTCTGCAGGCAGAAAGCTGCGACAAACATAGCTAAGGTAAAAATCTTTTTCATTGCTATTCTTTTGTTATTGAGTTAATTCGGATTTGGTATTGCTGCGATGAGATAGGTCATGTGGGTGAGCCGGTTCTTCAGCCAATTGTGCATCTTCTCCAACTCGGTGTCGAACTGCTTGCCCTTGAGAGGCCAGCGGCGGAACTCACGATCGATGGCTCCAGTAGCGCGAAGCTCGTCAACATATTTCATACACTCGCCCCATGCATGTACAACGAGAGAATCCTTGGTGGCAGCCCACTGCGCCTTGTAGGCCTTGACAAACTCCTTACAGCCAAAAAGGTTGGTAAAGAACTGCGAGGGATGATACTGCCCATTGCGCTTCAGAGGGTTGGTGCCCATAACGGTCTCACGGAAGTCGGAGAAGAAGTTGTGGCCAGTAGTCATCTGACTCCAGTCGAAGTCATAGCCGGCATCGAAGTCCCACAGCGGTCCCATCACCCAGGGGCCGTCGCCATCCTTGTGCATATATATGGAACGCGGAGCTTCCAGCTCGACGTTGTAGACAAACTCCTGCAACTGCAGGTACTTGATGAACGACGGAATGTCGAGCTGACGTTCTATCTCAGCGTAGTTTTTCTCCTTAATGGCCTGCTCCAGCAGGGCAAAGACTGCCTTAACGCTATCGACGGTGTTCTTGGTGAATTTTTCGTCATCGGGGTATTTCACACTGACGGGCAGACGGTACACGCTACTCCAGAAATTATCGTTGGCACCCGGATTAAGCTCAGGACCGTCGTCCCTGTCGAGTGAGATGAGGATGCCGCGTTCATCGCTGACATTTACGCGATTGCTGTTCTGCTGAACCTGCTCGGTAAGCTGGTAGACGCCCTTGTAGTCGCCGTTAAGGAACAGCTCCACATAGCGTGTGTGGTTGGTAAAGGGAAGCCCCAACCACCTGCCTGCCTCAAACACGAAGGTGTTCATCATATCGGTGACATCGCGGTAATTAGCAAGCAGCACCCAACTTTTCGCCTTGCCTAACCCCAGCAGTTTGTGCTTGGTGTCGAGCTTTATGCGGTAGGGTTTCTTGTCATACCACAGAAACGAACTATTGCCGCGACAGCGGATGGCACCGCTGCCAGAGTAGTCGGAGAACGCCCCCCGGGCACCTATCGAGATGAAGCAGGGCACATATTCGTCCTTGGAAGTGACGGCAGCACCGTCGGTAGTGGTGATATTTAGCTGAAAAACACGATAAGGATTCTTATCTTCTGAACCAGGAGTAGTTGTGAAGGTAAGGCTGTCAACGATGTCGTTGTTGAAGGAAAGCGTTTTGCCGTCCTTAAGATGGAACTGCACCGATTCTTCGCTGAAGAGGATGTCGTCAGTAAGGTCGACCGATACCGGGAAATCCCACACCGTATTCTGCTGACTGGTGTGGATATGCACATTGCGCTGAGCATTGACGAAGGAAAATGTCAGCATCAGGCAGGCAGTAAGCCAATAGCGTAAATCAGTCAGTAATCTGAAATTCATAGGGGAATTGCTTGTATTCGGGAACATTGCCATCAGTCATTACCTCAGAATGACGCTCAGGGGCTCCCATAACAATAAGGTACAGGTGCTTGAGAGGCTTGCCTTCGGAAGTGAAAGACGTTGCATTGACGTCGCTGTATATACTCTCGCCATCGGCAGTAATGCCCACAAAACCATAGCGCAGGTGGTCGCCACGCAGATGCAGGTGGAAAGCTGGCGACTTGAGGTTGACGCGACTGTCGAGCCTGATGGCATTAAAGCCATAACCCTCGGGCAACAGCTTCGGACGAAGCCAGCCGTCAGCGCCCTTCACGAACTCGGTGTCGAAAGTGCAGGCATAGGGTCGCGTCTCTTTGTAGGCATGGGAGAAGTCGAAGTTCACCAGATGCTGGTAGCCGCGGAACATCTCGTTGCAGAAGGCTGACTGAGACAGACCGTTCAAACGCTTGTAGGTCATTGCCGGGTCCTCGCCTATTCTACCCTGCCGGAACAACTCGGCAATGAACTGCCGTCCGTGGAGGTCGCTCCACCATTGAAGCACATAGGGCGAGTGATAGATGTTGTCCATATGCAGAAAGGCTTTATGCGTAAGTCCCTTGAACGCCTCAAAATGGTAGTTCTCGTCGGTGAGCCAGTCGGGATTGACCTGCCAGAGCATCCACTGCGAAGCCATTTCGAAGAATCCCGCGCCTCCCCAACACTGGCCAATACTGTCGGCCATGATCTGTGATTGGAAAGAGTGTCCCAGCTCGTGGGCCATGCAGTTCATCTTAGTGTCCTGTATACGGTTGGGGGCCACCCACAGACCACCTATGAAGTTGTCGTAGGCTCCCCCGTATGCAGTACCGTCGAGAGAGTACATCACCATGACCATCATCTTGTAGCGGTCGGCCTTCGACGGCCCTTTCACAAACCCCAAGGTGTCGCGGAAAAAATGATAGAACGACTGTACGCGGTCGCGCAGGTTCTGAAGGTTGAACGACATATTGTGACCTTCCAACTGCGGCGGGTTGCTCACATCGTTGCCAAAGCCGCGCTCCCACATGAAGATGAGATCGTCGGTCTCAACGCTCCGCTTCAGCGACCACCGTGAGGTGTCTGACTGCAAATCCATGGAACGCAGGTCTTCAGGGACATAGACAGCCTTACCGTTGCTGGCGGCAGATGTCGTCAGTGAACAGAAAAGAATGATGGTTGAAAGAACTGTTTTCGTCATTTTGGTAATAATTTGTTGCAAAGGTACGCAATACTTGCGGAATATCGTGAAACTATAGGCTAAGAAGATAATAAAATTGTCCAAAATAGCGTTGATAATTACAGATTGGACGATTTTCCGACCTCTTTAGACAATATTTATACACGGACAATCCTTTTATGCCTACCTTTGTAGCATGAATGAAACAATGATGCATGATATGAAGAAATTATTGGTGACTGGTGCCATCGCGGCCATGATGTTTTTGGGTGCTTCTGCCGCCAGTTCGCGCAGTATTACGAAGGTGGCGGATGTCAGTGTGGAAACGTCCGTGGGTAATGCCCCCAGGCTACCTTACCAGTTGTGGGTGACGTATTCCGACGGCAAGGGTGAGTACCGACAGGTGAAGTGGGTTAATACATCGCTCGACGTGGAGCAACAGCAGGCCGACGGCTCGCGCCATCCCGTTGGTTCCAGCTATGAGGTGCGCGGCTTCATCGTGGGCGACAATACCACAGCCAACGGCTATCCCGTCAAGGCCCGCGTCAGTGTGGTGAGAGAAACGAGGAACGAGGAAGGAGGAACGAGGAAGGTTCCCTCAAATACTCCGGTTGCCCAGCCCCTGCCGCTGGATAAGGTGCAGCTGACGGGTGAAAACCGCCTGACGCACAACCGCGACCTTGACATCGACAACCTGCTGTCGCTCGACCCCAAACAGCAACTTTACAACTATTATGATACGTACGGGCTCCCAACGACAGACTGCCCCGTCAGCGACGGATGGGACTCGCCTACCACAAAACTGAAAGGTCACGGCACTGGGCATTACCTCTCGGCTATGGCTATGGCCTACGCCAGTTGTCAGGACAAGCAGAAAAAAGCATTGCTGCTGAGTCGCATCACGCTCATGCTGACTGAGATGCGACGCTGTCAGGAGCGCACTTTTGTGTGGAGCGACTCGTTAGGCCGCTATTTCGAGGCCCGCGACGTGGCTCCCGAGGCAGAACTGCGCCAACTGAAAGGCTCGTGGAAAGACTTTGATGACTACAAGCAGGACTATCGTCACTACGGCTATGGCTACATGAATGCCATCCCGCCGCAACACTGTGTGCTCATCGAGATGTATCGCCCCTATAATAACGAGGATTGGGTGTGGGCACCCTACTATACCG
The DNA here is from genome assembly GCA_016291085.1 of Prevotella sp. GTDB lineage: Bacteria > Bacteroidota > Bacteroidia > Bacteroidales > Bacteroidaceae > Prevotella. The sequence continues at coordinate 37,204 of JAEEVW010000030.1, forward strand.
TACACAAGCAGTTGGCCGGACTGATTGATATAGCCAGCATCGTTGAGGACAAAGCCATCAGCGAGAAAGCCCTGCTCATTGCCCGTGATATGGGACTCTGGGTGTGGAACCGGCTCCACTACCGTACCTACATGAAGAAGGATGGTACGCAGGCTGAGCGCCAGGCTAAGCCGGGCAACCGCTACGAAATGTGGAATATGTACATAGCAGGTGAGGTGGGCGGTATGGCGGAGTCGCTGGCCCGACTGTCGATGATGATCGCCGATAAGGAGCAGAGCGCCCGTCTGTTGGAGGCTGCCACCTGTTTCGACTCACCCGCTTTCTTCGACCCCCTGGCCCGTAACGTCGATGCCATCCGTACGCGTCATGCCAACCAGCATATTCCCATGATAACAGGAGCCCTGAAATGCTATGAGGCGGGAGCCGACACCTATTATTATCAGATAGCACAGAATTTCTGGCACGCCATACAAGGTCGCTACCGCTATGCCATGGGAGGCGTGGGCAATGGAGAGATGTTCCGACTGCCCTACACGCAGATGCTGTCGATGGCCAACAACCCCGAGCCTACGCTCAACGAGACCTGCTGTGCCTACAATCTGGCCAAGCTGACCAAGGACCTGAACAGCTTCAGTCCTGACGATGCCAGCTATATGGACTACTATGAGCGCCTGCTCTACAACCAACTCGTGGGCTCGGTCAACCCCCGACAGTATCAGGTGCTCTATCAGTATGCCGTGGGCCTTGACGCCTCGAAGCCCTGGGGTAACGAGACACCGCAGTCAACCTGTTGTGGCGGTACGGGGGCCGAGAACCATGTGAAATATCAGGAGGCGGCCTATTTCGTGAATGACAATACACTGTGGGTAGGACTTTACTTGCCTACGGTCGCTACATGGGATGCCCAGAAAGCCGTGATCCGTCAGGAGTGCCAATGGCCGGCTGAGAAGAGCATCATCCGTATCGAGAAGGGGGCAGGACGCTTTGCCATGAAGCTGCGCGTTCCCTACTGGGCTACCGAGGGCTTTGACGTCAAACTCAATGGTAAGAGCATTGCCAAAAGCTATCAGCCGTCGAGCTATGTTGAGATTCCGCTTCGCAAATGGTCTGAGCAGGATGTGGTAGAGGTCGTCATGCCCTTCACGCGCCACCTCGACTATACCCCCGATAAACTGGAGGTGGCCGGGCACCAGACCTACAGTCCCATGTGGACGGCAACCCTGATGCAGGGACCGCTGGTGATGGCGGCTACCGACGTGAAGACTTGGGAGGAAGCCACCATTCACAACGATGCCGACTGGAACCGCTTCCATTTTGTGCCCGACTATGACGCCGACCGGCATGTTACCCATTACTTCCGCCTTGATGACCCCGTGCCACAAGCCACTGAGGTCGATACGCTGGTGTTGCAGCAGACGCTGGCTATGGCACAGAGCCGTATTGACGCCCAGCAGGCCTGGAATGCGCTAACAGTCAAGGTGCCCGAACATGCACCGTGGGCATCTCATGGTTATGCCCGCATGATGGAGCAGTATCAGCAATGTGCAGCTATACTGACCTCCAAGGTTAAACCCGTTGATGCTGAGAAATTGCTGTCTAAACTGAATGCATCGCTCACAGCCATGCGACCAGGCAACCTGGCAGAGATGGAGGATATGGATGAACTGAAACAGCTCATGGAGCAAGTACGTAAACTGCCGCAAACCGAAGCGCGTCGTAATGCCTTGCGCCGAGCAGAACGAGTGGTGCGCTACGTCACCGATGGCAGTGGTACTAAGGATATGATTGATAATGTCACCAACCAACTAAAAGAAATATTGAAGTAACGATGAGAATAGCAATGACGATAGTGTTGGCTCTGGCATTGATGCAAGGAGCTTCAGCTCAAAAAGAAACCAATATCAAGGATGCCTATCAGCGCGCCTTTGATATAGGCAGCAAGTATTCTTGGAAGATGAAGAACGGCGATGTAAACGTGCATCTGAAACGAGGTACGCACCAGTTCTGGTATTCTGTGTATGATGGCAAGGAGCAAGTATACAAATTGGTTGATGCCGACAAGAACACGGTGGAGGTGCTGACGGAGAACCCCGAGAAGCCTCGTCAGCGCCCTGAATGGCGAGGGCCGCAGCGCCACTGGATGGAGGTGCCTGACGAGAAGGATGGCTTCCGTATGTCGCCCGACGGGAAGATGCAGGTGTTTCATAAGGAAAATAACCTGTGGGTGAAGCAAGACGGACAAGAACGTTCCCTGACCTCCAATGGCGATTCTACTTATTACTATTCCGCTTGGGGAAGTTTCTCGGCTGACGGCCGCTATTTCGCCACCGTACGCATCAAACCTGCGCCCAAACGCTATGTTTACTATGTGGAATCATCGCCGAAAGGCCAATTGCAGCCGATACTGCATCAACAAGAATACGCCAAGCCCGGCGACTCCTTGAACTATCGGGTTCCGGTGATTGTTGAACTGGCAACAGGACGGGTGATGGAACCCTCGACGGAATTATTTCAGCATCAGTATCAGGTCACCGCTCCCCGCTGGGATGCTGACAACGAGCACGTCACCTTCGAATTCAATGAGCGTGGACATAAGACCTATCGCGTGTTGGAACTCTCGGCCGTGACGGGAGTGGTACGTGCGCTCATTGAGGAGAAGAACGATAAATACATCAACTACAATCGGCAGCAGCGCATCGACCTTGAAGACGGTAAGCGCATCATTTGGACCAGCGAACGCGACGGACGCAACCATATCTATCTGTACGACAGACAGAAAGCTAAGCTGATACGTCAGGTGACGAAAGGTGAGTATTATGTCCGCGGCATCCAGCACGTGGACGAGAAAGCCGGAATCATCTATTTCTCAGCTTGCGGAATGAATAAGAACAAGGATCCTTATCTGATACATTATTATAAAATAGGTTTCAACGGCAAAGGTTTGGTATGTCTCACCCCCGAGGAAGGCAATCACAGCGCTACTTTTACCGATGATATGGCTTATCTCATTGATACCTATTCGACGGTGACCACGCCGCCTGTTACCGTGCTGCGTTCTGGCAAGGATGGCCGGGTGATTCGCATCTTGGAGACTGCCGATATCACCGCCTTAGAGGCAGAGGGGTGGAAAGCCCCCGAGATATTCGTGGCCAAGGGCCGTGACGGCAAGACCGATATGTGGGGACTGATTCAGCGCCCCTCGAACTTCGACCCGAACAAGAAATATCCCATCATCGAGTATATCTACTCGGGTCCTGGCGACCAGTACGTGCCTAAGTCCTTCAGACCCTGGCTCTATTACCTTCAGAACATGGCCGAGTTGGGCTTCATCGTGGTGCAGGTAGACGCCATGACCACCTCGTTCCGCACCCGTGAGTTCGAGGAGGTATGCTACAAGAACCTGAAGGACGGTGGATTCCCCGACCGCATTGCATGGATCAAAGCCGCTGCCGAAAAATACCCCTACATGGACGCCGACCGAGTGGGGATCTACGGATGCAGCGCCGGTGGACAGAACGCGCTGGCTGCCGTGCTGTGGCATGGTGACTTCTACAAGGCAGCCTATGCTGCCTGCGGCTGTCACGACAATCGCATGGACAAGATATGGTGGAACGAGCAGTGGATGTCGTACCCTATCGACAGTTCGTACGTGGAATGCTCGAATGTGGAGAACGCCTACCGGCTGGAGCGTCCGCTGATGCTGGTAGTGGGCGAACTCGACGACAACGTTGACCCTGCTTCCACGATGCAGGTGGTGAGTGCCCTGCAGAAGGCCGGCAAGGACTTCGAGTTGGTGGTCATCCCCGGAGCCCATCACACCATGGGCGAGGCCTATGGCGACCATAAACGCTACGACTTCTTTGTGCGTCATCTGCTGGGAGTGGAACCACCAAAATGGAGCGAGGTGAAATAACGCTTCGCTAGTGAAGAGTGAAAAGTGAAGAGTGAAGAAATTGCTACCACTATGAATAGAAGAATACTGCTGATAGGTTTATCATTTATCATCTGTCAGTTATCGTTTAGCTCAGCCGGGGCGAAGAACTATCAGCTGACGTCGCCCGACGGATGCCTTACCGTCACCATCGACAAGGGTATCACGCTGACCGTGAGCCGACAGGACAGCGAGTTGCTGACGGTAAAAGCCGCGCTCAACGGCAGCGACAGCAAACTCATCGGTGTACACACCACCAAGGTGCGCCGCGAACACATCGAGGCCCCCTTCTACCGCCAGAAGCAGTTTGACATAGCCTATACGGAGGCCGACGTAGCGCTGGCTGGAAGTATGCGCATGCAGGTGCGCGCCTACAACGAGGGTATGGCCTACCGCTTCCTGACAACCAACGCCGGAGAGACCATCATCAACAGCGAGCAGGCCGACTTCCGCTTCCCGGAGGAGTCGAAGGCTTGGCTCAACTATACCACTAACCCTGAGAAGCCCTATGCCATGGCTTTCCAGAACACCTATCACACGACGCATCTTGAAGATGCACGTCCGCTGCCGGCCTTCCTGCCTGCAACGATAGAGGTGCCAAGTGGGGTGAAGGTGACTATCTTGGAGAGCGACCTCCGCTCGTATCCCGGCATGTTCCTGAAAGCTGATGGTAACGTCTTGGTAGCTGAATTTGCGAAGTACCCGAAGCGGATGGATTATTACAAGTGGCGCGGTATGAGCTATGTGGCCGAGACCGAGGATTATATTGCCAAGACTATAGGCGCGAGGACGTACCCTTGGCGCGTGATGGCCATCACGGAGCGGGATACCGACATGCCCGTCAACAATTTGGTCTATGCGCTGGCTACGCCCAATCAGATTGATAACACCTCGTGGCTGAAGCCCGGTAAGGTGGCTTGGGACTGGTGGAACGACTGGAACCTGAAGGGTGTGGACTTCGAGGCAGGCATCAACACGCGTACGTACCAATATTATATTGACTTCGCGGCCAGCAACCATATTCCCTACGTGGTTCTCGACGAGGGATGGTATGACTCCTCGAAGGGCGACATCATGAATACCATTGCCGATATCGACTTGCCGCAACTGATTGATTACGGCCGCAAGAAGGGTGTTGGCATCGTGCTGTGGACGGTGTTCAACGTGCTTGACGAGCATCTGAAAGAAGCCTGTGAGAAATATGCGCGGATGGGCGTCAAGGGCTTTAAGGTCGACTTCCTTGACCGCAACGACCAGACGGCCGTTGAAATGGCAGAGCGTATTGCCAAAGCGTGTGCTACCAACAAGCTGTTTCTCGACTATCACGGCTACTTTGCCCCAACGGGCATGAGCCGCACCTATCCGAATATCCTGAACTACGAGGGTGTCTTCGGTATGGAGGAGTGCCGTTGGGCAAAACGTGATACCGACATGCCGCTCTATGATGTGACGTTCCCCTTCATCCGCATGATGGCAGGCAGCG
>JAEEVW010000031.1 GCA_016291085.1 Prevotella sp.
GGAGCCGCAGTCGGCACGGAAGCTCCTGACATGAATGCCGAACGACCTCATCATCTCGAAGAAACGCCGGTGAGTCTCTGCCTGCATGAAGCGCACGTTCGCATTGCCGTCACGGTTCTCAAGATAGTCTATCAGCCTACTGCGAAGTCCTAGGTGGGAGTCGATTACAGAGGACAGAATACGGTCAAATTTGTCCAAAACGAAAAATATTCCGCCAAAAACGCTGATTTTTCAGATTTTTTGCTTACCTTTGCCATGTCATTGATGATTTTGCTTGTCTTTAAACGCAGCACTAAGGTAAGTGAAAAATCTGACATGGCCAAATCCTGAGCAACAAAAAGTTGCTCAGGTACTTATAAAGAAAGTTAAACTAAAGTGCTGCGGAATTTAGGTAACATACAATGAAACAGAAACGAGAGTACGCGAGGCCGCGGATGAATGTGGTCGAGTTGAAGCACCGCACGAGACTGCTCGCCGGCAGTGGTGAGGAACAGGCGAATCCGAATTCTTCGGTGAACGTAAGATACAGAGAGGAGGATATTTAATATGAGAAAGACAATACAGATGCTGGGCACGCTGGCGATAGCAGCGGCCCTGACAATGACGATGGCCTCGTGCTCTTCGGACAAGGAGACAGTAGAGAACCCGGCACAGCCGACGCAACCGACTCAGCCGACGACGAGCGGCGTGACGGTGACCGTAGGCGCAGGCATGGCTACAGACGGCGCGACGACGCGCTCGGCGGTGGCCAACGACAATGGCGACCGCGTGCTGAAGTTCACGGAAGGCGACAAACTCTACGTATACGGTGCAAACAACGATGTGAGTATAGCTGGCGAACTCACCATGGTGGCCAACTCGCTCAGCAATGACGGGCTGAGCGCACAATTCACCGGCACACTCAGGGCTTACGACCTCAGCAGCGGTAATGAGAAAACAAATTACTCCTGGGGTGAAGACCCGCTATTTGGGACAACCGCCACGCTCATCCATAAAGACATCAACACTGATGCCATTAGCTATACGGTCGGTAACTCTGTTACCGTAAACTATAATATGTATGCCGACGACGTGGAAACGCTGATGAAGACGAGTCTGAAGGTTCAGGGCGACTACGCCAGTGGCACGGGCTACACGCTCAGCAGCAGCGACCCCATTCTGAACTGCACCATCAGCGGACTCACGGCCTCGACCGAATACACTTTCACACTGAAAAAGGGGAATACCTCTGCCAACAATGTGACAATCACCACCGGCGCTGACGGCACGGCCAGCTTCGCCTTCGCTTCTATGGAATCAGGAAGCGCCACGTGGAGTATTGAAACCAAACAGGGTAATAACAACGTTGGCACCATCAGCCTCGGAAGTCAGGACTTCACCGCGAAGGTCTACAGCATTACTCGCCTCTGGATGAACGGTGCGTTCCACAAATTATATACATGCAACAGTTCTGACTGGTCAAGCAAGATTTCAGCATTCAACGCTGAGACCAGTGCCAATCCTATATTACAACTCAGTTCTGACATCACCGTTATTACTGAAACATTTATTATTTCACGCAGTAATGGTATTATTGACCTGAATGGACATATTCTCGGTAAAATTTACTTAACAAATAACACTCTCAATCAAAGCATTACGCTAAAGAACGGAACGGTACGTGGCGACAGTAGATACGACAATGCAATAGACGGCGTTGGTGGTTGGACTGATTTTTACTATGGTACTGTTATCTTAGAGGACTTAACAGTACAACAAGGAATCTATACCGACGGCCATGAGTATATCATCCGGAGTGGCAACTATCAGACCATCTATCATGGCAAAAGTGGAAGCTGTCCGGGCAAACTTGTTATCTATGGCGGATATTTCAACAAGACCATTGAAGGGCCATTGCAAGGTGCTGCTGTGCGTGGAACCTATGAACTCTATGGCGGCAAATATGCCGTCAGACCGAATGACAGCTGGTGCGCCTCAGGATACTCCGTTAAATCCAATACTGACAGCGACAGCGGAACCTATCCTTGGATTGTCAGCGCAAATTAACGCTGGCGCGGCGAGAAGTCCCAGAGCATTGTAACAGAGTGACGGTTCTTTGTTACACAGAAATGCAAGGAAGACTAATGTGTTTTTATCCATATCGCCAGAAATTAATATCAAAAGAAAAGTCGGGACGGTTCTCAGAGAAAAGTCGGGACGGTTCTCAGTGATCCACTTTCGGAAATCAGAGAGCCGCCCATTTTAAATCGTCCAGTCCATGATAGCGGGCATTCGAACTTACGTTTACAAACCCCTCGAGGTTGCACGTGCAGACTCCCGAGGTAACACGTGCAGACTCCCGAGTCTGCAAAAACGGGTGGAAAAAGAAAAATTGGAAGGAACAACTCAGGCGTTCCTTCCAATTATCTATTGTTGTTTTTTAATTTCCGCATCCACAACGTATATGTCACCATCTGCATCAACCAAAACATTGCGAGGAAGAACATCCCAAACAACGTAAGTTCCATTAGCATATCGGCCTTCATCGTTTTCTTTCGTAAAGCCCAAGGCAGACATATAGGTGTCAATCTCTAATGGGGTTGCTGTGACAGCATTCTTCACCAATCGCTGCTGAAAGACAGGCATAATGGTACGCCCATCAAAACCTGTAAAGCCGTAAAAAGAATAAAAGGTGTCATAAAACAACATGTTGTGCAATGCGATTTTCTCGAACAAGCAGAGAATGCTGCCGCTATTCAAAAGATTGTTAACCTTATATACGATGTCATTGGAAACATAGGTGTCGTTTTCATTGCCTGACGGTCCAGGTGTGCCCAGTTCAAAAACGTCGCTTATAGGAATCCATAACCCGTTCTCCTTGGCATATTGCTCGGCTATACGCTGCTCAATTTCGAAATGGTTTATAGGTTTCTCGCCATTTCGAAATTGCGCTTCATATAGTTGGCAGCGTCTATGGAGTTCATCGGCGACCTCATGGATTCTTCGATTTTGCGGAGTTTCCTCTCCACTGCCTCTTTGTGAAACTGATTCAGAAATGTCATTGCTCATCTTGTTTTTTGTTTGTGCAAAGATAAGTAAAATATTTCAAACGACGTTCATTGTGAGCTAAATTTTTGTTTTTTTATGTATCCCTGCAATCTACTCACGCATTAGTGCCTGCATGAATTCGTTGAGCTTCAGCAGACCGTACCCACCGCTGACACAAGAGACTTCGTCGTATTGCTGGACGCTGTCGGGCTGGATGCCACGGTGCCAGATGAGGAAGGGAACAGGCTGTCCGACGTGGATGCGCATCTCTACAGGTGTGAGATGGTCGGGTAGCACGGCGATGCAGACGGGGTCGTCCCACGTCATCACCTTATTATATATTGGAGCGATGAGTCGTTGGTCCAGATACTCGATAGTCTTCAGCTTCAGTTCCAAGTCACCATCGTGGCCTGCCTCGTCGCTGGCTTCGACATGGACGAACACGAAGTCGTCGTTCTCGAGCGCCTCGATGGCGGCCTGCGCCTTGCCTTCGTAGTTGGTGTTGGCGAGTCCTGTGGCACCAGGCACCTTGATGATGCGCAGTCCGGCATATTTTCCAATACCCTGAATCAAGTCGACAGCCGAGATGACCGCGCCGCTTTTCACCTGCGGATACTGTTGCATGAGCGTCTCCATCGAAGGACGATAGCCACCGCTCCAAGGCCAGATGCTGTTAGCCTGGCGCTCACCACGCTTGGCTCGCTCAATATTAAAGGGATGCTTAGCCAGCAACTCCTGCGATTGGAGGATCATTTCGTTAATGAGGTCTGCGGTCTGCTGGGGGGTGAGCCGTTTTCCTTCTGTTGCGACTGAGTCGCAATACACTGAACCTGCTGGTTTCACTAGCAGGGGGCGCCATTCCTCATTGGGGTGGTCATGGGGTGGGGCACAGACGATGTGTTTCGAGCCTCCCTTGATGACCAGCAGGTGGCGATACTGAATGCCCGTGATGAACTTTACACGCTCGCAGCCCTCACGTTCGTTCATGGGCTTAGCGAGGTTCTCATTGAGATAATCGATGAGCACGCGGGCATCGTCCGTTTCTAGATTACCGCCATTATGCGTGATAATCTTGCCATCTTCAAGTGTGATGATGTTACAGCGGATGGCGAAGTCGTCATCAGCCATCTCGTAGCCGATAGAGGCAGCTTCGAGCGGACCACGGCCTTCGTACACCTGATTCAGATCGTAACCCAGAATGGCGGTATTAGCGACCTCAGAGCCTGGAGGAAAACCCTCAGGTACGGTAACCAATCGTCCACAGCGGCCTTCAAGGGCCAGCTGGTCCATCATGGGCTTATGGGCATATTGCAGCAAGGTCTTCCCACCCAATCTTTCCACAGGCAGGTCAGCCATTCCGTCACCCAAAATAATAATATGTTTCATAATGAAAAGAACTGGGCGGCAAAAACCGCCCAGCACACTATTAGATATTAGCGATTGACATGATATTTGCAAACACACCTGCTGCCGTTACAGCGGCACCGGCTCCATAGCCCTGGATGAGCATGGGATACTCCTTGTAACGCTCGGTGGTGAGCAGCACGATATTGTTAGAGCCCTCGAGGCCGTAGAATGGGTGACCGTAAGGAACCTCCTTCAAAGCGACACTGGTCTTGAACGACGATGGGTTATTCTCATCGGCTTCCATCGTGGCCACGAAGCGCCAACGCTTGTTTTCTGCCTCGAGCACCTTACGACGAGCTTCAAAGTCTGCGTCGAGTTCAGGCAGACGCTTCCAGAAGTCTTCGATGCTGCCCTCGAAATAACTGTCGGGCACGAAGAGATGCTTCTCGACATCCTCCTGTTCTACCTTATAGCCAGCCTCACGCGTCAGGATGACGAGCTTGCGGATCACATCCGTACCGCTCAGATCGATACGTGGGTCTGGCTCAGAATAGCGCTGCTCCTTCGCACGCTTTACCGTCTCAGAGAACGGCACATCGGCAGCAATCTCGTTGAAGATGAAGTTCAGCGTACCAGAGAGGATAGCCTCGATCTTCAGGATCTTATCGCCCGAGTTGCACAGGTCGTTGATGGTACCGATAATCGGCAAGCCAGCACCGACGTTAGTCTCATAGCGGAACCACACACCGCGGTCGCGCGCAGTCTGACGAAGTTTCAGATAGCTGTCGTAGTCGCCAGAGGCGGCAATCTTGTTGGCAGCAACCACTGATATGTTATGCTCCAGGAATGTCTGATAAAGCATGGCAATCTGACGGCTGGCAGTACAGTCGACGAAGACGCTGTTGAAGATGTTCATCTTCACAATCTCGTCGCGCATGTGCTCTGTGTTGGCAGGGAAACCAGCACGCAGGATCTTCTCGTAGTTGTCGAGGTCGATACCGTCACGATCCAACACGAAGTTGTCGACATCGCTGATGCCGACCACATTGAGTTTCAGTCGACGAGACTGCATGAGGAACTGCTGCTGGGTACGAATCTGTTCGAGCAGCATGCCACCCACCGTTCCAATACCGCAGATAAAAATGTTGAGCACCTTGTATTCCGACAGGAAGAACGAGTCGTGGAGTACGTTGAGCGACTTGCGCAGGAAACGGCCATCGACTACGAACGAGATATTCGTCTCGGAAGCACCCTGAGCACAGGCAATCACCGAGATGCCAGAGCGTCCCAGCGTACCAAACAACTTACCGGCGATACCTGGGGTCTGCTTCATGTTCTCACCCACGATAGCGATGGTAGCCAAGCCACTCTCTACCTGCATGGGGAACATGGCACCCGTCTCAATTTCCTTGGCGAACTCGGCATTCAGCACCTCGGCAGCAGCTGCAGCATCTTCGTCGCGCACACCAATAGAGGTAGAATTCTCTGACGATGCCTGCGACACCATGAAGACGCTGATGCCCTTGTTGGCCAGCGTGGTGAAGATGCGGCGGTTGACACCGATGACGCCCACCATCGAGAGACCGGTAACGGTAATCAGCGATGTGCCCTTGATGCTCGAGATACCCTTGATGGGCTTCTGGTCGTCGTCAATCTTGGCTTTAATCAGTGTTCCCGGGTGTTCGGGATTGAAAGTGTTCTTGACCTTGATAGGTATATTCTTGACGCAGACGGGATAAATCGTCGGAGGATAGATGACCTTCGCACCGAAATTACACAACTCCATCGCCTCCACGTAGGAAAGCTCATTGATGGTGTAGGCACTCTTGATGACCTTAGGATCGGCCGTCATGAAGCCGTCCACATCCGTCCAGATCTCCAGCACCTCGGCATTCAGCACAGCAGCGATGATAGCGGCGGTATAGTCGCTTCCGCCACGTCCCAAGTTTGTTGTCTCGTGCGAGTCGCGGTCGCGGGCAATGAAGCCAGGAACCACGTAGATGTTCTTGTCTGTGATATTCTTGAAGGCTTCCTTCACCAGCTGTGTGGTCAGGTCGGCATCAATGACATGCTTGCCTTCCTTGTCCCAAGTGCGGATAAAGTCACGCGAGTTCATGCGGACACCATTTTTTACCATGGCAGCCACAATATGCGAACTCAAACGCTCACCATACGAGACGATGGTGTCGGCCGTCTTTTCGCTCAGGTCGTGAATGAGGTACACACCGTAGAAGATGCTCTTCAACTGGTCGAAGAGCTGGTCTACATTGTTAAATAAGTCTATGCGCTTTTTGTCATCCGTAATGATAGCCTCAATCATCTGGTGGTGGCGTGTCACCATCGCGTCGAATTCCTCACGATAGTGCTCATCGCCCTGCTTGGCCATCTTTGATGTGGCGATCAGGCGGTCGGTGATGCCGTCAAGTGCACTTACTACTACTACGACAGGTTGCGTCCGAGCCTCTGTCTCCACAATTTTCTTCAAGCTAAGAATGCTTTTTACGGAACCTACGGACGTTCCGCCGAATTTCATTACTTTCATATTTCTATGCAATTTATCTTGCCGAACGGTACCCCTCAACGAGTGGGGCTTTCTCCATTGGCGCGACAAAGGTAACAAAAAAAAAGGAAAAGTGAATAGTTAAAAGTGAAAAATTTGCTACCGCATGTGATATTTTTTGATTTTTACACTATTGAGGTAGCAAATTTTACACTATTCACTCTTACCTTTACGCTTATCAGGTGTACAAGAATCGCTTGATACTTCGTTTTGGCGTTTTCTCGAACTCCTCTTTGCGAATCTCAATCTCTGCAATTTTCTCGTAAGCAGGCAACAGCTCGTTCAGCTGGTTACGGTTCTGCTCCATGATATTGCGGATATCTTCATCGTTGAAACGCATATTCTTGGCTTCGTCATAGTCGGGATATACCAAGCCTACCAACTTGTTGTCGCGCTGAACGACCACGCTTTCCACCACCATTGTCATTGAGTTCAGCTTGTCCTCAATTTCCTCGGGATAGATATTCTGACCACTGGGTCCCAACAGCATGTTCTTCGAGCGTCCATTGATGTAGACATTGCCCTCGTAGTCCATTGTGCCCAGGTCGCCGGTGTGATACCAGCCCTCCTTGTCGAGTGTTTCCTGTGTGGCTTCTTCGTTCTTGTAGTAACCCAGCATGACGTTCGGACCCTTTGCCAGGATTTCGCCAGGAATGGTCGATGGACTCGTCGAATTAATCTTCACTTGCATGTGATAGGCTGCCTGTCCGCACGAGCCCTGTGCAAAGTCATGCCAGTCGCGGTAGCAGATGATGGGGGCGCACTCTGTAGCGCCATATCCCACTGTATAGGGGAACTCTATGCGCTTTAGGAATGCCTCGACCTCTTGATTGAATGCTGCACCGCCGATAATTACCTCGTACAATTCGCCACCGAATGCTTTTACGACCTCCTGACATATTTTCTCGCGCACTTTTTTCGAGATGACTGGCATTGAAAGCAGCAGTCGCATGCGGTTGTTCTGAATCTTCGGGAACACCTTCTTACGGATAATTTTCTCGATAACCAGCGGCACGGCAATGATAATCTTGGGCTTGATGTCGGCAAAGGCCTGTGCAATGATGGCTGGCGAGGGGATGCGGTTCAGATAATAAGTGTGGCAACCATGTAGGAATTCGAAGACGAACTCAAACGCCATGCCATACATGTGGGCCATGGGCAGGATTGAGATGATGCGGTCGCCGCGACTGATGGTCTTTCCCAGTACATGCTCAGCAAAGTCGTAGTTAGACCACAGGGCACGATAGGGAATCATGACGCCCTTCGAGAAACCTGTCGTTCCCGAGGTATAGTTGATGAGTGCCATTTCGTCGCCACTCTCCTCTATGTAATAGTTTACATGTTCCTTGCGGAAGTACTTAGGGAATTTCTTGCCATACAGCTCGTTCAGGTGCTCGCGGGCATAGGTCAGTTTATCCGTTCGCGACACCATGAGCGAGTAGTCGGGATTATTGATGATACCCTCCAGATTCGGCATCTGCATGGGATCAATCTGGGTGGCCACATGGTCGCCGACAAAAAGAAGCTTGGCATCTGAATGGTTCACAATGTTATGAATCTGCTCGGGCATGAATTCGTGCAGGATAGGCACGGCAACGGCCCCATAAGTGAGTGTAGCCAGGAAAGCTACAGCCCATTGGCTGCTGTTGCGCCCACAGAGGGCTATCTTGTCGCCCTTCACCACACCACAGTTCTCGAACAAGATGTGAAGTTTTTCAATCTTGCGGGCCACATCGTGGAATTGCAAGGTTGCTCCCTTGTAGTCAGTCAGCGCATCAAGATCCCAGTTGTTGATGATGCTCTGCTGTATGATTTTGTTAAAACTCGGGTATTTTTCCATAACACCTTATTTATATAAATATCGTTTAATACTCTTCTTGGGGGTCTTCTGGAACTCACGCTCCTGCAGTTCAAAGGCCTGAATCTTGTTGTAAATGGGCAGCGATGCATTGAGTGTCTGACGGTTCTCTTCCATGATATTCTCCAGATCTTCCTTCGAGAATCCCATCGACTTAGCCTCGTCCATGTCGGGATATACCAGCGCCACCAGCTTGTCTTCTCGTTGTACAATCAGACTTTCGCTGACCATTGCCATCGAGTTCAGCTTGTCCTCGATTTCCTCCGGATAGACATTCTGTCCGTTGGCACCGAGCAACATATTCTTCAATCGTCCACGAATAAAGATGTGACCGTCAGCCGACATGGTGGCCAAGTCACCGGTGTGGTACCAACCTTCTTCGTCCATCACTTTCCGCGTGGCTTCTTCGTTCTTGTAATAGCCCAGCATGACATTTACGCCACGTGTAACAATCTCGCCTTCGATGCGCTCGGGGTCTTGTGAGACAATCTTTACCTCCATGCAGGGCAGGGGCGTTCCGCACGAGCCGGGCACGAAATCGTGGTAGTCACTATAGGAAATCAGCGGGGCACACTCCGTTGTGCCATAGCCCACTGTGATGGGGAAATCGATGCTCTTCAGGAACTGTTCTATCTCTTGGTTCAACGGCGCACCGCCTACGATGACTTCATAGGCTCGTCCACCAAAGGCAGCATACACTTCCTGACAGATGCGCTCTTTCACCTTCTTCTGTACCACAGGCATCTGCAACAGCAGTTTCACGGCATTGCTCTGAATTTTCGGGAAGACGCGTTTGCGGATAATCTTCTCGATAATGAGCGGCACGGCCACCACCACGTCGGGGCAAACATCCTTGAAAGCCTCTGCAATGACGGCAGGCGAGGGGAGACGTGTCAGAAAATGCAGGTGATAGCCCGAGCAGAAGGGAAATAGGAATTCAATCGCCATTCCATACATGTGAGCCATGGGCAGAATGCTCAGCGTTCGACTGAATTTCGGCATGTGGATGGCCAGGTTCTTCTGACAGAAATCTACGTTACCCCATAACGCACGATAGGGGAGCATGACACCTTTCGAAAAGCCTGTCGTTCCTGAGGTGTAGTTAATCATACAGAGCTCCTCGGAATCGCCCATATACCAGTTTACATGATCGCGGCGGAACGCATTGGGGTATTTTGCACCAAACAGCTCGTTCAGCCGTTCGCGGGCATCTGTAAGCTTCTCGTTATGCGACACATACAACGAGAAATCAGGCAGGTTGAATATGCCCTCCAAATGCGGCATCTCCTTCTCGTCGATCAGGTTTACCACATAGTCGCCTACGAACAGCAACCTGCTCTCCGAATGGTTCACAATGTTATGAATCTGTTCGCTGTTGAATTCATGCAGTATCGGTACAATTACTGCCCCATAGGTCAGGGTAGCCAAAAAGGCCACAGCCCAATGGGCGGAATTGCGCCCGCAAACAGCAATACGGTCACCCTTCTGAATGCCCGCAGCCTCCATCATGATGTGAAGTTTTTCTATCTTGCGGGCCACGTCGTGATACTGCAATGTAGCCCCTTTGTAATCCGTCAGCGCATCAAGTAGCCAATTGTCCTTAATCGATTGTTCGATATAGGAATTAAAACTTGGTATGTCGTTCATTGCACAATTTTCAAAATTTTGTGCAAAGGTAATACCTTTTCTGCACATTCGCAAGAAAAATGTGCAGTTTTTTTATTTCGAGAGTTAAAAAAGTTGAATTTCTAATCTACTCTAAAGGCAATTTACATCAAATCATTGCGCGAAATATAAAAATAATTAAGAATTTATTTTGTACTTTCAGTAAATTGTAGTAATTTTGCAGCCGATTTCGATAAAACTGGTTAATGAAGAACGACAACATGAAGAATCAGTACCGTATCAATGAGCAGATACGAGTACGTGAAGTGCGAATCGTTGGTGACGGTGGAAGTACCGTAGTGCCGACGCGTGAAGCATTGGATATGGCCCACGATCAGGGTGTGGATCTCGTCGAGATTTCGCCCAATGCCAACCCGCCAGTTTGTCGACTCATCGACTATTCGAAGTTCCTCTATCAGCAGAAGAAGCGTCAGAAGGAAATGAAGGCCAAACAGGTCAAGGTGGAGGTCAAGGAAATTCGTTTCGGACCTCAGACCGACGAGCACGACTACCAGTTCAAGCTGAAGCACGCCAAGGAATTCCTGGAAGAAGGTAATAAGGTTCGCGCGTATGTCTTCTTCCGTGGTCGCTCAATCCTGTTCAAGGAACAAGGCGAGGTGCTGTTGCTCCGTTTCGCCAACGATCTGGAGGAATATGGCAAGGTCGAGGGAATGCCCTCGCTGGAAGGCAAGAAGATGTTTCTCTATCTGGCTCCCAAGAAAGCCGGTGTGGCCAAGAAGAGTCAGCAAGCCCGCGATCGTGAAGCCTCTGTGACCGAAGCCAAGGAGGCTGCTGCTCAGCAGAATGCCGAAGAGAAGGCCCAGAACGGCGGACTTCTGGCCAATGCAAAAATCAGCGCTGATGCGCTGAAGAAGCTCACCGAGGATTCTGAGGATTAAATCGTAAATAGTAAATCGTCAAATAGTAAATAAAAAAGGCGTCGCGCCCGGTATATGCGTAGTCGCCGATTATTAATAACAATTTAAATTTTATAAAACAATGCCAAAAGTAAAGACAAACTCCGGAGCGAAGAAAAGATTCGCGTTCACCGGTACAGGTAAGGTCAAGAGACACCATGCCTATCACAGTCACATTCTGACTAAGAAGACTAAGAAACAGAAGCGTAATCTGCAGGGTTCTACCCTCGTAGACGTTACGAACATGAAGCAGGTTCGCGACCTGTTGTGTCTCCGTTAATTCACCTATTGTCAAACATTTAAAGTATTAGAAAACTATGCCAAGATCAGTTAATCACGTTGCATCACGTGCAAAACGTAAAAGAATTCTGAAACTCACTCGCGGTTACTTCGGTGCCCGCAAGAATGTTTGGACAGTAGCCAAGAACACTTGGGAGAAAGGTCTTACCTATGCATATCGCGACCGTAAGAACAAGAAGCGCACTTTCCGTGCCCTGTGGATCCAGCGTATCAACGCTGCCGCTCGTCAGGAGGGTATGAGCTATTCTGTACTCATGGGTAAGCTGGCCAAGGCCGGTATCGAAATCAACCGCAAGGTGCTCGCCGACCTCGCCCTCAATAACCCTGAGGCTTTCAAGGCTATCGTAGCTAAAGTAAAGTAATCAAGAATTAGTTTATCACAAACAATAAGAGAGGATGTACATCGAAGTGCATCCTCTCTTTGTTTTTGCGGCATATTCTCCGTTTTACTTCTGTACAGGTATTTTGTCAATACGCTTCTGGTGGCGTCCACCCTCGAACTCCGTGGTAAAGTACTCGTCCATAATCTCGCGGGCCGTCTCCTCGCTAATGAATCGTCCCGGCATCACCAACACGTTCGCATTGTTGTGCTGACGAATTAGGTGAGCAATCTCAGGAATCCAGCACAGGCCTGCACGAATCGACTGGTGCTTGTTCAGCGTCATGTTGATGCCCTCACCGCTGCCGCAGATAGCAATACCAGGGAATACCTCGCCTTGCTCGATACCCTCAGCCAGCGCATGGCCAAAGTCGCTGTAGTCGCACGAATCCTCCGTGTATGTGCCATAGTCCTTATACTCGTATCCCTTCTCCTCGAGATACTTTTTCACAAACTGTTTCAATGCATAGCCCGCATGGTCGCTGGCCAATCCGATAGTCTTTACTTCCATAATTTTTCGTTGTATAATAAGTTTTCTGTCTGCGAAGGTACGAAAAAAAAACGATATATGCAAACAATCTGGTACTTATTTTTGACCATCATGTTTATTTCTAGACCTCACAGCGTGCATCCTCTATGTGATCTTGTCGAAAAGGGGAGATGCATCTCGGAAATAAAAATAAATATTGATTTATTTTGTATTTCGTTCGATTTTCACTACCTTTGCAAAGATTTTGAGATATCATCCGATGAAAAGCTATTTTATAGTACTATTCTCGCTCCTGCTGCTCGTGAGTTGTGGCGGGCAGAAGACAACCAATACCGAGGAGGAAGTCCCCGCAGATTCTGCTGTTGCAGTGGCCGACACGGTGGCTGTCGACAGTACCGACGTCCTGGGTAATCTGCCGATGCCCAAGGCTGCTGACGAGTTGTTCGACGACTTTATCTTCAACTTTGCAGCGAGCAAGAAGTTGCAGATGGAACGTGTCTTGTTTCCGTTGAAAAAAGTGAATGGCGATAAGGTGGAAACCATCGAGCGCGGACAATGGAAGATAGAGCGATACTTTATGCGGCAACAGTATTATACCCTGTTGTTCGATAGTGAGAAGCAGATGGAGGTAGTGAAGGACACGTCGGTGAATCATGCCGTCGTAGAGATGATATACTTTAACACGGGAGCGGTCATCCAGCATGTGTTTAACCGTTTGAGAGGAGCGTGGATGCTGACAGAAATAGAGACGATTCCCATCAGTGCCTCGTATAATGCGTCGTTCCTGGAATTCTTTCATCGTTTCGCCACTGATGCGGAATTCCAGACGGAGAGCCTGAACGAGACCATTCAGTTTGAGGGTCCTGACCCCGACGATGACTTTTCGCGCATGGACGGATTGATCAGCGCCGACACGTGGGAGGCCTTTGCTCCGGAGCTGCCCCAGAAGATGATCTATAACATCGTGTACGGCCAGCCGCAGAAGGATTCCAGCCGGAAGCTCTTTGTCATGCGCGGCATTGCCAACGGTTTCGAACTGGAGATGACCTTCCAGCGCAAGGATGGCAAGTGGAAACTGACGAAGCTTACGACGTAAGGAGTGATAAGTGATGAGTGATTAGTGATAAGTGGTGAAAGATATCAGAGACTATAGCCTGTTGGGGCACAACACGTTTGGCATTGACGCCAAGTGCAGCCGATTCCTGGAATATGCCGACGAGACGGAGGCCAGGCAGGTGGCTGCGATAGTGCGTGACGCCGGACTGCCTTACCTGATTGTCGGCGGGGGCAGCAATCTGCTGTTGACGCGCGACTTCGAGGGCATTGTGGTGCACTCAGCCATGAAGGGCTGCGAGGTGAAAGGCACCGAGATGACCTGTGGCAGCGGCATGGTGTGGGACGAGGTGGTGGCGCTGAGTCTGGATGCGGAACTATACGGCATGGAGAACCTGTCGTTGATTCCCGGCGACGTGGGGGCTTCGGCTGTTCAGAATATCGGGGCCTACGGTGTCGAGGCCAAAGACCTCATCGTGCGTGTGGAAGCTGTGGAGATTGCCACCGGCGAGATTCGCACGTTCGACAATGCCGATTGCCAGTATGCCTATCGCGATAGCCGTTTCAAGCACGACTGGAAGAACGGTTACCTGATGCTTCGTGTGACCTACCAGTTGTCTACTGAGTTCCGTCCCAGGCTGGACTACGGCAATATCCGCGCTGAGCTGGAGCGTAAAGGCATGAAAGAGCTTACCGCCTGGCAGTTGCGCGAGACGATTATCGACATCCGCCGTCAGAAACTGCCCGACCCGGAGGTGATGGGCAATGCGGGCAGCTTCTTTATGAATCCCGTGGTGAGCCGCGAAAAATACGAGCGGCTGGCCCGGCAGTATGAGGGGATGCCTCACTACACCATCGACGCCGCGCGCGAAAAGATTCCCGCAGGTTGGCTGATAGACCAGTGTGGCTGGAAGGGTCGCTCGCTGGGACGTGCCGGTGTGCACAGTCGTCAGGCGTTGGTGCTGGTGAATTTGGGTGGTGCGACGGGCAACGAAATTGTCGCGCTGTGCGAGCAGATTCGCCACGATGTACGCGAGCGTTTTGACATTGACATTCACCCGGAAGTAAATATAGTTTAGAGTTGAGGGTTTAGAGTTGAGAGATAAGAGAAATGATGAAGCTGACTTTTTTAGGAACGGGAACATCGTGTGGCGTGCCGACCATCGGTTGTCAGTGCTATACGTGCACCAGTCAGGACGCAAAGGACAAGCGCCTGCGCTGTTCGGCACTCCTCGAGACCGAGACGACACGGGTGCTGATAGACTGTGGGCCCGACTTCCGTCAGCAAATCATGGATCAGCCGTTCCGAAAGATTGACGGCATCCTGATTACCCACGCACACTACGACCATATGGGGGGCATGGACGACATCAGGCCGTATTGCCAGTTTGGCGAAATCAATGTCTATGCTGATCCGCTGGCGCGAAAGGGTATGCTGGAGATGCTGCCGTACTGCTTTGCAGAAAACCGCTATCCCGGGGTGCCTGCCATTCAGCTGCACGAGATTCATCCCCACGAACCGCTGCGCATTGGCAATCTGGACATCGTGCCTTTTCAGGTGATGCACCACGACCTGCCAATCCTCGGATTCCGCATCGGTCCGCTGGCGTATATCACGGACATGAAGACCATCGACGACGGTGAGCTGGACTATATCAAGGGAGCGGAGGTGCTGGTGGTCAACGCTTTGCGCCAGAAGCCCCATCACTCGCATCAGACGGTGGACGAAGCTGTCGACTTTGCCCGACTGATAGGTGCCAGCCAGACGTGGCTGATTCATTCCAGTCATGACATCGGGCGCCATGCTGAGGTGAATGCCCAGCTGCCGGCAGACATCCAACTGGCTTACGACGGGCAGGTGATTGAGATGTGAGAGGTAAGAACTAAGAAGTAAGAGATAATATGAAACGAATTTTCCTGATAGCATCTGTGCTAATGGCTGGGGTTTATGCCCTGGCTTGTACCAATTTTATCGTAGGTAAGAATGCCTCTACGGACGGCAGCGTCATCTGTTCGTATAATGCCGACTCGTATGGCGCCTTCATGTGGCTCTACCATTATCCTGCTGCCAAGCACGAGAAGGGTGAGATGCGTAAGATTTTCGAGTGGGACACGAACAAATATCTGGGTGAGATTCCCGAGGCCGAGGAGACTTACAACGTCGTCGGCAACATCAACGAATGGCAGGTTACCATAGGTGAGACAACCTATGGCGGACGTGAGGAAATGGTTGACTCAACGGGTGTTATTGACTATGGCTCACTGATTTACATCGGTTTGCAACGCTCGAAGACCGCCCGCGAAGCCATCGCGGTGATGACGTCGCTGGTCGAGAAGTACGGCTACTGTTCCGAGGGCGAGACCTTTACGATTTGCGACCCCAACGAGGCGTGGATACTGGAGATGCAGGGCTGCGGTCCTGATCGCAAGGTATCGAAGGAGCGTGTGGTATGGGTGGCCCGTCGCATTCCCGACGATGCCATCTGCGGACATGCCAACCAGAGCCGCATCGGACGATTCCCGATGAAGGACAAGGAGAACGTGCTGTATTCGAAGAACGTCGTCAAGTATGCCCGCGCCAAGGGGTGGTTCGAGGGTAAGGACGAGGACTTCTCGTGGAAGAATGCCTATGCATTTCCCGATTTCTCGGGCCGCCGCATCTGCGATGCCCGCGTGTGGAGTTTCTTCAACCACCACGTTAGCGGCATGGACCGCTATCTGCCCTGGGCTTTGGGCAAGGATAAGGACGCCGAGGACATGCCCCTGTGGGTCATTCCCGAGAAGAAGGTGAGTGTGCTGGACATCATGAACGACATGCGCGACCACTACGAGGGTACGCCGCTGGCCATCGACTCGACAGACATCGGAGGCGGTATCTGGCAGATGCCGTATCGTCCGACACCTCTTTATTATAAGGTCGACGGCAAGAAATACTTCAACGAGCGCCCCACATCGACCCAGCAGACTGCGTGGACCTTTGTGTCGCAGATGCGTTCGTGGCTGCCCCGCGAGGTAGGCGGTTGCTTCTGGTTTGGCAACGACGACCCGAACATGGTGGCCTATACGCCCATCTACTGTTCGATGACCCGTCAGCCCGAGTGTTACAACACCCCGGGCGCCGATGAGTTGACGTTCTCGATGAAGAATGCCTACTGGGTAGAAAACTGGGTGGCCAACATGGTCTATCCGCGCTATTCGATGCTGTTCCCCTCGTTGAAGGCGGTGCGCGACTCGCTGCAACAGGCTTATTTCGCCCAGCAGCCAGCCATTGAGGCAAAGGCCAAAGACATGGAGCCCGCGCAGATGCAGCAGTTCCTGAACGATTATAGCATCGAGAAGGCCCAAAAGATGCTGGAGCGCTGGCAGCAGTTGGCATTCTATCTCGTGGTGAAATACAACGATATGGCTGTGAAGCCTGAGGAGAACGGACAGTTCAAACGCTCGAAGTACGGTCTGGGAGCTACCGTGAAACGTCCCGGATTCCCGACGCCCTTTGCCCGTGAACTGATTCGCCAGACAGGCGAACGCTACGTCGCTCCAGAGTAAAGGTTATTGGTTAAAGGTTAATGGTTATTGGTTATGACACTAATTATTGTAACGATGCTCATCCTGGCCTATGTGCTTATTGCCACAGGCCATCTCACAGGTGTAAACAAGGCTGCCATTGCCATGTTCCTTGGAACGGTGGGCTGGGTGGTCTATGTGTCGTGGGGAGCCGACTTTGTGGCCGACCAACATCCCGACGAATACAGCGAGTGGCTCAATGGAGCCGTTCCAAACAGTGAGGCAGTGAAGCTCTTTATCTATAATAAGGTGTTCTTGAATTATGTGGGTAGGGCGGCAGCTATCGTGATGTTTCTGCTGGCCACGATGTCGATAGTCGAGATACTGAACAACAACGGCTGTTTCGACTTCATTTCGGAGTGGATTCGTACACGTAACTCGAAGCGATTGCTATGGACGATAACGTTGGCAACCTTTATCCTGTCAGCCAATCTCGATAACCTCACGACGGCAACCATGATGCTCGTCATCATGCACAACATCCTGCAGAACTCGCGCCAGCGAATGCTCGTCGGTTCGGCCATCGTGCTGGCTGCCAACAGCGGGGGAAGTTTTACCGTCATTGGCGATCCCACGGGACTGATTCTGTGGGGTGACGGAGCCGTGACGGCAAGCCGTTTCTCGGCCTATCTGCTGATTCCAGCGCTGCTGGCATGGGTGATTCCCACCATCTTGATAAACCGCCAGTTGCCCGACCGGCTCGACACCGCGTGGAATCCGTCGCCCTATCGTGGCGACGATACCCGTCTGAACCGCTGGCAACGCGTCGTGATGCTGGTTGTGGGTATTGGTGGATTGTGGTTTATTCCCACCTTCCACAACATCACGAAGCTGGCACCGTTCCTGGGTGCACTGTGTGTGCTGTCGGTGCTGTGGGTTGTCAACGAGGCTTTTAACCGCAAGCTGATGAAAGCGGACCAGATGGCCCAGCGTCGCATTCCCCGTGCCCTGCAATATGGCGCCATCCAGCAGATGCTCTTCGTGATGGGTATCATGCTCGGAATGGGCGTCGTCACAGAAACTGGCGTATGGAGCGATGTGGCGTCTTGGTTCGATACCTATATTCACGACATCTGGCTGATGGGTATTGGTGCTGGACTGCTCAGTTCTGTCGTCGACTCGTTCACCATCGCCATCTCGAACATCTCGCTGTACACGTTGGGTGGGGGAGAACTGGGCACCAACGGAGCCTATTGGAGTGTCATTGCCTACACGACGGCTATCGGTGGTTGTCTGCTCTCGATAGGCAGCATCAGCGGACTCGCCCTGATGAAGATGGAGCACGTCAGGCTGGGATGGTATGTCAAGCACATGACTCCCAAGATTCTTCTGGGATGGATCATTGGCTATATCGTGCTGTGGCTTGAAATGAATATGTTCTATGTGATATAGCACGCGAAAATAAAAAGAAAAACTTGTTTTCCTTTTGTATTTTGCTCACTTATTCGTACCTTTGCACACGATTTTCGAAAATACAAATTATTGCGCAATGAATATATCTTATAAATGGTTAAAAGAGTACGTTGATTTCGACCTGACACCACAGCAGGTGTGCGACGCCTTGACGTCGACAGGTCTCGAGGTTGACGCACTCGAAGAAGTACAAAGTATTAAGGGCGGTCTGAAGGGTCTTTACGTGGGTAAAGTGCTGACGTGCGAGATGCATCCCGACTCAGACCATCTGCATGTTACGACCGTTGACCTGGGCAAGGGTGAGCCCCAGCAGATTGTCTGTGGTGCTCCGAACGTGGCCGCTGGTCAGAAGGTCATTGTGGCCGATCTGGGCTGTGTGCTCTATGATGGCGACAAGGAGTTTGTCATCAAGAAGTCGAAACTGCGTGGCGTAGAGTCGCTGGGCATGATTTGTGCCGAGGACGAGATTGGTATCGGTACTTCGCACGAGGGCATCATCGTTTTGCCCGAGGATGCTGTGGTAGGTACCCCTGCCGCTGACTATTATCATCTGGAGAGCGACTGGCTCATCGAGGTCGACATTACCGCCAACCGTGCCGATGCCCTCTCGCATTGGGGTGTAGCTCGAGACTTGTATGCATGGCTGAAGCAGAACGGCTACCAGACGGCCACCCATCGTCCTGTGGTCAACGATTTTGTCGTTGACAATCACGACCTCCCCATCGATGTTGTCATTGGGAACACTGAGGCCTGCAAGCGCTATGCCTGTGTCAGCGTGTCTGACTGTGAGGTGAAGGAATCGCCCGACTGGCTGAAGAATAAGCTGACCACCATTGGTCTGCGTCCCATCAACAATATCGTCGACATCACCAATTACGTGATGATGGCGCTGGGTCAGCCCCTGCATTGTTTCGACGCTGATATGGTGAAGGGCCACAAGATTGTTGTGAAGACTATGCCCGAGGGTACGCCGTTCCAGACGCTGGATGGTGTAGAGCACAAGTTGAGCGACCGCGACCTGGCTATCTGTAATGCCGAGGAGCCTATGTGTATTGCAGGTGTCTTTGGCGGAAAGGGTAGTGGCACCTATGAGACCACGAGGAACGTTGTGTTGGAAAGTGCCTATTTCCATCCCACATGGATTCGTAAGTCGGCCCGTCGTCACGGACTGTCAACGGATTCTTCGTTCCGTTTTGAGCGTGGTGTTGACCCCAACGGTACTGTCGAGGCATTGAAATACGCAGCACAGTTATGCAAGGAGTTGGCTGGCGGTAAGGTGTCGATGGAGATTAAGGACGTTTATCCCGAGAAGATGGAGAACGCCGTCGTCGACCTGGAGTATAGCTACGTTCACTCGCTGGTGGGTAAGGACATTCCCGTTGAGACCATCAAGAGCATCTGCGACTCACTGGAGATGAAGGTACTCAGCGAAAGCGCTGAGGGACTGAAACTGGAGATTCCTGCCTATCGTGTGGACGTGCAGCGTCCTTGCGACGTGGTGGAGGACATCCTGCGCATCTACGGATATAATAATGTGGAGATTCCTACCCAGCTGAAGTCGAGCCTTGTCATCAAGGGTGATGAAGACCAGAAGCATAAACTGGCCAATCTGGTCAGTGAGCAGTTGGTGGGTGCAGGGTTCAACGAAATCCTGAACAATTCGTTGACGAAGGCTGCCTATTATGCTGAAGAGCAACAGGCTCAGCTGGTGAAGATTATGAATCCGCTCAGCAGCGACCTGAATGTGATGCGCGGCACGCTATTGTTTGGTGGACTTGAGAGTGTTGCATATAATGCCAACCGTAAGAATCCGAACTGTCGTTTCTTCGAATTCGGCAACGTCTACAACTTCGACCCTGCGAAGGAGAATCAGGATGATCCTATGCAGGCCTATAAGGAACAGTACCACATGGCATTGTGGCTTACGGGTAAGCGCGTCGAGGGTTCTTGGGCTCATCAGAACGAGGATACGTCATTTGCTGAGTTGGATGCCCATGTTGACAATATCTTGGCTCGTATTGGTGTACAGCCTGGCATGTTGGTACGCAAAAAGAGCGACAATGCCATTTTCTCTGCAGGACTGACTATCGAGAACCGTGGTGGCAAGAAGCTCATCGAACTGGGAGTGTTGACAAAGAAGTTACAGAAGCAGTTCGACATCGATGCTCCCGTCTACTATGCAGAGCTGAATTGGAGCGCTCTAATGAAGGTGATTCGCAAGCAGAAGGTTGAGTTCACGGAGATTCCTAAGTTCCCGTCAGTCAGTCGTGACCTTGCTCTGCTCATAGACAAGAGCGTCGAGTTCCAGCAGATTGAAGACATTGCTCGTCAGACGGAGAAGAAGTTCCTGAAGAAGGTTGAACTATTCGATGTCTACGAGGGTGATAAGCTGCCTGCTGGCAAGAAGTCGTATGCTGTTAACTTCATCCTGCAAGATGCTGAGAAGACGATGGGCGACAAGCAGATTGAAGCCATCATGAACAAACTGATTCAGAACATGAAGAAGCAGCTCAATGCAGAGCTTCGCTAATGGTGTAATAACGATATACCGATATAAACGTAATAACGAAAAAATTAATATAATATGGGAAGAGCATTTGAATATCGCAAAGCTGCGAAACTGAAGAGATGGGGCCACATGGCCAAGACGTTTACCAAGATTGGCAAGCAGATTGCTATTGCCGTAAAGGCTGGCGGTCCGGAGCCCGATATGAACCCTGCGCTGCGTGCTATTATCGCCAACGCCAAGCGCGAGAATATGCCGAAGGATAACATCGAGCGTGCTATCAAGAACGCTATGGGTAAGGACCAAAGCGACTATAAGGAGGTAACTTACGAGGGATATGGACCTCATGGAGTTGCTATTTTCGTCGATACGCTGACTGACAACACCACCCGTACCGTGGGTGACGTTCGTTCGGTGTTCAATAAGTTTAACGGTAACCTGGGTACACAGGGTAGTCTGTCGTTCCTGTTTGACCACAAGTGCGTGTTCACCTTCAAGAAGACCGACGGTCTGGATATGGATGAGATGATTCTCGACCTTATCGACTATGGCGTAGAGGATGAGTACGACGAGGACGAGGAAGAGAATTCAATCACTATCTATGGCGATCCTTCTTCATTCGGTGCCATTCAGAAGCACCTAGAGGAGAACGGCTACGAGGTGACAGGTGCTGAGTTCACCCGCATACCTAACGACTTGAAGGATGTGACTCCCGAGGAGCGCGAAACCATCGACAAGATGATTGAGAGACTCGAGGACTTCGATGATGTACAGACCGTGTACACCAACATGAAGCCCGAGGGTATCGACGAATAAGATTTATTTCTGATAATCACTCTTATGGAACGTAGCATCTAATAGCTGCGTTCCTTTTTCTTTTTCTGAAAAGTAGACATAGCGGAAGCTGTAACCTTCGTCCTTATAGACCTTGAGGTTGGAGGAGTTTTTCAGTTCCTTGAGCAGCATGCCTCGGGCATCGTGTTGCTGAAGTGCTTCGGCGTCGTCGAGGACACCTCCAACAGTGTAATAATACGACATGAGGTGGGTTGAGGGTTCGAAAGTGAGACTGTCGAGGTATACATCTGTAGCGATGAGTACAGGGCATTTTTTCTTGGTATACTCTTTGCACTCACGAACACAGCGTTCTTCGAGCGTTTCCTGGCAGGCGGTGAAGAAAAGCATAGCTACCGGAATGATGAGAATGTTCTTAATCAGTTTCTTCATATAAGATTCGTTGCTTTAATGTCTGGAAGTAATTGTTGAATATAAGGACGCGGCCAGTCGCGCAGATGATAGCGCTCCGAGTCGTAAAGCATCAGGTCGAGGTCGAGGGTTACACAATCCTTAGTCCGAAAAGTCTCCGCTTCTATCTGTTTCAGTGTGGCACTGATTTCGTCGACAGAGAGACTGGTGTAGCCTGCTGCCAGACGGTTCATGTACCATTGTCCGTTTCCATGAATGTCCTGTGTCCACAGCTTTCGCGAAAGGCATATGTCGTGGAGATGACTGGCCAAACGCTCAGAAGCCCACTGAATGTGAGCGTTCTGGAGATGGTTGGAGCCAATGGCAATGAGAACTTGATACATGATTCTATTTGTGTTCCTTCAAGATGCCGTGACGATAAGCGTAAAGCAACTGACGCAAGTCTTCTACCTGGGATCGCAGTTCCTCGCCTTTGTCGGTATCAGCCACAAGCATACGATGAGCTGAGAGTTCAACGAGCTGGGTAGTGGACTTGATGTCGATCCCGCGAATGATAGCGTCTTGCGCATTTGTAAACGGCTCGTGCTGAACGAGTTGGAAGCCACGACTATGGTAAACGAGCGTGTATCCGGCAATGCCTGTCTCAGAGTGGTAGGCCTCGGAGAAACCGCCGTCAATGACCATGAGTTTGCCGTTGGCCTTGATAGGATTCTCACCTTTGGAGGCGTGTACGGGAACATGTCCGTTGATGATATGCCGGTTCTTGCCCTTGACTCCGAAGGCGTCCAAAATGCGGTCGCATACTTCCTCGTTGTCGCGCAACAGGAAATAGTTGCCCTTCTCTTCCTTGTAGGTCGTCTTATCGGTCAGGAAGTAGCGCTCGAAGGTAGCCATCTTCGATTTGTCGAATAGTGGTGAGTCCTTACCGCACCAAAGGTAGAGGAAGTAGTCGCGTGCATAGAGTCGCAGTTCCTGTTCGGTATCGTTCTGAAAAGCTGCGCGCACCATCATGCCAATATTGTGCATGAGTTCCTGACCACTGAACTTATCACCGTTATAGAGTGCAACTTCCTTTAAACTGCCATCTTCGTTGAGTGGGCAGGAAGCATGGAAGAGGAGGTTCTGATTGCAGATGGTGTACATACAACCGTGCGAGAGCAACATCTTCATATGCTTGCGAAGTTTTTCTGAAACACGGAACGAGTGGTGCAGCTTCTCCATCAACTGATACTCCTCGGGCGTTAACTCGTTAGGATTGTTGGGATCGATGGTGGGAAAATGGCATGACTTCATGTCGTACTCCTGTCCGTCGATGGTGCAGACGCCACGCTGGTAGTCGATATGTTCGAGCAGACAGCGGTCCTCCATCTGCCATTCGGGACGACGGTGGAAAATCTGGGCTTCCTTCTTGAACTGGATGACGGTGATGGCCTTGTGCATTTGGGCTGTCAGTCGCTGATATTTATCATCCATAGTGTTGTTCTTCATGAGCTTAGGATAGAATTCGGCACAAGGATCATCTTGATAGAACTCCATGGCGAAAGTAGCCAGGGGTACGAGGTTGATGCCGTATGCTTCCTCGATAGTTGTCAAGTTAGCATAGCGCAGACAGAGTCGGAGGACGTTGCATATACAGGCATTGTTTCCGGCACAGGCTCCCATCCACAGAATATCGTGATTGCCCCACTGGATATCCCAGGAGTGATACTGACGCATGGTGTCGAGAATGATGTGTGCGCCGGGTCCTCGGTCGTAGATGTCGCCGAGAATATGCAGCTGGTCGATGGCCAGTCGCTGTATGACGTTGCAGATGGCCACAATGAAGTCGTCGGCACGCCCAGTAGAGATGATGGTGTCGACAATGACGCTGACATAGGCAGCCTTATCGATATCGTCCGTGCGTTCGTGGAGCAATTCCTCGATGATGTAGCTGAACTCCTCGGGCAGTGACTTGCGCACCTTGGAGCGGGTGTACTTCGACGACACGTCGCGGCAGACGGCTACCAATCGGTGAATGGTAATATGGTACCAGTCGTCAAGGTCTTCTTCGTTGGCTTTGATGAGCTCGAGTTTTTCCTCAGGATAGTAGATGAGCGTGCACAGTTCACGACGTTCTGCCTCGCGGATGTCACCTTTGAAGAGTTCGCTAACCTTGCGTCGGATGTTACCAGATGCGTTCTTTAGTACATGTTG
This sequence comes from Prevotella sp., assembly GCA_016291085.1. Classification (GTDB taxonomy): domain Bacteria; phylum Bacteroidota; class Bacteroidia; order Bacteroidales; family Bacteroidaceae; genus Prevotella. The sequence continues at coordinate 24,476 of JAEEVW010000031.1, forward strand.
GAAGGCGGCACTCTCACCATGCAGGTCGGCCAGAAAGTGTTCTGTGCCCTTGGGCAGGTTCATAATGGCTTCCAAATTGATAATCTCGGTTGCTGCTGCTGCAATGTTTGGAAACGAGTTCGATAACAATTGCAGATAGTGCATGTCGCGGTTGTTCGTATTCATAGTCTTATAGCTTTAGGTGGTTATCTATTTGTCGTTTTAAGCTACGTGTCTTGTAGTCGTCGAGTGGGGCGACAGGCATGAACCCTATGGTAAGCCCCGTCCGGTCGGCCATGACTTGCATGGTGCGGCGGGCCAATTTCCAGAGTTGACGCTCTTTCAGCGTCTCGCCTAATTCTTCTTCCTCACACGAATATTGTCGCAGTTCGCGATCCAGCTCTATTAAGTGTTTGATACTGAATTGTCCGTTGGAAATCAACTTACGGATAACTCGGAACGAGGCCAGCAGACGATCGTTTTCCGAAGCAAACTGGTTGCCGATGGTGGGGCTAATGAGTGGAGCCTCCTGATAGTCTTCGGGCCAGAAATGATCGATCTGTTCCACGTCGATTTCGGGGAATTCGATATGGAGGATGCGTAAGCCACGCTGTAAGGTGTCGGTAATCTGTTCGTGATGGGCATAGAGCAGCAATTCGCGCCAAGGGAGAGATGGTGCAGGAGACAGCGAGCCGACAGCCGACTGTGGCAACCAGCGGACATCACCAGTAATGCCTGCCATGAGGATGGTCTTCAGTTGTTGACGCATCTCTGCAGTAAGGAGTTCCCACGTGTTGGTATCCATGACTTTCTGATAGAGCTTGAAAGTCTGGCGGGCCATGTCAGTCTTGGAGATGGAACTGGTGATGACGCAGTTGCGGATGGTTACCAATCGTTTGTTCCATCCGAGGCGCTCCATGCATTCCTGTTCCATGTTTCCCTGAATGATGACGGCATATGCCTGACGGATGAGGGCTTGTTGATAGAGCACGCGTTTGGGTAACTTCTCCTGCCAGTAGTTGTCTTCTTGTATCCACGGTTCCAGTTGTCCGTGAGGCGTGATAACCAGTCTGCATCCCTGGCGCAATGCCAGACGGACAATGCTTCGCGACGCGTTGCGCCAACAACCATGCACGTGGAGAATGTCGTAGTGGCTTCCTTGTAACAGTGTCCGTGCATCGTTCGTCTGGGCAGCCATATGATTCTCTGCCTCCAGTCCCATGCCTTCTTGCAGCATGGCGACGTGTTGGGCAATTATCGTGTCCTCGGCTTGATAGAAATGCAGAATTCTCATCATGTAACGGATTTAGAAACCTAACCAAACACGCAGGCGTAGGCCTAGAAGTCGCAATCCACGAATGCGCTGGTCATAAAGTCTGATGGCATCAAAGACGTGTTCCTTGCGCACTCCCACAGCATCGTATAGGCCACGTTGCTTACGGAACCATTTGCCCCAGTAGTCCCTGAAGGAATGTCGCTCAGCTTTGAGGATAATACGACTCAAATCTTCCAGTTCTGTGGCAACGACATGGGTTACCTTGTCGCGCTTCCTGTTGGAAAACACCAGTGCCGCCTCACCGTCAGCCAGTCCTGCCAGCCAGTCTGCGCTAACCGGTTGGCGTCGGATGTCAGCCAATACAATATAGTCGTGATGGGCAGCTTTTGCACCCACGCTGAGAGCCAGCCTTTTTCTGCTCGGATTGACGACGACTGACGCTGGCAGAAAAGTGGAATACAGTTTAGGATATTCGGCTTTCAAACGTTTCAGCACGTCGGGTGTCTCATCCGTCGACATGTCGTCCACCACAATGACTTCATAGGACCCTTCGTAGGGTAGTGTCAGGAAAACGGGCAGATTCTGTTCCAGCACGTCTGCTTGGTCGTGAACGGTTATCACGACAGATATGGATGGCTGTGTTTGCTGTTCTATTGTCATTCTTAAAAGTTCCTTGTTAAATCTCGTCACTCATGTAGCCTTGTGGCAACTGGCGACAATTGTACTGAGAAGCCATAATCTCGCCATAGGCTCCAGCTGAACGGATGGCGATAAGGTCGCCGCGGTGGCAGCGGTTCAAGTCAATCTGCTTGGCAAAGACGTCAGTCGATTCACAAATAGGTCCAACCACGTCGTATGCCTCCACGGGCTCTTCACTTGTGATGTTTTCAATCTTATGGTAAGCCTGATAAAGTGCCGGGCGGATGAGGTCGGTAAATCCTGCATCGACAATACAGAACTGTTTCACACTGCCTTTTTTTATATATAAGGTACGTGTGATTAGACTGCCGCACTGTGCCACAACGGCACGACCCAGTTCGAAGTGCAAGGTCTGTCCCGGACGCAGTTTCAACTTCTTGGCATAAGTTTCGAAGTAAGCCTTGAAATCAGGGATACTGACGCGGTTCGGATGCTGGTAGTCTACCCCCAGTCCACCGCCCACGTTGATATGTTCAACAGTGATACGATGGCGCTCCAGCTCGTTCTGTAGTTCGTTGACTCGATTGCAAAGTGCTTCAAAATCACTCATATCCAGAATCTGACTGCCAATATGGAAGTGCAGTCCCACACACTTGACATGTTCCATGTGTGAAGCCTCTTCGATGACTGTCAGCATGTCGCGCATATCGATGCCAAACTTGTTTTCTGCCAGTCCTGTGGTGATGTTGGCATGGGTATGTGCACCGACGTTGGGATTCAGTCGGAACGCCACGCGTGCCACTTTGCCCTTGGCGGCTGCCAGTTCGTTAATGACCTCCAGCTCGGGAATACTCTCGACATTGAAACAGAAGATATCGTGGTCCAATCCGAGGTTGATTTCCCAGTCGCTTTTTCCTACGCCTGCGTATACGATTTTCGACGAGGGCACTCCAGCCCGCACACTGGCCTCAATCTCTCCGCCACTGACGCAGTCGGCACCCAATCCTGCCTCACGGATGATGCGCAATATTCTGGGATTGGCATTGGCTTTTACTGCATAGTGGACGCAGAAGCCTTCGTGTTTCTGCGCTTCCTGATTGATGGTACGGAGTGTGTCGCGCAACAACTCCGTGTCATAGTAGTAGAAGGGCGTGCGTAAGTTCTGGAACTTCGCCGTTGGAAATTGTCCTTTTGCCATTATGCGTTGGCTATTATTTAAACAATGTATCGCTCAGGCTCTGCAGAGCACGTTTTTTATCTTCTTCACGAATGAGGAACGAGATGTTATAATTGGAACCACCATACGAAATCATACGAACGGGGATGTTCTTCATCGCGTCGAGCACCTTAGTTTCGAAACCGATGTTCGACCAGTCAAGATCGCCTACGACGCAGATAATACACATGCCAGTATCGACGGTTACGGTGCCATACTTCTTCAACTCGTCTACGATTTCGCCCAGGTGAGCGCTGTTGTCGATAGACATCGATACACCGACCTCTGACGTACACACCATGTCGATAGGTGTCTGGTAGGACTCGAAGATTTCAAAGACCTTACGCAGGAAACCCGTAGCCAACAACATGCGGCTCGACTTGATTTTGATGGCGATGATGTTGTCCTTGGCAGCGACAGCCTTGATTTTGCCGTATTCAGTAGCATTGCTGATGGTTGTTCCCTCTGCGTCAGGCTCCATGGTGTTCAGCAAGCGAACGGGGATGCCGGCATATTTGGCAGGCTGAACACAGGTGGGGTGCAGAATCTTAGCTCCGAAGTATGCCAACTCGGCAGCCTCTTCGAAGTGCAGCTGATGAACGGGCTGGGTATTGTCAACGACACGCGGGTCGTTGTTATGCATGCCGTCAATGTCCGTCCATATCTGAATCTCCTCAGCGCCAAGGGCTGCTCCGACGAGCGAAGCTGTATAGTCAGAACCACCACGCTGCAGATTATCAATCTCACCATAGGCATTACGGCAGATGAAACCCTGAGTGACATACACCTGCTGGCCTTCGTTCTTTTCCATAATGGCCTGCAACTTTTCCTTAATATAGTTGGGGTCGGGTTCCGAATTCTTGTCGGTGCGCATAAAGTCGAGTGCATTCAACAGGACGGCATTGATGCCCTGCTCCTTCATGTAGTTCACTATCATGTTCGTCGACAGCATCTCGCCCTGAGCCACGATGCTCTTCTCTTCAAAACTGGTAAACAGTTCCTTGGTGAACGAACGCAGGTAGTTGATTTCCGAAGTCAGGAATTCGCGAGTCAGCTGCTTCATCTCGTCACTCTGGTAAAGCTCGTCGATATGCTTCAGATAGGCGCGCTCCAACTGATTGATAATCTCGCTGGCTCCCTCGGGGTTTTTCTTGTAGAGGTAGTTCGAGATCTCTACCAACGAATTGGTTGTTCCAGACATGGCCGACAATACCACGAAAACGGGCTCGCCAGACTTTGTTACTAATTTCGTCACTTCTTTCATGCGGGCCGGTGATCCTACCGACGTACCGCCAAACTTCATTACTTTCATTGTATCTTGTTTTTTAATTTCTTAACTCTTAACTTTCAACTCTTAACTCTCAACTCTAAATCGACAGGTCCTCGCGGTCGGAGTAATAGCTTTTCTTCTCCTCAGTCTTATCCTGTTCCTCTTCTTCGTAGAGCGCCATGTGGTTGAAGTCGTTGGTGATGTCCTCCAGCCGCTGGTTGATGCAACGATAGACAATGCCGGGATATTCCTGTAGCAGCGATGTGTTGTGTGTCGTCATTACCACCGCCGTTCCCGACTCGGTGATTCGGCGCAGCAATTGAATAATCTGACGGGCCGTCTCAATATCAAGATTACCCGTGGGTTCGTCGGCAATGATGATTTTCGGATTGTTTAAGATACTTCGTGCTATGGCGATACGCTGCTGTTCACCGCCCGACAACTCATGAGGATAGCGGTCGGCACATTCCTGCAACTCCACATCACGGAGCACATCGTCAATGCGCTCGTCAATTTCATCCTTGTCTTTCCATCCGGTAGCTTTCAGCACGAAGCGCAGGTTGCCGCGCACGGTACGATCGGCCAGTAACTGGAAGTCCTGGAAGATGATACCCATCTGTCGGCGCAAGGATGGGATGTGTTTTCGCTTCATATTACGAAGATCGTGATTCAGTACGATGGCTTCTTCTGCCTCGTCGACGTCCAACTCGAAGTAGAGCGTCTTCAGCAGGGTGCTCTTACCTGCACCTACGCGACCGATGATATAGATGAACTCGCCCTCGTTGACGTGGAAGTCTACCTCCTTCAAAACGAGGATGCCGTCCTTCTGATAGATGTTCGCTTTCTGATAGTTAATTAGCATCTTGTTAATTTATAATTTGACTAATCGACCTTGGTCGCTTTGTACCTTTAGGTCAAAGAATTTACGATTTATTTCATAGTTCCAGCTGCTTTGGCTTCGCGGCGTTTCTTGTCCCAATCGGGGTCGTGACGCTTTTGCAGTTCCAGGGCAACATCTTCGATGCGAAGACCTTTCTCGGTCAGCATCACTAGCAGATGGTACAACAGATCGGAGGCTTCATACACCAGATGCTCCGACGTGCCGTTGGTGGCTTCGATAACGGTCTCCAAGGCCTCTTCGCCAACTTTCTGGGCTATCTTGTTGATGCCCTTGTTAAACAGACTGGTGGTGTAAGAACCCTCGGGCATCTCCTCTTTACGCTTGTAGATGAACGACTGCAGTTCTGACAGGAAGAGTAGGGGATTCCCTTCATTGTCTTCCCCCCAACAGGTGTCGGTACCCGTATGGCACGTCGGACCAATGGGGTTGACACGCACCAGCAGGGTGTCGTTGTCGCAGTCAATCTTCATGTCGACGAGATTCAGGAAATGTCCTGACGTCTCACCCTTGGTCCATAGCGTCTGTCGTGTACGGCTCCAGAAGGTGACATGTTTCGTTTCGAGCGTCTTCTGGTAGGCCTCTTCATTCATGAAACCCAACATGAGCACGTTCTTGGTCTCTGCGTCCTGTATGATAGCTGGCACCAAGCCACCCATCTTTTCAAAATCTATTATCATAATCTTACGTTAATTCCTTCTTCTCTTAAATATTGTTTCAGTTCAGGCACGGGAATCTCGCCGAAGTGGAACACGCTGGCTGCCAGTGCAGCATCGGCATGACCTTCGGTGAACACGTCGCGGAAGTGCTCCTTGCATCCGGCACCACCGCTGGCAATGATAGGTATGGAGAGTGTGTCGGACAACTCGCGTAATGCCTCGTTGGCATAGCCGTTCTTGGTGCCGTCGTGGTTCATGCTCGTAAAGAGTATCTCGCCAGCACCACGCTCCTGAGCCTCGCGGGCCCATTCGAAGAGTCCGCGTTCTGTGCGTTCGCGACCGCCTTTCAGGTAGCAGTGCCACCCGTCTTCGTCGAGTCGTGCATCGATGGCCACCACACACACTTGGCTACCAAAGCGCGTGGTGATTTCGTCAATCAGTTCCGGTCGTCGGATGGCAGCGCTGTTCACACTCACCTTGTCGGCTCCGGCATAGAGCAGGCGTTCCACGTCTTTCAGTTCGTTGATGCCTCCACCCACGGTGAAGGGGATATTGATGGTTTCTGCTACGCGGGTCACCATCTCCGTAAAGGTTTTGCGGCCCTCGAAGCTTGCCGTGATGTCCAGGAAGCACAACTCGTCGGCTCCTTGATCCGAATAAGCCTTGCCAAGTTCTACAGGGTCGCCCGCTGAGCGCAGATTGACGAAGTTGACACCTTTTACGGTCTCACCGTCTTTCACGTCCAAACAGGGTATGATGCGTTTTGCCAATCCCATACTTATTTACTATTTGACGATTTACGATTTACTATTTATTAGCTCTCGGAGGTCGATTCTGCCTTCGTAGATGGCTTTCCCGAACACGACGGCAGGGATGCCCGCCTCGTCGAGGGCGTTGATGTCTTCTATCGACGAGACCCCGCCGCTGGCTATCAGGTGCAACTCGGGGTAGGCGTCCATGACTCGTTTGTAGAGGTCGATGGCGGGCCCAGCCAATGTGCCGTCCTTCGAGATCTCCGTACACAGCACGTTCTGTACGCCGGCATCGATGTATTTCTTCAAGAATGGCAGCAAGTCCTCCTCGGAGTCTTCCTTCCATCCATTGATGCTGATCTTGCCGTTGCGCACGTCGGCGCCCAGTATCATCCGCTCGGCACCGTACTGTTCGAGCCAGCCCATGAATCGTTCGGGCTTTGTGACGGCGATGGAACCTACCGTTACCATTGAGGCTCCCGAGGCGAATGCCTTTTCCAGATCATCGTCAGTCTTGATGCCTCCGCCGAAGTCGACAACGAGATTCGTCTCGGTGGTAATGCCCTTCAGCACGGCGTCGTTCACGATATGCTTCGACTTTGCTCCGTCCAAATCTACCACGTGCAGACGCCGGAACCCCAGGCGTTCAAACTCCAGGGCCATGTCCAGCGGATTGCCGTAGACGGTCTTCTGGTCGTAGTCGCCTTTGGTCAGGCGAACGCATTGGCCGTTGATAATGTCTATGGCGGGAATCAGTTCTATCATTTTCTTTGAACTTTATGATTACTTAATCTCCATGAAATTCCTAAGGATTTTCTCTCCGACCTTGCCGCTCTTTTCGGGGTGGAACTGACAGGTGTAGAAGTTGTCCTTATGCATCGAGGCAGAGTAGGGCAGGATATAGTCTGCCACAGCAATGGTCTCTTCGCACACTGGCACATAATACGAATGTACGAAATAGACGTAGGGATTCTCGCCCAAGCCCTCCATCAGCGGATTAACTGTAAACTTCAAATTGTTCCATCCCATGCACGGCACCTTGTCCTCGTGGCGTTCCGGTTGGAAGCGCTTCACCTCTGCATTGAAGATGCCGATACAGTCCACATCGCCCTCCTCGGAATGCTTGCAGAGCAGCTGCTGTCCCACGCAGATTCCAAACACGGGTTGCTTCAGGTCGCGAATCACCTCGTCCAGCCTGTGGGCTTTCAGGTATTCCATCGTCTCAGCAGCATGCCCCTGTCCGGGAAACAGCACGCGATCGGCCTTGCGCAGTTGTTCTGCGTCGTCCGTCAGCAACGGCTCTATCCCCATCCTTCGTAGTGCGTTCACCACCGAATAAATGTTCCCTGCATTATATTTTACAATTGCAACTTCCATTTTCTAAGCAAATCATAATTCTCAATTCTCAATTCTCAATTCTCAATTAAGAAAAGATAATTGTCTTGTTCTTGTAAGTGAGTATCTTGCGCTGGATGTGCTTCGACACAGCGTGCGACAGCACGATCTTCTCCAGGTCCTTGCCTTTGAGCACCAGACTCTCGGGCGTGTCCTTGTGGGTGATGCGCGTTACGTCCTGTTCGATGATGGGACCAGCGTCCAGTTCGGCAGTCACATAGTGACTCGTGGCACCGATGATCTTCACACCGCGCTCCCAGGCCTGATGATAGGGTTTGGCACCGATAAAGGCAGGCAGGAACGAATGGTGGATATTGATGATGTGGTGCGGATAGGCGGCAATCATGTCGTCGCTGATAATCTGCATATAGCGTGCCAGCACGATAAACGAGATGTCTTCCTTCTTCAGCAGTTCCATCTCGGCCTGTTCCACCTCCTGCTTGTTCGAATGGTCTTTCTTGATGCTCCACACATAGTAGGGGATTCCGAACTGCTCGGCCACATAGCGTAGATCTTCGTGGTTCGACACGATACATGGGATGTCACAGTTGAACTCTCCTGCCTTCCAGCGGGCCAGCAGGTCGTACAGACAGTGACTCATCTTCGACACAAAGATGGCCATCCGAGGGCGCTTGTCGCTGTAATAGAGCGAGAACTTCATCTGGTATCGCTGTGCATAAAGCGTGGTGATGTAGTCGTACAGCTTGTCGCGGGGAATCAGGAAACCGTCCAGTTCCCATTCTATGCGCATAAAGAACATGCCGTCCTGTTTGTCAACATATTGGTCAAGGTAGACGATGTTCCCTTTGTTATCCGTAATAAATTTAGTCACTTCCGATATGATGCCCTGTTGGTCAGGACAATGCAGAAGCAGGATTGCGGTTGGTTTCATTTCTTTTTCCAATTTCTGTTTCCAATTATTAATTTATTAATAATGCCTGCAAAGGTAGCGTTTTTTGTGCAGAATACCAAAGGAAAGTCAAAAAAACGACAATTTTCTTGGCAGTTTTTTTCAAAAATCTTACCTTTGCAGCCGAAAAAGAATAAAGAAGTTGTAAATAACACGGAAAAATTATGTGTGGAATAGTAGGTTATATCGGTAAGCAGGAGGCTTATCCTATTTTAATTAAGGGACTTCGTCGTCTGGAGTATCGTGGTTACGACTCGGCTGGTGTGGCACTCATCAATGGTGACAGCCAACTGAATGTTTTTAAGACAAAAGGTAAGGTCGACAACCTCACGGAATATTGTTCTGACAAGGATGTCAGTGGCTGTATAGGCATTGCCCATACGCGTTGGGCAACTCACGGAGAACCCTCTGCTCGCAATGCTCATCCGCACTATTCTCAGTCACATAATCTGGCCATTATCCATAACGGAATTATTGAGAATTATGCTGACATTAAGCAGAAGCTTCAGGCCAAGGGTGTCGAGTTCAAGAGCGACACCGATACCGAGGTGCTGGTTCAGCTCGTCGAGTACATCATGGTAAAGAAAAACCTTTCCTTGCTCGAAGCCGTACAAGTTGCTCTTTATCAGGTTATTGGTGCTTATGCAATAGCTATTATTGACAAGCGAGACCCCTCTCAGATTATCGCTGCTCGCAAGCAAAGTCCGCTCGTTGTGGGCATTGGCGAAGGAGAATTTTTCCTCGGTTCTGATGCCAGTCCAATTATCGAATATACTGACAAAGTTGTTTACTTGGAGGATGGCAATATTGCCGTCATTCGTCTGGGTGAAGAACTTAAAGTTGTTAGCATTTTGGGTGAGGAACAGGAGCTGGCTGTGAAGACTGTTGACATTGACCTCGGCCAGATCGAGAAGGGTGGCTACGACCACTTTATGCTGAAGGAAATTTTCGAACAACCCGATTGTCTCACCAACTGCATGCGCGGACGTATTAATATTGAGGGCGATCATGTGACCCTCTCAGCACTTATCGACTATCGCCGTGAGATGTTGAAAGCCAAGCGCGTCATCATTGTGGCCTGCGGCACCTCGTGGCACGCCGGACTCATTGGTAAGCAGCTCATCGAAACCTTCTGTCGCATTCCGTGCGAGGTGGAGTATGCCTCCGAGTTCCGCTATCGCAATCCTGTCGTGGGTAAGGGTGATGCCGTCATAGCTATTTCACAGTCGGGTGAGACGGCCGACACACTGGCTGCCGTCCAGTTGGCCAAGGATCGCGGTGCGTTCATCTATGGCGTCTGCAATGCCATCGGCTCTAGCATTCCCCGTGCCACCGATACGGGTACATACATCCACGTTGGTCCCGAGATTGGTGTGGCTTCTACGAAGGCCTTCACCGGTCAGGTCACAGTGCTCACCATGATTGCCTTGGCCATGGGCGAGGCTATGGGTACCATCGACCGTCAGGAGTATCTGCAGGTGGTGAAAGGGCTGAGCGAGATTCCCGACAAGATCCGTGAGGTGCTGCAGACCAACGACAAGGTGGCCGACCTCGCGCGTACATTCACCTATGCCCACAACTTCCTGTATCTGGGTCGCGGATTCTCTTATCCCGTAGCCTTGGAAGGTGCATTGAAACTGAAGGAAATCTCTTATATTCATGCCGAGGGTTATCCTGCTGCCGAGATGAAGCACGGTCCCATTGCGCTCATCGACTCCGACATGCCCGTTGTCGTCATTGCCACGCATAACGCCATGTACGAGAAGGTGCTGTCGAACATTCAGGAAATCAAGGCCCGTCAGGGGCGTGTCATTGCCCTCGTCTCGAAGGGCGACGACACCATTGCCAAGATTGCCGACGAAGTCATCGAACTGCCCGATGTGCTGGAGTGCCTCGAACCCTTGGTGGCTACAATACCTCTGCAGCTGCTCGCTTATCACGTCGCCGTTTGCAAGGGCAAGAATGTCGACCAGCCCCGCAACCTGGCCAAGTCGGTTACCGTAGAGTAACCATACTGCTATTGGGCCTTCGTCATGCTGAGCGGATTCAGCATCGCCTTTTGGATTGGCACCTGCATCTTCATGCTTGTATGCTTCTTCTACACCCTTAGGAAGTCACAGGTTTCTTCTATGGGGGCTGTGTAGGCGGCATCATCGGTGCCATCATCGGGCTGAAAGTACACTTCAAGACACAGAAACAATATCAGGAGATTATCGACCAGATAGAAGACTTTACCAGAGAGTAACCAAGCCGAGAGCAATCAAACGTATTTAAATTGCCGAGGCGAAGCCCGTTCTCGTACGCTTTTGCGTGCAAAGTTACGAAATAATTTGGATTATTCCTCATTTTTTTGTATCTTTGCAACAAATAAACGCAAAGAAATATGCCACGCAAGACTGACGGAATAGAATTTGAGATTCATCCGCGCCCAACGAAGGGTGAGGACGGCAAGCCGCTGCTCTATGTTCGCCCTGCAAAAGGCCGCAAGAAGAGTTTCAAGGATTTGGAGGATTTCTGCAACAAGTATCGCAACCTGCGCACAGGAGAGTTGCAGATGGTGATGAATGTCATGATGGACGTTGTCGGACTCTGGCTGTCAGACGGCTATCGTGTGGAGACACCCATCGGCTCGTTTGCGCCCAAGTTGAAATTGCTGGGCGAGCATACCGACCCCAAGACCATTCATGGTAGAGACATTGAGTATGCGGGCATTGAGTTCATCCCTTCCAAGGAGTTCATCAACGAGGGTGGCAAGAACCGCGAGGGCTATCGCAAGAGTGAGGCTCAGGTAGGGAACAGCCAGATGTACGATGAGAAAGCAATGGACGAGGCCCTGCGTCGTTGCATGCGGCTGGGATATGCGACGATTCCAGAGTTTATGATATTCAGCGGACTGAAGCGCGACTCCGCCAAAGCTTATCTCGACAGTCTCTGTAAAGGCGAACACCCACGCCTGTGGAAGGTTCGTGAGAGCCGCCGTTGGCTCTACTTTCCTAAACAGGAAGCTTCTACGGAATAAAACTCGGTTTCGACCGACCGCTCCAGCATATCAGGGCGGGTGCTCCAATATATAAGGGCGCCCGCCCTAATTTATGCGGGCGGCCGCCCGAATCTGGCGAAGTGCTGTATCTCTCCCTGTTACAAGCCTTCTCGCTCCCTGTTTGCCCGTACCTTTTCCCCTGTTCCTGCGTATATCCTTGCTTAAGGTTAGTACTCTCTACAGATAACAGTCGTTTAGAAATGTTTCTTCAATGCCTGGATGGCTCTGAGTTGCGAGGCTTCGAGGGCCGGAATATTGTACTCACGCTCGTATGCCTGCAGTTCTTCGAGGGTCATGTTGCTCGCGCGACCTTTGTTCAGTTCTTTGCAGCGGGCCTTGAACTCGGCTTCGTCGGCATAATAGTGAGTAACAACGTAGGCATAGTAAATGTCGCGCTGGCGCCCCTTGCCTGAGTTCAGCTCCCAGTGGTGCATCGTCATCACCAGACGGGCCAGGTCGGGGATGTCGCCGTCGTCCTCGCCGGGCAGGCGGTAGATGTCGGCATACTCGTAGGCGTAGTCCTTCTCCTGGCGCTTCTTCATCAGTTTCTTGTTGCCCTGCTTCTCGTCTTGGTAGCGCTGCATGCGTCCGGCATCGAGGGTGGTGTAGGTCCGGCCTCCGTCGTGTACAACCTGACCCACCTTTCCCTTCGGGTTATCCACCCGCCAACGGTTGTCGCCGTCCTTGGTCACGGTGAGGCCATACACCTGCTGCACCGTATCTCTCATCATCCATTTCTCGGTCATTGGGCGGACGACATGCTTGGCAATCGCCGTTGTCTTATTTCCTATTTCAGCCGAGTGCCATATCGTAGCTTTGTTGGCGAAGGTGCCGTTTGAGGACATATAACGCGTCTTTGGTTTGTATTTCTTACTTATTTCGTAGGCCACGGGCATGATGCCTGCGCCGTAGGCCCGCAGCGAGTCGCCGATGTAGCGGAATCCGCGGAAGTAGTACTCCACGATGATGTAGGGCTTGGGTGTCACCACGATTTCATCGAGGCCGAAGTCGGCATCCTCCATCGTGACACGGCCCTCAGCCAGCGAAGCCACTGTGACCAGTTGAGGTTTGTAGGCCACGTGACTCAGGCCCACCTTCTGGGCCCCCTTTACGTCGGCCAGCACGCCGTTCAAGTCGGTCTTGCCGATAAAAACGCCGTCCTCAGTCGTTACGCTAACCAGTGGGATGCCGTTACCGTTGGCATCCACCACTTCTACCTTCTGCGCCTTTGCGCTTATTGCAGTCATCATGGCGACTGCTACCAGAATGATTGTCTTTCTCATTATATTGCTCTTTTTATAGTGTCCTAATTATTTGAGTATTTTCGCTACCTTTGCTCGGTTCATACGCATTGGTTGAGATAACCCTCTTGTTGTTGGTCATCACTTGATGATGGCAGTTGGGGGAAGGTCGTACATGACCTTGGCATGGTTGGTGCGGATGAGCTGGCTCTCAAGATGCTCGGGTGCGATGTCGATCCTACATTATTATATCTACAGCCCTTTGGTTTCCTTCCGTCCAAACCCTTCACGTATGGATTCGTTATACAGGACATTGAATTCTTTGAGTTCGGCTTCGTCGCTATCCAGTGAGGCTATATATCGTACCTCTTGTGCATATCCAACCGTGTCGCCGTCGGCATGAATCTTCTATAACAGGAAAATCATGTCGTTTAGCTTTTAATCTCTTCCAACGCTCCTGTTTCTGAATCTATGATAAACCCACGAACCACGATATCTTTCGGCACAAGAGGATGGGTCTTGATAGTCTCAACAGTCTTGCGAACAGATGTTGGAGTGTCTTTGAAGCCCTCTAACCATTGGTCGAGGTCAATGCCACACTTGCGGATGGTATCAAGTGTTTCATCCGTTACACCACGGGCAATCATCTCGTGGTGGAAGTGGTCATAACTCATGTGGCAGGCTCCACAGTGAGAGTGTGCCACTACCATGATTTCCTGCACGCCCAGCTCGTAAATGGCTACAATCAGGCTTCGCATAGCTGAGTCGAAAGCAGAGATAACCAAGCCGCCCGCGTTCTTGATAATCTTCGCGTCACCATTCTTCAGACCGAGAGCTGCAGGCAGCAGTTCTGTTAGTCTGGTGTCCATACACGACAGCACCGCCAGCTTCTTGTCTGGGTACTTGTCCGTCAGATACTTCTCGTAGCCCTTCTGGGCCACAAATGTCTTGTTGTATTCAATAATCTGGTCTATCATATCACAAAACATATTAAATCTGCGTGTAAAGGTACGAAAAAAAGGAGAATATTTCGTAACTTTGTGCCCAATATTAACAAATGTTGATTCTTGTCACGACTCAGCCAATTCTGAGCAAGCTCATTTTGGCTCTCGCTGCTCCAAGAATTTCCGATACTTTAATGATTTCAGGTGGTTATGGCATACATGAATAGATTTAGCCAGTCCGACGAAGGACGGCGTGATGAGCTTATTCGTATCATCGAGCACAGTGTTGAGAAACTGACCCTTCAGGAACTGGAGGCATTGTATTATGACATGACGACGAAATCCTATATTAACGATTAATATGGCAAAACGAGAATATATAGAGGCCAACAAGGAATGGTTGGCTGCTAAGGCAAAGGAAAATGGTGTAAATGCTCTGCCTAAAGGTATCTATTACAAGGTGCTGAGTGAAGGCAATCAAGAGAGTGCGAAGCCAACGGTTCGCAGTATCATCACAGCCCACTATACAGGCAGGACTATAGATGGCAAGCAGTTTGATAGTAGTCGCGGTGGTGTACCTTTAGCTTGCCGACTTTGCGACCTCATTGAGGGCTGGATCATCGCCATTCAGCAGATGCACATCGGCGACAAGTGGGAACTTTATATCCCTGCAGAAATGGGCTACGGCAAGTTCTCTCAGCCTGGCATCCCCGGTGGCTCGACACTTATCTTTGAAATTGAACTCTTAGCCATTGCATGACACTTCGAGAACTAATCAATTCTGTAGATTCTGAGCAGTACAGCGAATCAGCGTTGTATCAGAGGCTGCGTGAGACGAAGCCGGAGACCCAACACTTCGTCGATAACGGGGCCGACGTACCGGGAAAAAACTCTCTCACATGAAATATTCCTCCAAAAGGAGTGATTTTCTCAGATTTTATGCTTACCTTTGCCATGTCATTGATGATTTTGCTTGTTTTGATTTTGCAGCACTAAGATAAGTAAAAAATCTGACATGACAAAATCCTGGGCAACTTTTTGTTGCTCAGGAACTTATAAACAAAGTTAAACTAAAGTGCTGCGGAATTTAGGGTTAAAAAAAACAATTATGGAAAAAATAACGAAGTTACTGATGCTGCTGACCATCATATTATTTGCAGCATGTACGGACAACAATGACAACCCCGGTGATCCTACCCAGCTGCCTGCCATTGATGCAGGTCCATCGTATACTGATAAGACGGTCGACGTGAACCGCGACGGTAATATCTACGGACAAGTGTCGCTACGCTTCTACAGCGATATGCCCAGTGTGGCGTATATCTCCGTGGCCGACTTCCACAAGCTCATGACGGCTGGTGATGCGATGAAGGTCACCCGTCAAGGCAATCTCTACCTATTGGCCACCCGTAACGGTACAGCAACCGTGGACGTCAAGGCCGATTATCTCCACTCCACGACCTATGCCGGCTTCGTGGACCTGATGTGGATGCTGGACCCAACGCTGGCTCCCAATGCGATGTACGATGGCAGCAAGTATATCAAGTTCGTTAAGATGGAAAGCCCATCGACGTTTAAGCCATCCAGCGGCATCCGTCTGGACTTCGGCAAATATAGCATCGACCTGCACGATGACGGCAGCAACGTCTATTTCCCCTTTGCTACGCTGGCCGACATTTATTCCGACTGTAACTTCCACAATGTTTCCTATCACGACGACTTAGTGGTTGTGAGCACCAAGCTGGATATCTATTCCATCAACACTATCGCCCCAGAATATGCCGCCAAGCCTTATCAGTGTGAAACGGTGACAGCCGATATGGCGAAGTTCCGCTATCAGGAGCTGTGCTTCGTATTCGACAATCTCTATGGCTACCCAGGACGTACCATCCTGGAACAGAACGGCATGGCCGAGAATGGCTTCGATGCCACCCTTGACCTGATACAGAATGGCCAGATAGTGAAGCGGTTGCTGCAATCAACCAATAACATGGATTTTGCCTGGGGAAGAATGGCTACGCAATACCTGATTAACGATGGCGGTCACACCAGTTTCGACGCAATGACAGGCTTACCTGAGAACATCGAAGGCGATTATGTTGAACGCTTGATGGAAGCGGCCGCCAACTATCCGGAAGCTTATGCCATGTATAGGGATTGGGCGAAGGAGAGTAATGTACGCTCTGATACGAAAACACAGCTGTCGACATTGCGCGAGCAGGCTTACGGCGACGTGATGTATAAGGCCAACAGCGCCAAGACCACAGGCGTCATCATCATCAACTCGTTCATGGATATGGACGAGGCCGCATGGAACAAATACTATGCCAGCCAGAAGACCGACGCCGACTGGCAAGAACTGATGAAAAGCTATCAAAAGGATGCTTTCATCGGCTTCCTCTATGGACTCGGACAGGCGAAGGCAGACGGCGTGAAGAACCTCGTGTTGGACATCTCGATCAACGGTGGTGGCTCGTGTGACCTTGTGGGAGCCGACGTGGCTATTCTGCGCAAGAACCGCACGGTGCAGTTCTGGTCGCAGGACGCTCTGGAGGGTAATAACAAGATTGCCACGTACTTTGTGGACACCAACTTCGACGGCGTGTTCGACGAGAAGGACGATACCAATCCTAAGTTCGACTGCAGCGACATGAACATCGCTGTGCTCTGCAGTAAGGTGGCATTCTCGTGTGGTCACCAGTTCCCCACGCTCATGAAGGATTACGGTTTCCCCATTATGGGTGAGCGCTCAGGTGGCGGTACCTGCTGCATACAGGTGATGCAGACTGCCGACGGACAGAACTTCATGATTTCCACCTACCGCGATCGTTCCACCGATAAGAACTTCGCGAATACTGATGCGGGCATCACACCTACCGAGGGCTATGCCTTCGGCTACGACCACTTCTACGACCTGGATTTCCTGACTACAATCATACAAGGTCAATCCCATTAATGATTTTAGGCCTAGGAACCCGTGTGCGGCAATCGTCTGGCTCTGGAAGTACTTGCGGGTAAAGCGCATCAATGCTTCGTCTCTATCAATTGCGCCTTGCGACTTAACCTTATTAGCAGTAAGCGCATAGGTAGCTTTCATTGGCAATAGATCTCCGCTACAGAGCGTGCCTGTAAACTCGGCCATGCGGATGTGATATGACAGGCGATGGTCATCCATCTTCATGTCTCTTTCAGCTAAAGCCTGAACGATGTCCTCCTTAGTAACACTTCCTTTGTCGGCAGCGGTTTGGGCGAGGATATCGCGGACCCGATAGAGTTCATCGTCAGGGATTGAGATTTTGTTGCTACTCATCCAGCCCTTTGTGACGGCGATAGACTTGGGGCCGCAGAGGGTGATGAATGGCCAGTAGTCCTCGGCAGATACCAGTTGCCAAGTGCCTCGCATCAGGTGCAACCGGATAATCCGCCCGCTGTCAAAAGCCTTCTTGAAAGTCTTGGCTGACGGCTTAC
>JAEEVW010000004.1 GCA_016291085.1 Prevotella sp.
ATGTACATTGATTATTCGTTTGCAAAGGTAATAACAATTCTTGGATTATCCAAAAGAGATCACGGGGTCGGTTCTACTGATCATTTTTTACGTTGAAAATTTGGATGTTGGATCATGGGGAGTTAAGAACGATGTGTAATACAGAAACTTCAAAAAGTGATCAGTAGAACCGACCCCGTGATCACGACCCCGTGATCAAGATTTTATTTTGCTTTGTGATGCTGACAGTTACTCTGCAAAGAGGAAGTCTTCTGGGAGCAAGCCTGGTGAGAGAGGTACGTCCACCTCATCGTCTGTGCCGATGGTCAGTCCGGTATCGCCCCCGTCGATGGTATTGACGAGTGAGCTGCCTGTCAGAATCGACTGACAGGTGGTCAGTGTTATCACGTCCATCCGTGGATTGATATATTTCTTTTTCATAGTCACTTACTTTATAATCACCTTTTTACCTTTGTTGATATAGATGCCTCGGGGCAACTGGCTGCCGGTCATTCTGCGACCGCCCAGCGTATAGAAGACATTGCTGTCCTCGCCAGTGAGCACCGGTATGCGCTCCAGCGTTTCTATTCCCGTCACCTCACCGTCGCCGAAGTCGAGCACGAATCGGGTTGCGGCGGCATCGGCTCCCGCAGCGGCACCCTTCAGCATGAAGGCTGCACGGCAGCTTTTCAGTGTGGTGTTACCCTTGGGCCAGCGCAGTGTGTTGTCTTTGCCAAGATAAAGCACGTCGGTCATGCTGGCATCCAGTTCGATGGCACTGTAGGTGCCTATGAAGTCAACGACATCGGTCTGTATGCTGTTGTCGGTAGTGTTGATGGTGACATTCGTGAAGGTGGGGTCCGACAATTCGGTGTAGCCTATGTGTTCGTTCTCCGAGCGGATGATGTAGGGCTTTCCTGCCTCTATCTTCGTCACCTTTGTGAATGTCAGCTTCAGTGTCTTCGTTGTGGCATCGTAGCTGCTGGCGGACAGTGTGCGCAGGTCGAGGTCAATCCATCCCAGATCGGTGCCGCTGAGGTCGTCAATGTCGAAGGGCAGCACCAGTGTGTTCCACTTACCGTCGCGATAGATGGTACGTCCGCTGAGCTCCACCCTTTGCACCTGGGTGTCATGGTTCTCCCACAGCAGATCGTCGTTGTCGGCATTGTCCTGCAGGGTAAGGCTATAGACATGGGTTGTCTCAAAGACATCGGTAGCCTGATAGGTGATGCCCGTAGCTTTCTCCCATTGGGCAGTTGCCGTATATCTCTTGTATCCGTTCTCGCTTGCCGTGGCTTCCTTTTCCTCTGTCGTGACAGTGGCAGCGATGTTGCTCTTCACCACCACGTTGCCCTGCTTCAGCGTCACCGTTGCTGACGAGTGGTCGGCAGACCATGTCCACTCCTCGTTGTAGGCGTAACGGTACTGGGCATAGAGGGTGACATCTGCTGTCGGGGTAATCTCAAGCGCCGCTGGCGCACCAGCATCAATGTCGGCATCCTTCATCTCAATGTTCTCAGGAGCCGAGGTGGGGTTCTGCTTCCATTGCATGAAGGTCAGTCCCTCAATGGCATCAGGAGCAGGGACGGGGAATTGCTGTCCCTTCAGCACCTTATACTCCTTGCCGTCACCATAGGATGTCGAACTGCTTGAGGTTGCCTGGTAGATTGTAACGGTCCACGTCTCAGGCTCATTGTTACCCTCCTTACCGCAGACGCACTTGCCATCCACGTAATTATGGGCTTCGTCATTCTGATAGCCGCAATATTTGCAGTATTTGTGGTGTTTCTCGTCGTCTACCTGCGTATAGCTGAGGGCACCGTCATCGTCGTGATTACACGTCTCCACCTTGGCATGGAAGTGCGTACGACAGTCATTCTTACGGTTAGCTGCTAAAGAGTACTGGGTTCCAAGCTCTGTTTTGGAATTGCCAATCCTCACCTTCACAAAGTGCGTTTCATCACCCAGATAGAGAAAATTTCTCCTATACTCAATTCCAGGTCTAGTATCTTGGAAATCATTATTATCCTTGAGATTTCCTGAGCCGAACGCTCTGTAAAGGCCGTAGGGCATTTCTCCACTAACGGCTTCCAAAGTACCGCCAAAGATGCTTGTCTTGCCTCCATAGTTATTTTTTCCACCGCCCACGCCAGCAGATTCTATGCCTCCTTCGGCATATACCGTACCGCCATACATATTGAATTCAGTAGGACTGCCATAACATCCGCTGCCGATTCCTGCTCCCTTTCCATAGGCCTTGACGTTGCCCCCATTTATGGTAATAACCGGTGAATAACTTTGGGAGGTTCCACCGATGCCTGCGCCTTCGACACCACCTGTGGCTGTGACAGTTCCGCCGTTGATAATTATTTCACCACCCTTATTGGCATCATTACCAGAACCTATTCCTGCACCGAATTTTCCACCCTTGGCTGTCAGTGTTCCGCCGTTTATAGTAGCTTTCCATATCTGACCGCCCAGAGCCCCCGAATTACCCCAAATCTTATAGAATCCGCCACCGCCGCCAAGTCCTGCAGCATTATCACCACCCGTGCAGGTGACAGTGCCACCATACTGAATATATTCCGGGCTGTCGTTGGCATCATCATAGTGCCCCGAGCCGCTACCTATGCCTGCGCCACTATCTCCGCCCGTAGCATTGATGGTGCCGCCATAGACAATGATTTTACCTGTGTACTTGGTCTTCGAATTACTGTCAAAGGCTCCATGACCGATACCTGCACCATAGGCGCCTCCATCGGCGTTGATTCTGCCACCATGTATTTCAAGAGTGCCTATAAAAGCGGCTTCTCCGCCACCTATGCCTGAGGCGTTCTTGTAGCCTTTATAAGTGTCGGTACCTTGGTGCGCCCAGAGGAATCCTGCGCCATCGCCTTCCGACTGACCATAGATGGTCAACTTATGACCCTCCTCCAGCTTGATGCCACCGTAGCACTCAAAGATTGTTCCGTCACCGAGGATGAGGTGTACGTCAGTACCCAGGATATTGAGTGTCTGGATATTGATGCGCTCGCCTTCCATGTAGTACCAGCCGTCGCCGAGTCCCATCCACTCGCCATCTTTTGCCACGCTACGCAGTGGGGTGGCATTTGCCGTCTTTGTTTCCGTTTTCACGGTCTTTGTACTCTCGTCCCACGAGCGATACAGATAAGTCACGTTGTCCGCACATGCAGTCTGTTGCAGAGCCGGCATGAGCAGCGTCAGTGACAAGAGAAAATTTCTGATAGACAGTTTCATTGTTTTTGTCGTTGTTTATTTGTTTCACTTTACAGCGTGCAAAATTATACAATTTTGAGCAAATACGTTGCATCCATGTCGAAAAAACTTACGTAATCGATTTCTATACCCATTCCTCAGGCTCACCCAACTGGTCAATGATCAGGGCGACCTGGGCGCAACGTCATTGTCCTCAGAAGTGCAAGCCGTAAATGTCATGCTGCCCATCAAGGCTGCAATGACGAACAAATTGAATTTTCTCATACTTAATTATTATTTAACAGGGTATTAAAAAAGTTCTTCCTCACAGAAAATTGATTTGACTCTGCAAAGATAAGGATTTTTTAGAAAAAACAAGTTTTTTTCAAAAAAAATGCAAAAAAGGCGAGTTTCTTAAGAAAACTCGCCAGGTTATGCTCTGTATGTCCTATGTGATCAGGGAAGACTGATAGCCTCTGACGGACATGTCACAAGGTGTCTGACACTTTGTGAGGCACACATCTGTATCTGCTTCGTGGCATACAAGGTTTATAAGGAACTGGAACGCGTCATCAGACATGCCGGCATTGACATGAGTGTGGACAAAGTCCTGGATATTGCCAAGACCATCATCACCATCGATGTCAGGACAGATGGAGTGCATGGGGTGTCAAAGCGAACGCTGTTTCTCACGGAAGAGCAGAAAGCCATCAAGCAATTGTTCGAAATGGATACCACAAAAGGTGATTAGGGTGACGCATCGACGAAGTCAGGATGAACAGAGGTTAATGAAAACAAAGAAAAGAGGCAATCGCTTGCCTCTTTTTTGTTGTTATTTCTTCAGATAGAGCCCGTTCAGGTCGGAGAGGAACAGCGTGCGGGGGTCGTTGTAGAAACGGATGAAGTCGGACGCTGACTGCTGGCCTGGATAGGGTGCGAAGAAATGGTTCGGACGGTTGTGGGCATTGCGCCAGACGAGGGCGTAGCAGATGGGATGGCGTGCCAGGACGGGGGCCAGCGCGTGGGTCCACCAGTCGGGTGTCTTCACGCATTCATAGCCGGTCTCGGTGAGTGCCACGGCCTTATGATGCTGCTTGGCAATGGCACAGACCATCTGGAGGTTCTTGTCGAGCGTGGCGGCATACTGGGCCACCTGCGTGGTATCGGCATCGGGTGCCCAGCAGTAGCAGTCGAGTCCCAAGAGGTCGATGCAGTCGTCGCCAGGATAGCGCTCGAGGTATTTCTCTGCGTCGCCATCGCTCTCAGTGCCTGGTGAATAGGCATAGAGTGCATTGGTGACGCCCTGCTGGCGCAGGCGGTCGATGGTGAGATGCCACAGTGCTTTGTACTGCTCGGCGGTGCAATGCTGCTGTCCCCACCAGAACCACGAACCGGTGTGTTCATGCCATGGGCGGAACAGGACGGGCACGCGGACGCCATAGGGTGTCTCGAGGGAGTTGAGGAACTGTGCCACGCGGTCGAGCCACGAGAGGAACACCTCGTGCTTTGCCCCACCCTCGAGCACGGCGGTCACGGTGCGCGTCTCGACGTCCTTGAGGGAGTCGGCGACCCACGAGGTGCCTCCGCTGAGCGGATTGTCGAGGTGCCACGACAGCGTCACCATGCCCCCGCGGCCAAAGTGGGCAATGGCCTCCTGGCGGATGCGCTGGAAGGGTACGCCGTCGAGGTTCAGGCTGTCGCCGAGCTCGAGGTGTCCGAGGTCGAAGCTGAGCAGGGCGGGATGGTCGCCACAGACGCTCTTGACGTCGCTGCGCTGATGGACGGTGGAGTCGTTGGCGTAGTCGGCCTCCCAGCCGATGCCATAGACGGTGGCGTCGTGCTGTCCGAAGAGGTAGACGCTGCTGTCGCCCAACGCCTTGAGGTTGTCGAGCAGGGTTTCCGTGCGCTGTGTGCGCCCGCTGTCGGCCAACGGATCGTCGGCCTTTTGCGATTTACTGCTGCAGCTCATCAGTAAGATGGCTGCAGCAGTAATAATCAGTTGATGTTTCATAAAGTCGTTATTTCTCCGGTTCTGGCGAGTGAGTCCAAATGGCATCGAACCAGTAACTGGCATCGGTGTTGGTGCAGGCCTTGATCATGAGCGGCACGATGTCGGCGCCGTCGGCCACGAAACTACCGTCGTTGTGGTTGATGTAGTAGTTGACCTCGTTGCCGCCCGTAGTGAACAGAGCATCGTTGCCTGTATTATCCCAAACCATCATCGGGATGCCAGCCAGATAGGCTGAACGGCAGAAGTACTCAAGGTAGTACTTACGGTAGGCGTTGGCTGGCGCTGTGGTCTGATATACGCATCCGTACTCTCCCAGATAGCAGGGGATGCCCTTCTCGATATAGGCAGTGCGCAGCTTGTAGAGCTGGTTGATGATGTACTCCTCGTTCTTATCGTCGACCGAGTAGCCCGGAATGGCATTATGTCCCCAGCTGTTCACTTTAAGGGTGTCTGCTTTTTCATCAACAGGTGCCAGACAGAAGTCGTACGGGTCGTAGCAGTGAACACCTACCATGATATGATTGGCGGGGTCGGTAGGCAGTACGAGATTTTTGATGGTCAGGTCGATGTTGGCAGCATAGCCCGAAACTCCGATCCAACGGGTAACATTGTTACCACCAGATCCGCGAATGGCGTCAACGGCATACTGGTTCCATTTGTTCAGCATCTTGAACTGCTCATCTGAACCTGTGCCCCAGTCGTCGCCAGCATGTACCTCGTTGAAGGTCTCGAAAATGAGCTGGTCGTTGTAATTAGCAAAATACGTGGCAACTTGTGACCACAGGTTTGCAATAGCTGCAGAGTCGCTCTTTGCGACAAGTTTCTGGTTGGCAGCGCTGCCCAAATCAGTCTCGAACCAGTCATGATGAGTGTTCAGAATAACGTTAAGACCGGCTGCAATGGCCATGTCGACAACACCAGCCACTTCGTTGAGGTAGGCAGGGTCGAGCGTGTTTGTTCCCTTAATCATGTGGATGGACCATGTGACAGGGACACGTACGGTCTTGGCGCCGGCAGCAGCCAGTTTCTGGAACAGTGCCGGCTGGGGGGTAGCACCGTCCCAGTAGCCCCACTGCATGTTGCTGGTGTCGAAGTGGTTACCCAGGTTCCAGCCCCAGCCTAACTTCTTTGTCATAGCTGTTGCGTCGTTGCTGGGGAAGTCTTTGATAGTCCACGTGAAGTTTAACTCCTTGTCGTAGACGTCGCCTTGGGGACCGACAATGAGTCCTGCCGGAATCACCAGATTCTGCGTCTTATCGAAGCTGACATCGGCATAAATTGTCAACACGGAGTCTGCACCCAGTACCAGGGCTTTCTTGACAGGAACGCCATTCAGTGTGATCTTCTCCGTATTCTTGGTGGCAAAACCGATCCTTTTGTCGAACTTAACCTTGATGGTCTTGTCGCCATATATCAGTGCAGAATTTACATCGGGAGATACGGCAGTAAATTCAGGGGCACCTACGACAGGTATACTGTACTGCGCATCAGTATCGTTGCAGGCTGTGACAACGAGTGCCACAGCTGCAAGAGACAATGTATTGATAATATTTCTTAGTTTCATAATTCGAATAGTGTTTTGTTATTCAATCGTTACCTTTGTGCAAATTACGTTGTCGCCATTGAGCAGGAACGAGCCACCCCATCCACCAGAAGTTGTAATGTGTTCATAAACATACTCTGTGACTACGAACTCGATAGCTCCGTTATGTTCAGCCAGGTTCCAGTTGCCGCTGCTGAAGTCGCAATCGGGGAATGCCGTGTTGGGATTCCAGTGTCCGTCGACAATCTGGCAGTTCCAAGTGTCTTCCATCGCAGTCAGATAGCAACGGATGATGGAACCAACCTTCATGCCTGCTGCGAGCAGCTCGACACCACCATCGCTGAGTACGTAGGGCTGGTTACCCCAGTCGTCGGCAACGAGTTCGCCTGTCCATACGACAGTCTCCAGTGAGTTGTAGTGTGTGACGGCAATCTTGGTGATGACGGCCTGACCCATCATGATCCAGCACATGCCCCAGTCGGTGAGCGTCGTCAGCTGCTCAACCATCTTGGCTGTAGCAGTGAACTCGATGCAGCCATCGTGCTCGTCGAGGTTGTAGTTGCTGGCACTGATTTCGCAGGTGCTGCCAATGCCTGCTGCCACACCGGCCTCAGTATGCTCGGCCCAGTGGCCATCGTAGAACTTGACCATCCACCAGCCGTCGACGGGAGTGACATAGACGCGGATGACATCGCCCTCCTGCAATTCCATATCCTTGAACATGTTGGGGTTGTTGTCGCCATAGGTACCCTTACCAATCTCCCAGTTGAAGCTCCAGTTCTTCAGGTCAGCCAAACCAGACCACAGCAGGGTGGTCACCTCGGTGTTGGGAGTGAAGTCGAAGGTATAGGTAATCTCGCCGTTCGAAGAAATGAGGCGCACCTTAGAGCCCTTCTTGGCAGTGGTAGGAATACCGACGATGAGTTGGCCGTTGGCCAATACATACTGGCAGTCCGTGCCGTCAATCTGCACACCCGTCAGCTTGTCGCCATTGGCCACAGGCAGTGTGAACGAGTCGCCAGCCTTCAGCTCAACATCCTCGCCGGGCAGTTCGGTGAAGTAGCAGAACACAGCCTCATTGATGGCCAGCTCAGGACCTTCGACGAAGGTGCCGTTGGCCAGGTTGAGTTGGGGCTTGCCGCTCTTACCATCCATAGGAATGGTAACGGTAATCGTCTTTCCGTCAGCGCTCACCTCGAACTTGCCGTCCTCGTTGGGGGCATCACCGAAGGTCACGCTCTTGACGAGGTCGAGATTGGTACCGGTAATCTGCAACGGAGAACCGGCACTGGCAGGATTCACATTATAAGCTGTTGCGGTAGGCTTGACCAGCGTGAAGGGAACTTCAACGCTCATGCCGTTGGCCAGTACCAGGAGCAAATTGCCTTCGACAGCAACGTCGGGCACAGACTTGACAACGACCTTATCGTCCGTTACCTGAATCTCGCCACCGTCGGGGTTAGCACCATCGAGGATGGTGGGGAACGTCACTGAACTGACAGTAATCATGTCCTTACCCTTGATGGTCAGAGCCTGACCGGCCTTGACGGGATTCGGTGTTGCGACGCACTCTGAGGGTTTCACGGTGGTAACAGTACCTATGGGAACCTCGACGCCAGACTTAAGAACCAGTACAATGTCGCCATCGGGAGCCTCCAAAGGCAGCTTGCACGAAATGCCCTTGCCTTCGACATACTGCACGAAATTAGCGCTGACACCACCGATCGTGACGTCTTCCACCAGATTGAGATAAGAACCGTAGATAAGGATGTCCTCGCCAGCCTTACAGAGGATATTACCCATAGGCTCGGCACTATTGCGGCCCTTGATGCTGGTAACGGTAGGCAAGCCGATTTCGATAGCGGTCTCGCTCTGGATAATCTGATATTCCAGTTCCTCTTCAGACTGAACGGTCAGATCGGCCGTGTAGAGCTCAATCTTACCGGTCTTTGCTGCCTCGGGAACAGCCACCGTAATGGTATAGCGGTCGTGAGTGATGAAATCGTTCTCGCTGATAACGACATCTTCAGCAAAAGCCAACGAGTAGACCAGATTCAGGTAGTCACCCTTGATGGTCACTACGTCGCCAGGCATTGCAGAAGCCGGCGAGAAGCTTTCAAACACGATGCTTTCAATGTAAGTCAGCTCACTCTTGGTCGTGATGGTCTGATTCGTATTGGTCGTCAAGGTGACAAGGCCTACTTCAGGACCATCCTTGGGGACGCTGACGCGAATTTCGCTGGGAACGCCAGACTTCACGACTTCGTAATTGGTGATGGCGGAAACACCAGGAATCTGGATGCTAGAAATCTGGTCGAGATTGCTACCCACAAAGCGCAGGGTTCCGCCACGCATCACGGGATTGGGACCGAATGCGTTCAGACTGACACCGCCTTTATACTGGTTGGTGTCCAGGTCGTCGTTGCTGCACGCTGTCAGGGACAGCCCGACAAGGGCCATCACCAACAGGGCAAATATATTTTTGATACTTTTCATAATCGTAATAGACTTTTATTTATTTGTAAGGAACAACGCGAATGTTATCGATGCGGAGAAGTGGAGTACACTCCTTACCCTTTCCGCCGCCCAGCAGGAACAGAGTCAGGCTGGCAAAGTCGGAGGCCTTGGTGGGACCTACGGATGCGGGCTTTCCGTCCTTGTCGAGCTTGAGATCTTCCAGAGGAACAGTCACTGTAATCCACTTTCCGTCGGTGTGGAATTCACCTGTGGTCATCCAGGGACGGTAGAAGGCACGTCCCCAGTCACCAGAACCCCATTTGAAATCAGGTTTGGAAGCATCGAATACAGCATGGTTGGCATCGCCGACTTCCTTGTAGCCAGCAACAGGATTTCCAGAGAGCGTTACTTGCTCGATGGGCTGGAAGCAGATCTGCATAGCACCTGATGCCCAAACGTTGCTAGAAGGAATGTTCATCTCGAACTTCAAGGCCATGCTTTCCCACTTGCTGAAGTCAGCGACGTTGAACAGGGCAGCACCAGGAGCTGTGGTGATGTTCTGCGGAGTATCCCAGCTACCGCACCAGAAGTCGAAGCGGAAAGGAACATCGCACCATCCACCGTCTTCGTCGAGTGTGGTTGATCCGTCACCAATGGTGATGTAGTGTCTGCAGTTGGCGAGTGAGAATTCGTCTTCGATCGGGTCGCGGACCTTCCATCCCTGTGAGAACAGACCTGTTCCACCGTCAGCGATGGTCTCAAAATCGAAGAGCATGCCACGATCGTCGAGATAGTAGAATGCTGACGAGGCCGTACCATAGATAGAAGACATGGTGATGGGACCTCTTCCAGCTCCCTCAGGAATGGTCAACGATACAGAAGTGAAGTCATCAGCAATATCACTCACCTCAATAGGTGCAGGAATCTGCGAGCCGTCTGTGCCCGTAAACCACGCCTGAAGCGGGAAGCTGGGGTCGTAGACGAAATAGTTACCAGTGAATGTGACTTTATCGCCAATGGCGGCATATTCACACGACATCGCCTTGATGTCAGGAGCAGGAATCACCACCTTGAAGTCGACCTTGACAGTATCCTTGCTCTGAGTGATGAGATATATTTTGTCGGTGACGTCCTTGGGCACTGATTTGGGAACGTCTACAAGCAGTGCGTTGTCAGTAATATAACTGGTGTTCAAAACGGCCTGTTTGTCATTAAACCAAATCTCATAGACACTACGCAGGTTAGAGCCAATGAGCGCAATGGTTGACTGAGGTGAAGCCTGTTCTACCAATTCACCATTTGTGTAGTGGGTGTCGGCAGCATCGTTGTTGCCTTTGATTTCTGAAGACAGACAACGAATGTAGTTCACTGTGGGGAGTCCATCAGCTACTTCGTACTTGTCAGGCTCATCCTTGCACGATGTTACCGTTAAGCTGATAGCGGCCACCAGCATCAGACCAAAGCCTTTATAATATCTTGTTATTTTCATAATGCTTACATACTTTTAAGTTATTCATAACTATAGGTTGCGCGGACGTCAACATGCACACCATCGACATCTGAAGCCAGATTCGGGTTGGACAGCACGTCGTCAGCTGTAGGAGGAAGGATGAAGTACATCTTGCCAGAGTCTGGATCCTTCTTCATCAATGCGGTAACATTAGGAGCTTGTACGGAAGTGTTATACATCATACTGGATGGGTCAACATTCCATGTTCCCTTATCGTGATACTCCTTATACAGACCGTCAAGTCCCCAGAACTGGTTACGCTTCTGAGACTGGAGCTCGTTGATACAGAAGTCAGGATCGTAGTAAGAAGTGCGAACGTAGTCGTACCAGCGGTCACCCTCCATAGCGAATTCCAGGCGGCGCTCCTTCCAGATGTCGTCCCATGTAATAACGCTGGGCTTGGCATCAGGATTCTGCTGGCCACGGCTGCGTACAGCGTAGAAGGCGTCGATGGCAGAAGCATCGGATGTAGAAGAACCGCGTCCTCCACAAACGGCCTCAGCGTAAATCAGATAGACATCAGAAAGGCGCAACAGGAAGGTTGGCACTGAGCTGGCCATACGTCCGTCAGAGCAACCAGCGCCCTGCTCGTGGTCGTAAGTGTCGCCATAGATGTGTTTCACTGAGTTCGAACCTGTTGCAGACTCGAGCGAGCCGGTAGTACTGTTCTCATAGATGAATTTGATGTAGCTCCAGCCGTTGGCATCGTGTGGCTTATCCTGCCAGAACTGCTTATAGCTAAAGCCCGGCAACATCATGGTAGCGTGCAGACGTGGATACTCTTGCAGACCTTTCCAAACGTCAGGTGACTGCTCCAGCAGCTTTACGCCGAAAGCCTCCTGCAGGTCAACCGAGAAGCCATTCCAGCCTCCCCAGGTAGCACCCCAGTCGTCGATACCACTAATGCACAAGTCGCTCTGATAGGAGTTCTGACGTGTCCAGTTGGTTCCGTCAGCGGTCCAGCGCCATGCTATCAGACCTTCCTCAGTATAGCGGTTTTTGAGCAGGAAGATGTCCTCATAGTTGGCCTCCAACTTCTTGCCGGAATTCTGGATTACGTCCTTAGCATAGGAAGCAGCCTTGGCGAGATCGTCCTTATTGATGGTTCCGCTCAGGCCTGCCTTCGTCAGGTACACCTTAGCCAGCAAGCCCTTAGCCGACCACTTGTCGAGGCGTCCAGGCTGAGCGGCCTTTTCTGGGAGCAGTTCAATGGCTCTCTCCAAAGTCATGATGATATATTCGTACACATCAGCTCTTTTGACCTTCTTAACGGTACTGTAGTCGCCAGACTTCAGCATGTTGGTATTGTTGTGTACAATGGGAACTTCACCAAAGGTACGTACCAGGAAAAAGTATCCCATAGCCTTCCAAAGGAGACATTCACCCATGGCTGAACCTTTAATGGACATGTCGATAGGACTACCTTTCAGCAGGTCGTAAACAGTGTTGGAGTGACCAATAGCAGCCCAAAGGGAGGCAGACATGTTCACCAAGTCCTCGTCAGTTCCGTTTACCGTGAACTGCAAGTAGGGGCTTGATCCCCAGAAATAGTTTCCTGAGAGCACTTCACCAATCTTGATGAAACCACGCTGGAAGTCATACCAAGGTGAGTTGTACAGATAGGACGTTGCTCCCAGACATTGTGCTTCTGTCTTATAATAATTGTCTGTAGTATAGCTATCCTCACTTGGTCTGTTTAGGAAGTCCTCGCAACTGGCGAAGGTAAGACCTGTGATTGCAGCTAAAGCTAGAAGTTTTATATTATCGAATTTCATAATTCTTTTCCTTTCTTTAGAATGAGACGTTTAGAGCGAATGAGTAAGTAGTCGGTGAGGGGTAACGTCCGTTGTCAAGTCCAAAGACGTTGGCGCTGGTCGTACTGGCACCCACTTCCGGGTCATATCCGCTATAGTTAGTAATAGTCCAGAGATTCTGAATGTTGCATGAGAGACGAAGGTTATCGATACCACACTTGGAGATCCACTTCTTGGGGAAGGTGTAGCCCAGTGTTATGTTCTTCAGACGGACATAACTTCCGTCCTCGATGTAACGGTCGCTCCAACGGTCGTTATCGTTAGGATCGTTGATAGAAGCACGAGGCATTGAAGTGCCAGGGTTGGCAACGCGGATGTTGGAAATATCATCGTACCAATTCCATATGAGCTGTCCGTCGCCACGGTCAATACCAGCAGAGTAGTCCTTGTTGGCATCGATAGGCTGCAGGATGGCGCGTCCGTTGACATCAATCAACTGGTTGGTCCACGATGAGTTCATGTGGGTGAGCTTCATCTTGTTATAGTTACCAATCTTACCACCAACAGAACCGTTGATAAAGATGTTGAGGTCGAAGCCTTTGTATGTAAAGGTGTTGTTGAAACCAAAGGTGTACTTCGGCAGGGGGTTACCAATGACGGTACGGTCGGCTTCAGTGATGACGCCGTCACCGTTCAGGTCCTTATACTTGATATCACCAACCCAAACGGTAGAACCTTTTGAGAATACGCCATTGGAAGGATAGGATGCTGGTTTCGGAGAAGTCTCGATGTCCTCCAGGCTTTCGTAAACGCCATCGCACACATAGCCATAGAAGTTGTACAAAGCATCACCTTCTTGGGTGTAAGAAACCAAGTCTGTCCATTGGCCAAAACCTCTCAGAGGAACTGATGTGGTTCCATCACTCAGGCTGACCAGCTTGTTCTTGTTGAACGAAATCTGGAAGTCAGAATCCCAGGTGAAGTCCTTGGTACGGATGGGATGGGTATTGAGGGCAATCTCAAGACCTGTGTTACGGATGTGACCGTAGTTACCCCAAGGTGCTGCAAGGGCTGAAGAACCATTACCTTGAGTACCCATGATGCTTGGAAGACTCAGAGTCATCAGCATGTCCTTGGATTCCTTGATGTACCAGTCGACTACCAAGTTGATGCGATCGTTCAGGAAACCGAGGTCGAGACCTACGTTCCACTGTTCCTGGCTCTCCCATTTGATGTCTTCGTTGGCAATCTGTGCAGGACGATAGGTGACGCCAAGGTCGGACTCCATCTTGCTCAGAGGAACGCCCCACTTGAATCCACCAATGTTGGAGTTACCCGTCTGACCCCAGCCGAGACGCAGCTTACCATTACTAATCACTTTGCCAAGAGCATCTTGGAAGAACTTCTCATTCGAGAAACGCCATGAAGCGGCAAACGAGTGGAAACCTGCCCAGCGGTTGTTGGGGCCGAAGTTTGAGCTACCGTCGTAACGGTATGTATAAGTGGCATTATAGCGGTTATCGAAGCTGTAGGTCCAACGAGTGAAGAACGATGCCATAGAACTGCTTCCGAAACCGTTGCTGAAGGTTTGTGTACCCTGACCGAGGTTCGGGCTGTGTACCTCATCAGAAGGCAGGTTGGTATTAGAAATAGTAATGTAGTCATATTTTGACTCCCATGCTTCCTGTCCGACCATACCTGTTACGCTGTGCTTCTCGGCAAAGGTGTGCATCCAAGTCAGATAGTTCTTGATTTGCAGGAACGTTCCGCTGTTCTTATTCCATTGCGAAGAGTTGGTGGTACGCTTCCAAGTACCCAAGCTGATCATGGGTTCATAGGTCTCACCCTTGCTGGAGTTTATGTCGAAACCTACTTCAGTATGCCAAGTCAGATTGATAGTCTTAAAAGGCGTCACATCAAAGAAGATGTTACCATTCAGTTTCTGACGGTTCAGCAGGATTTCGTCCGACAAAGCCATAGCAATGGGGTTGGGATTGGTGTAACCCTCCTGACTGATGGATGAATATCCGCCATCTATATTATAAATAGGTATAGAGGGAATCGTGGTCAGTGAGTAGGTAATCAAACCCTCGTCAGAGTCGGCCAGCTTCAGGTCATCGTTACTGTTAGAATAGGCAAGGTTGACACCCATCTTCAACCAACTCTTCAATTCCGCATCAAGATTAGTACGGAAAGAAAGACGGTTGAACTTGGAACCGATAATAGTACCTTCTTGGTTCATGTAGGAACCAGAGACATAGTACTTGACCTTGTCTGTACCACCCTGGGCACTAATCTGGTGGCTGTGCTGCCAAGCAGTCTGGAACACGGCATCCTGCCAGTTGGTACCCTTGCCCAAAAGAGTAGGATCTGCCAAATAGGCATTCTGGGTGGCTATCTCGCCTTGTTCATATAAACCATTATAGAACTGGGCGTATTCACGCAGGTTCATCATGTCCAGACGCTTGGTCTGACGGCTGGCTGCTACCATCCCGTTATAAGAGAACTTTGCTTCGCCGGCCTTACCATGCTTGGTGGTGATGAGCACAACACCATTGGCACCCTGAGCACCATAGATAGCTGTTGCTGAAGCATCCTTCAGGATTTCCATGCTAACGATGTCAGCAGGGTCAATCGTTGACAGGGGAGAGATGGTAGAAACGGAACCATTACCCAGCGCGTCGCCCAAACCATAGGCTGCACCAGACTCACCGCGGTCATTACCTCTAACGATGACACCATCGATGACGTACAGTGGTTCTGCATTGGCATTGATGGTAGCGGTACCACGCACACGAATAGACGATGCGGAACCAGGCGCACCAGAGGTCTGTACTGCTGACACACCGGCTGCACGACCCTGCAGCGACTGGTCGAGCGAGGTGATGATAGACCCCTTGATAGCACTCTCACCAATGGTAGAGGAAGCACCGGAGATGTCCGACTTCTTCATCGTACCGTAACCCACGACAACGACCTCGTCGAGCATCTTCTTGTCTTCTTCGAGAACAATCTCGTAGTTGTTACGACCATCAATCTTGATCTCCTTCGTAAGGTATCCGATGTAGGATACGACGATGGTCTGACCTTGATTGACACTTAGCGTAAAGTTTCCGTCGAAATCGGTGGCGACACCGTTCGAAGTACCCTTTACAACGACACTGGCACCAATGACGGGACCCATAGCGTCCGACACAGTACCCGTAATCTTCTTCGCCTGTTGTACCTCATTGGGCAGCGGCGAGCTGCCCTCAGCGGCATACGTTACGGGCGAATAGCCCAGCAGGGTTATTGAGAACAATCCTGCCAGCAGAGAGTTTTTTCTGCAATTTAAATCCATACTTTGTTTGTTAGTTAATAGTATAATGTATTATCATTATCTGTTTGACGTTGCAAAGTTAATACTATTTTTCGAAAATGCACAATACTTTATTGCTTTTCTTTGATACTTTTCTGAAAAGAAGGCAAAAAAATGCAAAAAATATGGTTTTGGAAGTAATTTTTGCTCATTTTTTCGTACCTTCGCACCCGATTCTATTAGTTAACCCCTTGTCGCACCCTCGGGTAGGGTGAGAATGTGCTGACAAAACGACGGCTCTCGGGTAGGGCTGGCATAGTGCATAGGGATATGTATAACATTTTTTAAAAAAAATTAAGCTATTATGGCAGAAATGAATTTTGGTGGCGTGATTGAGACTGTAGTCACCAGCAAAGAGTTCTCACTCGAGAAAGCACGTGAAGTATTAAAGGATGAGGTAATCGCCGTCATCGGTTATGGTGTTCAAGGTCCTGGACAGGCCTGTAACCTGCGCGACAATGGTTTCAACGTGATTGTTGGCCAGCGTCAGGGAAAGACCTATGACAAGGCTGTGGCTGACGGTTGGGTACCTGGTAAGACGCTGTTCTCTATTGAAGAGGCTGCCGAGAAGGGTACTATCCTCTGCATGTTGCTCTCGGATGCTGGTCAGATGCAGCAGTGGCCGACCATCAAGAAATACCTGAAGCCTGGTAAGACACTCTACTATTCTCATGGTTTCGCCATCAACTGGAGCGACCGCACGGGTGTGGTTCCTCCCAAGGATGTTGACGTGATTATGGTGGCTCCTAAGGGTTCTGGTACCTCTCTCCGCACCATGTTCTGCGAGGGTCGCGGTCTGAACTGCTCATACGCCGTCTATCAGGATGCTACGGGTAAGGCTAAGGAGAAGACACTGGCCTTTGGTATCGGTATCGGTGCCGGTTATCTGTTCGAGACGACCTTCCAGCGTGAGGCTACCTCTGACCTGACTGGTGAGCGTGGTTCACTGATGGGTGCTATCCAGGGACTGTTGCTGGCTCAGTACGAAGTGCTCCGCGAGAATGGTCACACACCTTCTGAGGCCTTCAACGAGACTGTTGAGGAGCTGACTCAGAGCCTTGGCCCGTTGTTCGGTGCTAAGGGTATGGACTGGATGTATGCTAACTGTTCTACCACCGCTCAGCGTGGTGCGCTTGACTGGGCTCCCCGTTTCCACGACGCCATCAAGCCCGTCATGCAGTGGCTCTACTATTCTGTAAAGACTGGCAACGAGGCACAGATTACCATCGATGCCAACTCGAAGCCCGACTACCGTGCAGGCTTGGAGAAGGAACTCGAGGCTATGCGCAATCAGGAAATGTGGCGCGCAGGTGAGACCGTCCGCAAGCTGCGTCCTGAGTATCAAGAAGACTAAACGATGTCTGATGTCAGATGTCTGATGTCAGATTCTTGTGTTTTGAGGGCGTGTCATTTATTTTGGCACGCCCTTTATCTAAATTAATAACCAACTTTTATTGAGAAATATGGAAAACAGAGGGACATTTGGTAGTAAACTTGCCATCATTCTGGCTACGGCAGGTTCCGCGATAGGCTTAGGAAATATCTGGCGATTCCCGTTTACAACAGGACAGAACGGTGGCGCAGCCTTCATTATCATCTATCTGGTCTGTGTGCTGTTCTTGGGTATACCAGGCATGGTCAGTGAGTTCATCGTGGGTCGCCGTGCCCAGACGAATGCAGCACGTGCTTACGCCCAGTTAGGACGCAAGAATTGGCGCTTCGTGGGCTACCTGGGTATTCTCACCTCTACGATTATCCTAGGCTTTTATGCCGTAGTGGCTGGTTGGTGCTTGCAATACCTGTTTGCCGCCATTGCCGGACAACTGAACGGTGACGCGCAGTACATCATCAAGTATTTCCAGGATTTTTCGAACGACCCCGTTAAACCCTGTCTATGGGCAGTAGGATTTGTGCTGATTACACATTTCGTGATTGCCCAGGGGGTGAACAAGGGTATCGAGCGTATTTCCAAACTGCTGATGCCATTGCTGTTAATCCTGTTGCTGATTCTGGTGGTAGCCTCATGTATGCTACCTGGAGCCGTTGAAGGCATCAAGTTCCTACTGAAGCCCGATTTTTCGAAGATGAATAGCGACGTGATTCTTGAGGCCTTGGGACAGGCATTCTTCTCACTGAGTCTGGGAACGGCCTGCCTCTGTACCTACGCGTCCTACTTCAAGAGCGACACCAATCTGCTGAAGTCAGCCACTCAGATAGCCTTCCTGGACTCAGCCATCGCCATCTTGGCAGGCCTGATGATCTTCCCGGCAGCATTCTCCGTGGGAGTACAGCCCGACAGCGGTCCTTCGCTGATATTCATCACGCTTCCGAACGTGTTCCAGCAGGCCTTCAACGCATTGCCTTGGAATGGATATCTCCTTTCCTGCCTATTCTATGCGCTGCTGGTCTTCGCTGCCCTGACGTCCACCATCTCCATGCACGAGATTGGCACGGCGTTCTTCCACGAGGAGCTGAATCTGCCACGTAAGTATGCCACGTGGATTCTGACGGTGGTATGCTCTGTCATCGCCGTATTCTGCTCCCTTTCTGCTGGAGCCCACGACCTGCAAGTGTTGGGCATGTCGCTGATGGACTTCTGCGATTTCCTGACCGCTAAGTTCATGCTGCCCATCGGTGGCTTCCTCACAAGTATCATCATGGGATGGTTCGTGAATCGCCAGTTGGTACGCGATGAGTTCACCAATCATGGTACCGTCACAGGGTCGTTCTTCACGGCCTATATTTTCTCAGTAAGATATATCGTGCCGCTCTGCATTGTTCTTATATTCCTGCATCAATTCGGTATTCTATGAAACACAAGAGAATATTGAGGCTGGGACTGATGGCTGTCTTTGTGATGACTGCTGTCAACGGTTGGGCGCAGGGAGCCAATACGGGTATGGGTGGACGCGATGAAGGTGTAGCCTCCATCCTCGAGAAACTCAAGGTCATGGATAAGAAAAACGATGCCTTCAACATCTTCCTGAACACAAACACTGCTTACGAGGAAAACTTAGGAGGCGACCCCGACGGAGGATTCAAAGGGCGGAGGTTGCGTTTCGAGGCCCGAGGATTTCTGGATGAGCACTGGAGCTACCGTCTTCGCTTCAAGTTTGAAAATTCTTGGCAGAAGCAGGATGACGGGTTTTCCAACAGCCTCGACATTATGATGGTGAACTATCAGGTCAACAAGCGGCTGCGACTGAAAGTTGGTAAGCAGGCGCTGGGAATGGGAGGCTTCGAGTATGATGCCAACGCCATTCAGGTGCTCGACTATTCTGATTTCAATGCCAATTTCAACACCTCGCTGATAGGTATGGAAGTCGCATACGACGTCAGTAAAGGGCAGGAGATATCGCTGGCGGTATCAAACTCCAACAACAATTCAATCGAGAAGGTGTATCCTGGTGCAGGGCTTCAGAAATCCCGACATCCGCTGGCTGTTACCGTCAACTGGATGGGTAACCGTCTTTGGGACAAGCTGGAGAACCACTGGTCGTATACCTATATGCACGAGGCCAGCGGGGTGAGCAACCAATTTCTGATGCTTGGATCGCTCTTGACGTGGAACAAGTGGCAGTGCTACCTTGACTACTATCACGCATGGGAGAATATCGACCGTCACGGCATTGTCAGTGCCGATGCCGCCGCAGCAGGCATTGCACAGCCTGAGGGTAGCGACGCGTCTTCACCGGCCTACATCCGTGACGTGCGCTACCAGACGCTCGTGGGCTATTGCCAATACCACTTCACTCCTCATTGGGCTGGCACCGTGAAAGGGTTTGCCGAATGGGCTTCAGCACCCGACATCAGCGCATTGAAGAACTATCGCCGCAACTACGGCTATCAGGTTGCCCTGCAGTGGTTCCCCGATCTTTCCCAAGATGCGCACCTCTCGCTGGCTTATGTCGGAAAGACGACCCGTTATGACGATGCCGTAGGGTTGCCTAACCACAGCAGCAACCGTGTGGAGCTCAGTTTGATATACCGTATCAAGATATTCTAAGAATGAGTATTGTACCCGAAATCTACATAATAATAAAAAAATGATTGATAAGAAAGCGTTCAACAAAGAATTCTGGGTGTTCCTCTGGTCATCCATTCTGATAGCCCTCTCAGCTTGTCTGGGCAATGTTTTAGATGCCATCATTGTAGGCAATCTGATCGATGAAGACTCAGTGAGTGCCATCAACATCTCACGCACCATGGTACAGTTCATGTTTACCCTGAATATGCTACTGGCTACAGGTGCCGGCATGCTGGTGGGTATTCAGCTGGGCAAGAAGGACATTCAACAGGCCTCTTACATCTTCACCATATCGATGGTGGCCTGTGTTGTGGCAGGTCTGGTCATCGCGGCTATCGGGTTCTACTTTCCTGATGCCTCTACCAGGTTGTTTTGTAACAACGAGCGTTTCTTTGAACCTACCAAGGCCTATCTGCAGGTGATGATGATAGGCGCACCGGTATATCTGCTGATGTGGGGTCTCGACACGATGGTGAGCGTCGATGGCAGCCCTAAATTGGTATCGCTCTCCATATTTGTCGACAATCTCGTCCATCTGGTGCTCGACATCGTGTTTATCAAATACCTCGGTTGGGGTATCGCAAGTTCATCTGTGGCAACGGTCATTGGCCACGTTGTTGGCATCGCCTTTATGGCATTCCATTTCCTATCGCCCAAAAACAACCTGCGACTGAAGTGGAGAAGCGTCCCACAACGCTACACTCTGAACTCAACACTGAAAGAAATCATCTCGCAGGGAGCCCCACTGGCTATTGCGTCCATCTGTCTGACGCTGTTGCTGTTCAGCTCGAACCACATTGTGCTTTCTACACTGGGGCGTGCCGGTATTTTCGCTTTCTCACTGTGTATGTATATGTTGCAAATCTACAACCTTTTCCTCGGTGGTGTTTGTCGTACTATCCAGTCGTTTGGCTCCATCCAAGTTGGCAAGGGCGATAACGAGGCCTTCTTGCTGGTGCAGCGCAAGTCGTTTGGCTTCATCACGTTGGCGATGGTAATAACCTGTGTTGTCGTGTGGATTTGGCCTGAGTCCATCGCGTCGCTCTTTGGAGCTGACGAGGGCGAATTCTTCAGCGAGTCCAGCAATGCTCTCCGGATCTTTGCCATCAGCTTCATTCCCTTCTGTTACATCTACACCATCATGATTGTCTATAAACTCTATGGCTATGGTAAGATAGCGCTGTTCATCTCCTTTGCCTTGTCGCTGACAGTGATTCCCGTGCTATGGATTATGTCGAAAGTGGCACCAGGACTCCTGTGGTACAGTTTCCTGATAGCCTACATCATTGAGACTGCCGCCATATTCATGTTGCATAAGATGTACAAAGTAAAATTTGAACTTAAAAATTAGAAAACTATGATTATTACAGCACCAACAACTAAAACGCAGTATGGTCTCTACGCAGAGTGTATCGCTCATCAAGGAGAGGCTTGTTATAATATACCTTATCTTTATACGTTGGATGGCAGTCTAGATGGGGAACGGCTATGCAAAGCCATCGAGGCCGCAGTCAAAGCCCACCCCACGCTGTTCACCCGTATCGAGCTTACCGAGCAGGGAGACCCTATACAAACGATTCATGTGGATGACGATTTTGTCGTCATCCCCGAACCAACCACTGACATCGAGGCAGAAAAGAAATCGTTTATCCAGCCCTTCGATTTGTATAAAGACAGGCTGTTCCGCATTCGTCTGCTGAAAGATGCAGAACATTACTATCTGCTACAGGACATTCATCACATCATTTGTGATGGTGCATCAAGAAAGGTGCTGTTGGCGGATATCGAGAAAGCCTATCGAGGTGAGACTTTGCCATCAGAAACACTCACTCTGGCTGATGTCGCCAATGCCGAGGCAGAGGTGCGAGAGACTTCGAAGTTCGAGGAAGATAAGAAGTGGTATGCTGAGCACTTCGACTGCGGCGATACCTATTCTCCGCTGTTGCCTGACTTGGAAGGGGAGGAGCCTACAGAGGGGTTGCTGACTCGAACGATGAGCGTGGGTATCGATGCCGTCGATGCCTTCTGTAAGGAGCACGCCATCTTTAAGAGTACATTCTTCACAGCAGCGTATGGTTTCCTGCTGGCAAAATACAATAATGAACAGGAAGCATTGTTCAATACAATCCATAATGGTCGTGCAGACAAGAGACTTGCAAACTCAGTAGCGATGCTCGTCAGAACACTGCCCGTCTATGCCAAGTTTGACAATGACACCAGTGTGCTCGATTTCCTGAAGGCCGGACAGGAGCAGATGACAGGATGCCGTCAACATGAGGCTTACGCTTATAGCGACATCATCCAAGATTTAGGTTTGCAGACTGCTACATCGTTTGGCTGGCATGGACCATTGTTTGACAGCCTGCAGTTTGATGGCAAACCCATGACTGCTCTGCGTCTGAACAACAATACCAGTGGTGTGGCTTTGTATGTGAAAGCCTATATTCGTGACGGACACTACTGCGTGGAGGCTGAATATAACGCCAGTGAGTATTCTGAGGCACTGATTAGTCAGTTCTTGGAGAGCTACGAGGCAGTAATAAACGGTTTCCTCGCTCAGGAACAGTTGTGTGACATCAGCCTGATAACATCTGCTCAGTTGGAAGTACTCGATAGTTTTAATCAGACCGATGTTCCCTACGATGATACCCAAACCATCGTCTCGCTGTTCCGTCGTCAGGCTAAGGCCACGCCCGATAAGACAGCAGTGGTCTTTAAGGACAAGCGGTTCACATACGCAGAGGTAGATGAAATCAGCGACCGCATTGCAGGCTATATCGCATCAAAGGGACTTGGTTTAGAGGATATCGTTGCCGTCTTGATTCCACGTTGTGAGTGGATGGCCATCGCCTCGCTGGGTATCATCAAGGCGGGATGTGCCTTCCAACCACTCGATCCCAGCTATCCGAAGGAGCGACTGAACTTCATGATGCAGGATACTGGAACCAAGTTGCTGATAGCCGATGAGGAACTGCGCCCTATCGTGGATGAATATCATGGTGATGTTATATTGACGAAAGATCTGTTACT
The DNA here is from genome assembly GCA_016291085.1 of Prevotella sp. GTDB lineage: Bacteria > Bacteroidota > Bacteroidia > Bacteroidales > Bacteroidaceae > Prevotella. The sequence continues at coordinate 22,886 of JAEEVW010000004.1, forward strand.
GTGTGCTGCGACTGAGTCGCAGCCAACAGCTCCAAAGCCTGAGAGTCTCTTCACCCTCATCTACACCTCGGGCTCAACAGGTGTACCCAAGGGCGGCATGTCTGAACACAGAAACTGGGTGGCTTTCTGCAACATGCATCAGCATTTCTACAACATAACAGCAGAAAGCAAGGTGGCCGCATACGCCAGCTATGGTTTCGATGCCTCTCCGATGGAGATCTTCTCTGCACTTACCATTGGTGCTGAGTTGCATATCGTACCAGAGGAATTGCGTCTCGATCTTATTGCTCTGAACGACTATTTCGAGCAGAATGGTATCACTCATAGCTTTATGACCACACAGGTGGCCTACCAGTTTGCAACCAGTATCGAGAACCACTCGCTGAAGGCATTGATGACTGGTGGAGAAAAGCTGTCGACACTGACACCACCAAAGACCTTCAGTCTGACGAATGGCTATGGCCCGTCGGAGACTATCTGCTACGTCACCAACTACTGGGTGAAGGAGCGAATGAAGAACATTCCTATCGGTCCTGCCATGCAGAACTGTAAACTGTACATCGTTGACCCACAAGGCCATCGCCTGCCTGTGGGAGCTGCTGGTGAACTTTGGGTGGCTGGCCCACAGGTTACCAGAGGTTATCTGAACCGCCCAGAGAAGACGGCAGAGGTGTATATCGATAATCCGTTCATATCTCTCACCTCTCACCCCTCATCCCTCACCTCTAAATACGCCCGCTGCTATCGCACTGGCGACATCGTGCGCTATCTGCCCGACGGAAACATCTCGTTTGTAGGTCGTCGCGACGGACAGGTGAAGATTCGTGGTTTCCGCATCGAACTGAAGGAAGTGGAGGCAGTGATTCGTGAATTCCCAGGTATTAAGGATGCTACCGTTCAGGCCTTTGATGAGGAGAGTGGTACGGGTAAGTTTATTGCGGCCTATATCGTCAGCGATCAACAGATAGATATCGATGCACTGAACAACTTTATCCTCGACCAGAAGCCACCGTATATGGTGCCTGCCGTGACGATGCAAATCGACGCCATCCCGCTGAACCAGAACCAAAAGGTAAACAAGAAGGCGCTTCCAAAGCCAGAAAAGAAAGCTGCTGCTATAGAGGAGTCAAATGTTCCTATGAATGTGCTGGAGCAGGAACTGCATGAGATGATTGCCGCTATCGTTGGCAACACGGATTTCGGCATTACTACCGTTCTCGGCTATGCTGGTCTAACCTCTATCTCTGCTATCAAACTCGCCGTTCAGGTCAATAAGCGCTATGGCGTGACATTGGATTCAAAGTCGCTGGTAAAGACTGGTACACTTCAGAGCATTGAGAACGAGATTCTCCATTCATTGTTATCAGAAACAGAAGATGCTGCATCGCTTTCAGTCCGAAGCCGTCGGACTCACAGTCCGAAGCCGTCGGACTCACAGTCCGAAGCCGTCGGACTACCAGCGTCTGTGCCCCTCTCTTACGCTCAGACAGGTGTTTACTTCGAGTGTCTGAAGAATCCTGAGACGACGCTTTATAACATTCCCACAAAGATTGGATTCCCAAAGGATACAGATGCGACAGCCATTATCGATGCTATCAAGGTTCTTGTGAAGGCGCATCCGCAAATGACTGTACATTTCGGCAATGGCGAAGAGGGCATCGTTCAGACTGTCGATTTGGAACAGGCTGTGGAGATTCCTGTGAAGCAGATGAGCGAACAGGAGTTGGCATCATACAAACACGACTTCGTACGTCCCTTCGACCTCGCCACGGGTCCGCTCTATCGCTTTGAAATCATAACGACTGAGACGCAGACCTATCTGATGATGGATGTGCATCACCTGATTTTTGATGGTGGTTCTGTGGATATCTTCCTTCAGCAGCTATGTAGTGTGCTCGATGGTTTTGCCATCGAGGACGAAGATCAGTCCTATGCCGCCTACGTTACCGCCGAACAGGCCGTAGAGAGTGGTGAGGAATACACTAAAGCTCAGGATTTCTTCAAAGAGCGTCTGGCTGTTGTCGAGGCTGCTACTGAGGTGCGTCCTGATTTGCCCAATCCTACTAAGGGCACCATCAGTAAAGCTATTTCAGCGCTCGATATCAAGACCATCGACGTTTTCTGTCGCAACAACAACATCACACCTGCTCATCTGATTCTGTCAGCTATATACTATTCTCTGTCACGCTTTGCCAACAGCGAGCAGGTATGCATCACAACAGTCTCCAACGGCCGTTCTAACCTACTGATTCGCAATACGGTGGGAATGTTTGTCAACACCTTGGCACTTGGTGCGACCATCGGTAAACAGACCATCAAAGAATTCCTGCAGGAGGTGAGCGAAAACTTCGACGAGACGTTGCGCCACGAGAACTATCCGTTCGCACAGATTGCAGCCGACTACGGTTTGACAGCTGAGATTCAGTTTGTTTATCAGCTCGGCGTCATCAGCCAATACGTCTGCAACGGTACACCATTGGAGTTGGAGGGCTTGGAATTGAAAGTGCCTAAGTTCCCCATTACCTTCTTTATTCGCGATATCGATGGACAGGCAAGCGTCTGCGTAGAATACGATAACGGCAAGTATTCTGAGCGGCTGATGCAGAGTCTGGCAGATGCCGTGAAGGTTACTGTAGAGCGAATGATTGCCAAGCCCGAAGCCGCCCTGACGAGCATCAGCATTGTCAGCGACGAGGAGGCTGAGCGCATTATTAAAATAGGTACGGGCAAGGAGATTGACGTTGACCTCTCCAAGACCTTTGCCAACCTGTTTACTGAACAGGCCAAGCGCACGCCCGATGCACCCGCTGTGGTGGATCGCGACAGTCAGTTGACCTACGCTGAAATGGATAACTACTCGAATGCATTGGCTCGCCAGTTGATTGAGTTTGGCGTACAACCTAACGACTTCGTCTGCGTCATGCTCGACCGTTTCAAGGAGTTCCCATTGGCAGTGCTGTCTATCCATAAGGCAGGTGCCGCCTATACCCCACTCGACTTTGAATATCCCAACGAGCGACTGAGCTATATGTTGGAGAATTCTGAGTCGAAGGTGCTTATCACTTCTCACGATGTGCTTGAGGCCAAGATGGCCGAGGGCGACTTCAGTACCGCTGCCGCTAAGACCTTCTTCATCGACGACTTTATGGCGGATGTGGTTGGCGGTTCTCCCGCTGACGCTATCGACCTGTCAAATCCCGATGGTCTGGCCTATATGATCTACACCTCTGGTTCTACAGGCAAGCCCAAGGGCGCCATGCTCCATCAGGCTGGTCTTCGCAACTTCATTGCTGTGGTCATTGACATGGAGAAGTTGACGGCTGCCGACCGCATCAGCGGACACCGCTCGTTCTCGTTCGATGCCCATATCGAGGATATGTATCCCGTATTGACGCTGGGCGGCTCGTTCCACATCATGCCTACAGAGATTCGTAAGGACTTGGCTCAGATCCGCCAGTTCCTGATAGACCATCAGATTACGGGTGGTGGCTATTCGACGGCGATGACCTGTCTGCTGCTCAATGCCTTCGATGACCTGCCCATCCGATTCACAACGGGTGGTGGCGAGAAGATGGATGGCGTCTACAGCGACCATATCGAGATTATTAATGTCTATGGTCCGACGGAGTGTACTGACGATACCTCTTATTATAGCATTGCTCCAGGCCGACGTGTGGAGAACATTCCTATTGGCCAAAGTGTAGCCAACAATTGGAACTTCATCGTCGATACTGCTGGCAATCTTGTGCCACAAGGTGTGGCTGGTGAACTCTGCTTCGCAGGTATTCAGGTTGGACGCGGCTATTGGCGACTGCCTGAGCGAACGGCGAAGTCGTTTGTCGACTGCCCGTTTGTAAAGGAAGACCGCTGGGGACGTCCTGTCCGTATGTACCACACGGGCGACCTCTGCCGTTGGTCGGAGGACGGTCAGATTGAGTACATGGGACGTATCGATACGCAAGTGAAACTACGTGGTTTCCGTATCGAGTTAGGCGAGATTGAGAGCAAGGTCTTGAACTTGGAAGGTATCCGCCAGGCAGCTGCCGAGGTGCGCAAGGTACAGGGCAACGAACACCTCGTACTCTACTATACTGTGGTCGACGGATTTGCCATCGACAGCGACGCCATCCTCGCAGCACTCAAGGCTTCGTCTTTGGCCGAATACATGGTACCTGACGTCTATATGAAGATGGAGGTGATGCCGATGACGCCTAACGGTAAGATTAATCGCAAGGCACTGCCCGCTCCAGAACTGCAGCGCACCACAGAGTATGAGGCTCCTAAGGGCGAGATGGAAGAGCTCTTCTGCACTATCTTCTCTGACATCCTTAAGATTCAGGAGGTGGGTGCTACAGATAACTTCTTCGAGATTGGTGGTACCAGCATCAATGCCATCAAGGTCATCGTAGAGGCTAGCAAGCACGGTGTACAAATCGTCTTCAACGACCTGTTCACCCAGAAGACGCCACGAGCGTTGGCTGCGTTTGTTAATGGCAGCGAAGCTAGTCCTTCTAGTCTGACTAGTACGACTAGTGAGACTAGCCCTCAAATCGACTCCCCAGAAGCAGAGCACTTTGCACCGCTGAATGCCCTCCTCGAAGCCAACAGTCTCGACAATTTCCGTGAGGGCAAGCGTCAGCCAATCGGTGATGTTCTGCTCACAGGCGCTACTGGTTATCTTGGCATTCATATCCTCAATGAGTTGCTGACAAATTATCACGGCAAGATTCTTTGTCCTGTCCGTGCTAAAGGAAACGACGAGGCATTGAGTCGCATCAAAACGCTCTATTATTACTACTTCGGTCGCACAGAGGCCTTCAGCCATTTCGATGAGCGTGTCACCGCCTTCGCCTGTGAAATAACAGAACCTGACGCATTAGCCACCGTGCCCGATGGTTTCCCGTCGGGTCCGCTAACAGTCGTCAACTGCGTAGCCAACGTGAAGCACTTCTCTGCCGGCAACGACATCGAGATGGTGAACATCGAGTCAGTTCGTCACCTCGTGGCCTTCTGTCTGCGCACGGGTTCGCGCCTCATTCATATCTCGACGAACAGCATTGCAGGCCTCAGTATTGACGGCAAGCCCGGTCCTGAGGCGAAACTGACAGAACAGCTGCTCTGGCTCGGGCAGGATATCAACGACAACAAATATGTCTATTCGAAGTTTAAGGCCGAAGAACTGGTGCTCGATGCTGTAGCCCATCACGGACTGAATGCCAAGATTATGCGTGTAGGTAATCTGTCTGCCCGTCAGAAGGACGGTGAGTTCCAGATTAACTTCAACACCAACAACTTCCTCGCCCTGCTACGTGCCTATGTGGTTATTGGCATGGTGCCTTACGATGCGCTTGACCGCCGCTTTGAGTTCTCGCCCATCGACGAGGTGGCCAGTGCTATTATGCAGCTTGCCCAGACCCCGAAAGAATGCGTGGTGTTCCATCCTTCCAACACCCACCGTCAGTTCCTCTCCGACATCCTCACAGGTTTTGCCGAGGCTGGCATCACGTTGAAACGTGTGGAAAACGAAGAGTTCCAGGAAGCACTCGGACGTATGATGGATAATCCTGATCTTGTCACACTCCTGCGTCCGCTGATGGCTTATAAGATGAGCGGTTCTCGACAGGTTCGTTTCATAGAATCTACCAACGACTACACCACTCAGGTGCTCTACCGTCTTGGCTTCCAATGGCCACCTACTGCAGCCGACTATGTCCATCGCTTCGTTGACACCATCGTAGGTTTCGGATTCTTTGACCAAAGTCAAAGCGTAACACGCAATCTTTAATGTATTGATTGGCGAGGACGGTTCTACAGGAGCAGGCATTAATAAACGAATGATTGAAACAGATGGAATTACAACAGTTGACACTGAGTGTCTGTAGAGTGGCTCGCGAGGCAGGTGCATATATAAAAAAGGAACGCGCGAGCTTTTCGTTGGACAAAGTGGAGCGCAAGCATGCCCACGACTATGTGTCGTATGTGGACAAAGGGTCGGAGCAAATGATTGTGAAAGCCCTGCGCAAAATATTACCCGAGGCAGGCTTTATTACGGAAGAAGGCACGACGAAGGATGATGTAAGAGGTCAGAAAAAAAATGTTTCCGACGTCAGCCCTCAGCCATCAGATTTCACCTGGGTAGTAGATCCTCTGGATGGTACGACGAACTTCATTCATGGTTTTGCACCATATGCCGTGAGTATTGCTCTCTGCAAAGGTCGCGAAATCGTAATCGGTGTGGTTTACGAGATCGTCAGCGATGAGTGTTTCTATGCCTGGCAGAATGGTGGTGCTTTTGTCAATGAAGAGCCTCTCCATGTTGGAACGAGTGCCATTAACGATGCCCTGCTTTGTTTGCAGTTGCCCTACAATAGCGATGCCTACAAGCCCATCATTACCCGATTGCTGAACCGTTTCTATGGCAACGTGGGCAGCATTCGCATGTTGGGTTCGGCAGCTATTGCTTTATGCTATGTGGCAGCAGGCCGTTTAGATGCATACGCCGAGCGGTATATCGGCCAGTGGGACTATATGGCTGGTGCACTGATTGTCAAGGAGGCTGGTGGACGTGTCACGAACTATGCAGGCGATGACTATTTCATGGAGGGCGACAGCATCGTGGCCACAAATAGCGTCGTACATCAAGACTTGCTGGAAGCCGTCAGACAAGCTGAATAAATCCGTCGTCCTGGCGGATTTTTTCTTCTTTTATTAGGAATGCAAGTGCTGCATCAAGTTCTTCCGTCGGCAACTGCAGGCGGAAAAGTTCCGTGATGTGGTGACGCTGGCGGTCAGCCAGTAGTGCGAGGATGCGCTGACGGGCATCCTGCTGGCCCTCGGGCGTAACCAGACGGCCCTGCTCAGAAAGACACACATCGCATTGCCCGCAATTCGTGGAGGTCTCCTCGCCAAAATACTCCAAAAGCATACGGCTCCGACAACGGTCGCTGCTCTGCGCATAACGGAGCATGGATTGAATGCGCAGGCGATATTGCTCCAGGCGGTCTTCGTAAATTTCGCGTGGCAGCTGGATGTGCTCCTGGTCTTCGCGACGCTGCATATAGCGGATGTATGGCACCTGCTTGCGAGGAATGAAACTGACGAGGTGGCGCATGGAGAGGGCTTTCAGTATGTCGTAGGTCTGAGGCTGCGACAATCCTGCCTGTTGGGCCAGCATACCCTCATCAATATAACCATAGTCGGCAAAAAGTCCACCATAGTTGCGTAGCAGGGCCACAATGACACGTTCTTCCTCGGGGGAAACCTGTTCCAAACGATAGAGATCGTCGCGGCCCACCAGGAAACGTACGCGAGCCTGATGGTCTGCCTCCTCATCATATTCGATGTATCCTGCACGTTGCAGAATTTGGAGGGCTGAATATACACGAATAGGGAAATGACGAAAGCGCTGGCAGAACTCCTCGATGTTGAATTCGTGGCTGACACCATAGCCGTCACCGGTGGCTATCTGGTAGTAGTAGGCCAGATGTTCGTAAACCTCTTTAATATACTCACGCGGGGGAAAGGTATCATCGATACGTTTCGTCAGTTTGCCGTTGTCGTTGCCGTTGAAGAGCAAGATGGCACGGGCTGGTTGACCGTCACGGCCCGCACGGCCTGCCTCTTGGAAGTATGCCTCCAGTGAATCAGGACAGTCGTAGTGGATAACCTGTCGGACATCGGGCTTATCGATACCCATTCCAAAAGCGTTGGTGGCTACCATGATGCGCACAGCATCGTGTTGCCAGTCGCGCTGGCGGCGATCCTTGTCTGCGTGGTCTAACCCAGCATGATAGAAGGTGGCAGAGAGTCCCGCTTCCGTCAGGTGTTCGGCAATCTCGCGAGCATGAAGACGACTACGGACATAGACAATGGCAGAACCACCCGATTCCTGTAAAAGACGGATGAGTTCGAAGTGCTTGTCTGCGGCATAGTGAACCAAATAGGCCAAGTTTTTGCGCTCGAAGGACATGCGAAAAACGTTAAAGCTAGTCTTACTAGTCAGACTAGTAGGACTAGTCATACTAGGAATACTAGATTCTCTACTCAGCTTGTCCTGGATGTCCTCCACCACTTTGGGCGTAGCGGTAGCGGTAAGCGCCAACACGGGGGCTTCCGGGCAGATTTCACGGATGTTGGCAATTTCCAAATAGGAAGGTCGGAAATCGTAGCCCCATTGGGAGATACAGTGTGCTTCGTCGACGGTGATGAAACTCACCTGCATATGGCGCAGCTTGGTCTGAAACAGACTACTGCCCAACCGTTCGGGAGACACATAGAGAATTTTGGAACTTCCCAAAATACAGTTTTCCAAGATGCGCAACACCTGCTCGTGCGTCATACCGCTGTAAATGGCAGCAGCCTGGATATCCAGCTGGCGCAAGTGGTGCACTTGGTCCTTCATGAGGGCAATGAGTGGTGTGATGACTACACAAACACCCTCCTGAGCCAGAGCTGGTACTTGGAAGGTAATGCTTTTGCCGCCACCCGTAGGCATCAGTCCAAGCGTATCGTGACCAGCACCAATGGACTCGATGATTTCGCGCTGAATGCCGCGAAAATCATCATAGCCCCAATATCGTTTAAGAATGAGTTGATACTTATCACTCATCGTTTGTCACTTATCACTCTTCTGACGGACTGATATCTTCAATCTGCAGTTGCACCTCGCCGCGTTTGTAGGTATTCTCTTCGACGGTATAGACAATGTCGAACGAGCGTTTCGACTTGATGTAGCGTGCAGCAGCCGACTGTCCAAAGGCGATACCGTTCATAACCACAGCCGACTTTGAATCGACAAGTTCCAGCTTGATGTGCTCCTGATGGCGGCCCACTACCTTCGACGTACCATAGTCGTAGACATTGCGTGTCAGGAACAGTGGCTTTTCGTTGGCAGGCCCGTGGGGAGCAAGCTTTTTCAGTTCGTTGAGCAGACGTTTGTTTATCTGGTGGAAGTCAACCTCCATGTCGATGTCCAGCGTCTGTTGCGTCTGTTCGGGCATGATGTGCGTACTAACGAACTCCTGGAAGCGGCGACGGAACTCAGGAATGTTTTCCTGTTTTAGCGTCAGACCGACGGCATAAGTATGTCCGCCGAAGTTCTCCAACAAGTCGCGGCACGACTTAATGGCCTCGTAGATATCAAAGCCTGCTACCGATCGTGCAGAACCCGAGGCAACACCATTAATGATGGTCAAGACCACAGTAGGACGGAAATAGAGTTCCGTCAGTCGTGATGCCACAATACCCACCACACCTTTTTTCCATCCTTCATCGTAGAGTACGATAGACTTCTGGTGCTGTTGGCTTTCCAGACGGGCCACAATCTCGTTGGCCTCCTCCGTCATCTGCTTATCAACATCACGGCGTTGGTCGTTATACTCGTTGATGCGCGTTGCCTCCTCAAGGGCACGTTGCAGGTCTTTCTCCACCAGTAGAGTCACTGTTTCCGTACCGTTCTGCATACGTCCCGAGGCGTTGATGCGAGGGCCAATCTTGAACATAATATCGCTCATGGTCAACTCGCGTCCTGTCAGTCCACAGATTTCGATAATGGCTTTCAGACCTATTGACGGACTCTGGTTCAGCTGTTTCAGTCCGTGGAAAGCCAAAATGCGGTTTTCTCCATCGATGGGAACCAAATCGGCTGCTATGCTCAGTGCGCAGAAATCGAGCAGGGGAATCAGACGTGAGAAAGGAATGCCGTTATTCTTGGCAAATGCCTGCATGAGTTTGAATCCTACGCCACATCCCGACAGATGGTGATACGGGTAGGTAGAATCCGCACGCTTGGGATTGAGGATGGCCACCGCGGGTGGCATCACATCGTCGGGAACATGATGGTCGCAGATGATAAAATCTACGCCCAACGCCTTCGCATACGCTATTTCATCGATTGCCTTGATACCGCAATCGAGCACGATAATCAATTTTACACCATTCTCTGCCGCATAGTCTATACCCTTAATGCTGACACCGTAACCTTCTTCGTATCGGTCGGGGATATAGTACTCCATGTTGGAGTAGAACTGCTGCAGGAATTTATACACCAAAGCTACTGCTGTACATCCGTCCACATCGTAGTCGCCATATACCATGATGCGCTCTTTTCGGCCCATCGCGTCGTTCAGGCGGTCTACTGCCACGTCCATGTCGTTCATTAGGAACGGGTCTATCAGTTCGTTGAGCATGGGGCGGAAGAAACGCTTGGCGGCACTCTCCGTCTTAATGCCTCGCTGAATCAGCAGGTTAGCCATGACAGGACTCATTCCTATCTTCTCGGCCAGCTCTTTAGCCGCTTGCAGTCTTTCTGGTGTAGGTGGTTCGTAATTCCATTTAAACTGCATTTACCTTGTCTTTTAGGTTTGTCCTGTGGCTATAGCCCCAATTTCTTACGAATGTCCTTAGGGATGGCATTCTTATTGATGAGGAAGTCCATCGTGTTGGCTGCGATGAAGGTCTTGGTCATATACCAGATACCCTTGTATTCACCTGTCTCGCCCCACGAATTCTTGACCATGTAGTATTCTTTGCCGTTCTGGTCCTTGGCGATACCATAGATGAGCATGCCATGGTCGTCAGTCAGTTCCCAGTTATCGAAACGCTCCTGACGCAGCTCTTGAGTAGCTACGATCTCGGGCACGTTGCATCCCAGTGAGTCGATGATGTCGCGCTTCTTGGCGGTAGTCAGTTTCAGCCACTTGGCCATGTCGCTGCCACGCAGGCTCTGGGTAGCCTTGCCGTCGATGGCATAAGCCAGTCCCTGGCGAGTGAAGCCATCCTCCGAAACGTCACCGCCCCATGCTATAGTATAGCCGTTCATAACAGCGTTGTCGATAACCTGCATCATCTCATCCATCGGCAGATTGTATGACTGCGGGAAGCGCCAGTTGTCCTGTACCTCTACAGCGAAAGTGGTGTAGAAAGGATGGTGGGTGTAGCTGGTAATGCTGACATAGTCGTCGAGGTTGATGCCAAGCGATTGCATAAAGGTCTTCGGGGTGTACTTCTTGCCCTCATAGGTGAACTCCTCGGGGCACTTACCCAAATAGGCGTCGAGGATGCCCTGCAAACCAACCTTCCACTGGTTGGAAATCTTCTTGGCATCACTCTTGGCGATAGCTGCCACATAGGGCTCCAGCAGTTTGAAGAACTCGTTGAAATTGTTCAGCGAGTCGCCATACAATGAACCAGGGAACGGCATGATGCCCTGCGGAATGATACCGTGGGTCTTCATCGTTGCCAGCACGTCTTCTGCTGAGCCACCCTGAGCAAACTGGCAGTCACCATGATAGCGCACCACCTGAATGGCACGTTCCATGTAGGTCTTGTTGGCTACGAACGACTCGTCAAGGTCGTAGGTCTTACCCGTAGCCTTCAGAATTTCAGCCTCGAAGAACGACAGGGTGGAGTAATCCCAGCACGTGCCGCTTCGGTTCTGGTCCTTGATGCTGGTGATAGGATTCTCCTTAATCACCGTAAACACCGGTTTGTTTTTGTTGACGGAGTCCGACTTTCCGTCGGACGCAGACATTTTAAAGTCCTCCGCCTGGGCTCCCACTGTCATACATGCCAGCAGGGCCAAAGTCATTAACTTTCTCATTACTTTTCTCTTTTTTTATTGTGTTATTTATTGTATTCAAAAACTTAACCAGCGTTGTGCGCCATGAATTCCTCCAGTTCCTGGGGGTGATACGGGATGCGCTTCGAGCCGAGGAAACGGCAGCCGTCCTTCGTTATCAGCACATCGTCCTCGATGCGGATGCCTCCAAAATCCCTGAATGTATCGATTTTGTCGTAACATAAGAACTCCTTGCAGTATCCCGAGGCTTTCCACTCGTCGATGAGTGCAGGGATGAAATAGATGCCAGGCTCGTCAGTCACGACAAAGCCTTCTTCCAGCCTGCGTCCCATACGCAGACAGTTGGTACCAAACTGTTCCAGGTTGGGATGCGTCTCGTCATCGAAACCCACGTAAATTTGTCCCAGTCCTTCCATGTCGTGCACGTCCATTCCCATCATGTGTCCTAGTCCATGCGGAAGGAACATGGCGTGGGCACCCTGACGGACGGCCTCGTCCACATCACCTTTCATGAGTCCGAGTTCCTTAAGGCGCTCTGTCATCATACGACAGACTGCAAAATGCACGTCCATATATCTGACGCCGGGCTTGGCCACTTCCAGTACGTAGTCGTGACAAGCCTCGACAATGCTGTAGATTTCCAGTTGACGCTGGGTGAACTTACCATTCACTGGCATCGTACGAGTGTGGTCTGAACAGTAGTCGTCCAGTTCGCAGCCTGCATCGCAGAGCACGAGCCGTCCATCCTCCAACTTAGCCTCCGAAGGATTACCATGCATAATCTCGCCATGCTGCGAGAAAATGGTGGCAAAGCTGGTTCCGCTAGCCAACGAGCGGGCGATACCGTCCACCTGTCCACCGATGAAACGTTCCGTCACACCTGGCTTAATCAACAACTGAGCTGTGGTATGCATGGCATAACCAACATCGCAAGCACGATCGATGGCTGCAATTTCCTGCGGCTCCTTTGTAGCACGCATTTTTACGACGGCCTTGATGAGCGCCAGCGAGGCAGCCTCCTTCTGTTTCGAAGGATGAATGCCCAGCAAATCCATAATCTGAATCTTAGTATCATGGCGATAAGGAGGCAGGAAGTGAACCGTCCTGTGTGTTGCAATGCCATTGCGACATACGGAACCCAGATCTGCCATCGGGGCAGTCTTGGTAATGCCCACCTCAGAAGCCAGATCACTGACCGTCGGAGTGAATCCCATCCATACGATATCTTCTACGTCAATGTCGTCGCCAAACAGCCACTCTTCGTCGTTATCAATATCGATGAGCCCCACCAGTCCGTCGCGATGCTGTCCGAAGTAGTACAGGAACGACGAGTCTTGGCGCATAGGAGCATACGCGTTAGCGGGGTAATTACACGGTGCTTCATTATTGCCGAAGAGCACGATAATGCCCTCACCTACCAGTTTTTTCAGTTCCGCCCTGCGACGGATGTATGTATCCTTATCAAACATGTCTTCAATCTTGCGTTTTAGAGTCAGCGTACCCCTATAGGGTACAAATCGGTGCAAAGATACAAAATAACGAACAAAATACCAAATTTTTTTGCATATTCCTTTCTGTTTTGCAAAAAAATGAGTACCTTCGCACGCTGTTATGAGGTATTTTGTGTGGTTTAGTTACGACGGAACGGCCTATCACGGCTGGCAGATTCAACCCAATGGCATCACGGTGCAGAGCGAACTGCAGCGCTGCTTGTCCGTGCTGTTACGCAAGGAGATTACACTAACAGGGGCCGGACGTACCGACACTGGTGTGCATGCCCGTCGCATGGCGGCCCATTTCGATACTCAGCAAGCGTTCGACCCCAAGTTGCTGACTAGAAAACTCAACGGACTGCTCCATCAAGACATCGCCGTTTACAGCATTGAACCTGTCAGTGACAATCTACACGCACGATTCTCAGCTGTCGAGCGCACCTACCGTTATTATGTTCATACCCACAAGGACCCGTTCCTCAGGGCATATTCTCTGGAACTACACTATAAGCTCGACTATGAACTGATGAACCAGGCCGGGCGCATCCTGACCGAATACGACGATTTTGGAGCCTTCTGCAAGGCGGGCAGCGACGTCAAGACGACGCTTTGTCAGGTTACCCATGCCCAGTGGCACCAGACATCACCTACGACGTGGTATTTCGAGATTACCGCCAATCGATTCCTGCGCAACATGGTTCGTGCCGTTGTCGGTACGTTGGTTGAGGTAGGGAGGGGCCGCATGTCGCTCGACGATTTTCGTCAGGTCATCGAGGGCAAACAGCGCACCCTGGCGGGCGAATCCATGCCTGCAAAGGCGTTGTTCTTGGAGGATGTTAAATATTAAACGGAATGCCGGAATAACGGTATAACAACAAAAAACAGATAACGATATGGCCTGGTTGATATTGGCTTTTATGTCGGCAGCGTTGCTAGGCTGCTACGACTCTCTGAAAAAGGATGCGCTGCGTGGTAACGCTGTAATTCCTGTGTTGTTTCTGAACACCCTGTTCTCATCGCTCATCTTCCTGCCGTTCATCGTGCTTAGCGCTGGCTCGCAGATACTCGACGGAACCATGTTCCACGTCGCTTCTGGCGGATGGGATATGCATAAATACATCCTTTTGAAAGCCCTCATAGTACTCTCCAGCTGGGTGCTAGGCTATTTCGGAATGAAACACCTGCCACTGACTATCGTCGGACCTATCAATGCCACACGCCCAGTCATGGTACTCGTCGGTGCCTTGCTGATATTTGGCGAACGACTCAACGTATGGCAGTGGATTGGTGTTCTTCTGGCCGTAGCCTCGTTCCTGTTGCTCAGCCGTAGCGGTAAGAAGGAGGGTATTGATTTCCGTCGCGACCACTACATCTGGATGATTGTCGGTGCAGCGGTCATGGGGGCCATTAGCGGGCTTTACGACAAATACCTCATGGCACCTGTCGATGAGGGTGGCATCGGACTCGACCGCATGATGGTGCAGTCGTGGTACAACATCTACCAATGCTTCATGATGCTCGCCATGTTGTGGCTGCTGTGGTGGCCCAAGCATCACGAAACCACACCATTTCACTGGAGTTGGTCCATCATCGGCGTCAGCATCTTCCTGTCGACGGCCGATTTCCTGTATTTCTACTCGCTGTCTCTGCCAGATGCCATGATCAGTATCGTTTCCATGATCCGACGGGGCAGTGTGGTAGTCAGTTTCCTGTTTGGAGCGGCATTCTTCCACGAGAAAAACCTCAAGGCAAAAGCCTTCGACCTGGCATTGGTACTGCTCGGAATGGTGTTCCTCTACATCGGGTCGAAGTAAAAAAGGCGCGTTTTTATTTGGCTTTTCGCTCGATTATTAGTACTTTTGCAGCCAAAATAAAAAAACGCATTAAAAAATATGGGAAAGATTATTCTTACAGGAGACCGCCCTACAGGCAAACTCCACCTTGGACACTATGTCGGTTCGCTGCGCCGTCGCGTGGAACTGCAGAACGCCGGCGACTATGAGAAAATGTTTGTGTTTATGGCCGACGTACAGGCCTTGACCGATAATGCCGACAATCCTGAGAAGATTCGTCAAAACATCATTGAGGTGGCTCTCGACTACCTCTCGGCAGGTCTCGACCCCGAGAAGTGTGTGCTGTTCATCCAGAGCCAGATTACCGAACTCGCTGAACTCACTACCTATTTGATGAACCTCATCTCGGTGAGCCGTGTCCAGCGTAACCCAACGGTGAAGACCGAGATTAAGATGCGTGGTTTCGAGGGCGAGAGTATCCCCCTCGGATTCTTCTGCTATCCTGTTTCACAGGCTGCCGACATCACGTTGTTCAAGGCTACCACTGTGCCAGCTGGCGAAGACCAGGAACCCATGCTCGAGGTCACTCGTGAACTGGTAAACCGTTTCAACAACACCTACGGTCCCGTGCTCGTCGAACCTAATATCATGCTGCCTGAGAATGCCACAGCCCGACGCTTGCCAGGAACTGACGGCAAGGAGAAAATGTCAAAGTCTTTGGGTAACTGCATCTACCTTTCCGACGATGCCGACACCGTTTGGCAGAAGGTACGTTCGATGTACACCGACCCCCTGCATGTCAACCTGAACGACCCAGGCCATATTGATGGCAATGCCGTATTCACCTATCTTGACGCCTTCTCAAAGACGGAGGACTTCGCCAATTTCTGGCCTGAGTACCAGAATTTGGACGAGCTCAAAGACCACTACCGTCGTGGCGGCTTAGGTGATATGAAATGTAAGAAATTCCTCAATCAGATTCTGAACGAGATGCTCGACCCCATCCGTCAGCGCCGTCATGAGTTCGAGCAGGATATTCCCGAGATTTATAACATCCTGCGCAAAGGCACAGAAAAGGCCCGCGAGACTGCTGCTCAGACTATGGACGAGGTTCGTAAGGCCATGCAGATCAACTACTTCGAAGACCAGGAACTCATTCAGTCGCAGGCTGAACGCTTCCGCGCCAAATAAAAAAGTGTGACTTATGAAAAGAATTGCTCTTAGTCTTGTAGCTCTGCTCACGATGATGAGCACCTTGCAGGCCCAGCGTTTGGTGCCAGTGGAGAATTTTGGTGCCGATTGGCAGAAGTCGATGATTTCGACGAAGAACAAGCCCAACGGCATCATCTATCGTCTGCGTGTAGACAAGCAGAACGAGAATCTGCCCCTTGTGGAGGAAGCCCGTGGACTTGAACAATTCATTTCCGAGCGCATCGATATCGGATGGCTAGCCATGTATCGCCTGCCAACGAGTGCTGACGACTACAAATTCATCGTGGTCATCTACGATACCGAGGAAAAGCCTCTCTACACCGTTGACCTCGGTGCCGTGTCGGGCAACAACTACTGCGAGGTGCAAGATGTGCGCTGGGACAACGACACTCACAACCTGTTGTTCAACATGGCATGTCCCAGTTATGCCCATAATATCGACGGCAAGGGTTCTAAGCTGCATTGCTACAATCCTGAGCGCCAAGAAATGGTGTGGTCTACCGACTGGCTCACCAGCAACGATATTTTCATTCTCGATTCCAAGTTCGTTTTCTGCTCCTATGGTTTTACCAGCGAGAAGAAATTCCTCTTCATGCTCGACAAGTTTACTGGCAAGGTTTACAGCAAGCTGCCATTCACTTACAAAGTGGAATATCTGGAATTGCAAACAGAAAGCAATGGCCGCGAATATCTCTATGCCATCGACTACAACGACCACCTCTTCAAATACTATGTCGACGGTGGCAAGACGGTGCCCGAAACAGGTAAGGTGTTCACCGTGGCCTATGCCGTTTCTGATGATGGATATCTGAACATCCGTTCGTTACCCAGCATGAATGGCAGGGTTCTCGGAAAACTATGGATGCAGGACCACGGACTGGGTCGTGGCATCCTCTTGGAGCGTGGTGCGACGTGGAGCAAGGTGTGTGTGGACGATGTTGAGGGATGGGTCTTCAACAAGTATCTGGGTACTCAGAATTGGGTCGGTGGTCATGGCCCGAAGCTCATTGCCAAACAGCATTCTACTGCCATCTGGGTAGGGAACAATGTCGATGGTGGTCTCAACGTGTTCTGTTCTGTCGATAAGGGCACCATCATTGCCGACACCTTCTTCGACCAAGGCGACTACTACGAGTTACGCACTGGTCACGACTATCTCTTCGTCAAGAAAACCGACGTAATCGTGAAGTAAGAAAGAGCGATTAGAACTTGTAGTCGATACCAAGTCCAATGACGTTGTTGGTACGCGAATAGGTCTCGGTGCCGTAACTTGCCTGTTTGTCGTAGTCACTGTAGATGCTAATGAAATAGCCGGCATTGAGACGTACTTTCTCGTTGATGTTCCATGCACCACCAAGTCCGACACTGTAGCTGTCACAGGCAAACGAAGTGTTCTGCTGGTAACCGTCGCTAAGTCCGTAGTCGGTGCGCTGACCACCACAGCTGACGGTGAACTTGTCGTTGATGTCGTATTCGACACCAGCCAGGAACTCGTGAGTGCCATGGGTAAGCTCGTTCTGACGGTCGTTGGCCATCTTGGCGTTCTTATCGTCGAAAAAGTGATATTCAAGGGTGGCACGCAACTTGGGAGTGAACTCGTAACCGGCTGATACTGAGAGCAATGCGGGCATGTCGTAGCGCGTGCGGGCACCGTCCTGATAGGGTGCGGTGTAGACAGCTAGACCGGACTCTACCGTGGTCTTGATCTGTGTGGCCATTGCCGTTGCCGTCTCTGCTGGCAACTTTCCGGCTGCAACCAGTTGTGCCAACGGAGCCACCACCAACTGATCAGAGTTGAGCGATGCAGACAGGGAGTTGGTCTCGTTCTTAGTCTCGATCTTGGTGCGGAACTCATAACGAGCCGTCAGCGTAAGGGGTCCCTGATGGTAGTTCAGGCTGATGATAGGCGTAAAGCCCCACCCTTTCTGATCGACGTCGAGCGAGAGGCTGGCCAAGTTGCCGATGGTGGAATGGTTGGCCTTGACATGTCCGCGATAGTAGCCATCGTAGTAGTTGGCACGAAAACCAGCCGCTGCTGAGAGGCAGTCAAGAATCTTATAGGTGAAGTTAATCTGTCCACCATAGATGTATTGCTTGCCCTTCATCTCGGAATCAAACTGATCAGGACTGACAACGGGTGCAAAGCCCTGAGTGGCTTGGTTCAACTGCTGCGTCAGCCCTGTGACCACACTGCCCAGCAGCACGTTGAACATAGGGACACCGTTGTCGTACTTGACGAAACCGCCACTGCCCACAATGCCAATCATCGAGGAAATGGCCCAGCGGTCCTTCTTATAGGAAGCAAAGAGTGCGGGCACGATAGGCGCAGAGGCTACTCCTTCGTACTTTACCCCGTTGTAGGAGATGTCTCGATTCTGCCAGGGTTTCTGGAAATTAAGCGAGAGTTGCCAGCCTTCGTGTCCCCAGGCAAGTCCTGCGGGGTTGGAGAATACGGCGTCGATGTCGAACGAAGCGCCACGAGCCATCATGCGGTCGAAGGCGATGTGATAGTTGGTGTTGGTCATCAGACCGCCAGCAAAGGCGGTGGTTGAAACGAGGGCTGCGAAAGCCACAAAAGCAAATATTTTTTTCATTGGAAATATGGATTGATTGATATTTCGGCTGCAAAATTACGAAAAATAATTGATATGACCATTGACTTAGATTAATATTTTATAATAGGAGGAAAATTTTCCCAAAAACATTGGGAGGAGTGGATTCTTTTTTGTAATTTTGCAGCCCAATTGTACATTTTATAACGCGTTATTATATATTTATGGCAGACAAGAAGAAAATCAAGACCGCGCTCATCTCAGTGTTTCACAAAGATGGGCTGGAAGAATTGCTGAAGAAGCTGAACGACGAGGGCGTGAAGTTCCTGTCGACAGGCGGTACGCAGACATTTATTGAGTCGCTGGGCTACGAGTGTGAGAAGGTGGAGAACGTGACGACATATCCCTCGATACTCGGTGGCCGTGTGAAGACCCTGCATCCGAAGGTGTTCGGAGGCATTCTGGGCAGACGCGAGCTGGAGGAAGACCGCCAGCAGATGGCCCAGTACGAGATTCCTGAAATCGACCTTGTGGTGGTTGATTTGTATCCCTTCGAGCAGACGGTGGCCAGTGGTGCCAGCGAAGAAGACATCATCGAGAAGATTGACATCGGTGGCATCTCGCTGATTCGTGCAGGTGCAAAAAATTTCAATGATGTAGTGATCGTTCCGTCGAAGGCTGAGTACTCTATATTATTGGACATCCTGAACAAACAGGGTGCCGAAACCACTAAGGACCAGCGACGCATGTTCGCCACACGTGCCTTTGGCGTCAGCAGCCATTATGACACAGCCATTCATGCTTGGTTTGAGAAGAAGTAAAAAGTAAAAAAGTAAAAAGGTAAAAAAATGGGATTTTTTAGTTTTATTCAGGAGATAGCCATGGACCTGGGAACGGCTAACACCATCATTATCAGTGATGATAAGATTGTGGTCGACGAGCCGTCAGTAGTAGCGCTGGACCGCCACACAGACAAGATGATTGCCGTGGGCGAGAAGGCCAAGATGATGTATGAGAAGACTCATGACAACATACGTACCGTTCGTCCGTTGCGAGACGGTGTGATTGCCGACTTCTCGGCCTGCGAGCAGATGATGCGCGGACTGATCAAGATGGTACATACAGGTCACCGTCTGTTCTCGCCATCGTTGCGCATGGTAATCGGTGTGCCCTCGGGTTCGACTGAAGTGGAGCTGCGCGCCGTGCGCGACTCAGCCGAGCATGCCGACGGACGTGATGTTTATCTGATTTTCGAGCCTATGGCAGCAGCAATCGGTATCGGTATCGATGTGGAAGCTCCTGAGGGCAATATGATTGTCGATATCGGTGGCGGTTCTACGGAGATTGCTGTCATCTCGCTGGGTGGTATCGTATCGAACAACTCGATTCGTACGGCTGGCGACGACTTGACTGCTGATATTCAAGAATACATGTCGCGCCAGCACAACGTGAAGGTGTCGGAGCGTATGGCAGAGCGCATCAAGATTGCTGTAGGTTCGGCTCTGACCGACCTGGGCGATGATGCTCCCGAAGACTACATCGTGCATGGCCCGAACCGTATCACTGCACTGCCTATGGAGGTTCCCGTATGCTATCAGGAGATTGCACACTGCTTGGACAAGACTGTGGCCAAGATTGAGAATGCCGTCCTGTCTGCGCTTGAGAACACGCCCCCTGAGCTGTATGCTGACATTGTGAAGAACGGTATCTGGCTGGCTGGCGGTGGTGCACTGCTTCGCGGACTGGACCGTCGTCTGGAAGGAAAGATCAACATTCCTTTCCACATTGCAGAAGACCCCTTGCACTCAGTGGCCAAGGGTGCTGGCATCGCACTGAAGAACGTGGACCGATTCTCATTCCTGATGAGATAACCCCTCCATGAAGAACCTGCTGGAGTTTCTGAAAAACCACTTCCACTGGGCTCTCTTCGTATTGCTTGAAGTGCTGAGTGCTGTGCTGTTGTTTCAATACAACAACTACCAGAACAGCGTTTGGTTTACGACAGCCAACTGGGCTGTAGGAAAAGTGTACGAGGGAACCGCGTGGGTGGAGTCGTTTTTCTCATTGTCGAAAGTCAATGAGGACTTGACGCTTCGTAACTTTTATTTGGAGCGTCAGGTCACTCAGCTTCGCCGTCTGTATGACGAGGCTACGGCTCCTGAAGCAAGTGCTCAGGAACAACAGGAAATAGAGAAACTTGCACAGTATAAGTTGATACCCGCCAAGGTGGTAACCAACGAACTGCACTTGTCGAACAACCTGATTACCATCAACAAAGGCGCTAAGGATAGTGTGGAAGTTGGCATGGGTGTGGCCTGTGGGAAAGGCGTTGTCGGCGTGGTATTTCTAACGAGCGATCACTACAGCGTGGTGATTCCCGTGCTGAACATGAAGTCGTCGCGCATCAGCTGTGCCATCCGCAATCGCGGATACTTCGGTGTGCTGCGCTGGGACGGCAAAGATGCTGGTATAGCGTATGTGGAGGATATCCCCCGCCATGCCCGATTCAAGCGAGGCGAATGGGTAGAAACCAACGGCTATTCGACAATCTTTCCCCCTGGCGTACTGGTGGGACAAATCAAACAGGTATATAACTCACGTGATGGACTATCGTATCGTCTACAGGTGCGGCTGTCAACTGATTTCGGCAACCTGCGCGACGTAGTGGTAATCAGCGACAAGTCGATTGCCGAGCGCATGCGCATTATGCAGGCAGCAAGAGATTCACTGAAACTGAACGTGAGCGAGTGAAGAGAGTTGACAGTTGATAGTTGACAGTTGAGAAATATGAAAGCGGATATACTGAAACGGTTAGGGGTGTTTGTCATTTTCGTGCTGGCACAGGCTATTGTGCTGGGACGTATACACCTGTTCCATTATGCCACACCGCTGCTATACATTTACTTCGTACTTAGCTTCGAGCGCAACCATCCGAAATGGGCCATCCTACTGTGGAGTTTCTTCATGGGACTCTTCGTCGATATTTTTGCTAATACACCAGGACTGGCTGCAGCATCGATGACGCTGATTGGCGCACTGCAACCCTACTATCTGGAACTCTTCGTACCTCGCGACTCGGCAGAAAACATGAAACCCAGTATTCAGACGCTGGGACCATCGAAATATTCTACCTATATCGTGCCGCTGACATTGCTCTACTGCATTGTGTTCTACTCGCTCGAATTCTTCAACTTCTTCAACTGGCTGCAATGGCTGTTCTGCGTAGTAGGCAGTGCGGCACTTACGTTAGGACTTATCTATACCTTCGAGATCTTCAAAAGCAGACAATAGATGAAGGAGCACCGTTCGGATTATAGGCACTACGTCATCGGAGGTGTCGCCATCCTTATCGTGGCGGTATACATTGCCCGTCTGTTTCAGTTGCAGATATCGAGTGACGACTACAAGAAGAGCGCGGACTCGAATGCATTCCTCAAGAAGATAGAATACCCCTCGCGAGGCGTTATCACCGACCGGAACGGCAAATTGTTAGTGTATAACCAGCCCGCGTACGATATCATGGTGGTGATGAACGAGGCGAAAGACCACCTGGACACGCTGGAATTCTGTCAGGCCCTAAACATCAGTCGGCAAGAGTTTGACCGCAGGATGGAAAACATCAAGGACCGCGGCAAGAATCCAGGCTATTCGCGCTTTACGCAACAAATCTTCATGAGCCAACTGTCGGACAAGGACTTCTCGGTCTTTCAGGAGAAGATGTTCCGTTTTCCCGGCTTCTACGTCCAGCGACGAACCATCCGCCAATACCAGTATCCGCTGGCTGCCCACGTATTAGGCGACATTGCGGAAGTGTCGCAAGGCGATATTGAAGCCGACGACTACTACCAACCTGGTGACTACATTGGCAAGCTGGGCATTGAGCGCAGCTACGAGAAACAGTTGCGAGGCGAGAAAGGTATACAGATTCTGTTGCGCGACGCCCATGGCCGTGTACAGGGACGCTATCAGAACGGACGATTCGACCGCCGCCCTGTGGCAGGCAAGAATCTGAAACTGGGTATTGACGTTGAACTGCAGGCGCTGGGCGAACGGCTGATGGAAGGCAAGATAGGCTCCATCGTGGCCATCGAGCCGTCAACGGGCGAGGTACTCTGTATGGTGTCGTCACCCTCTTACGATCCTCGTATGATGGTAGGTCGCCAGCGTTCTAAAAGCCACCACCAACTGAGCCAGAACGTGTGGAAGCCGTTGTTGAACAGAAGCATCATGGGACAGTATCCACCTGGATCAACGTTCAAGACCACACAGGGCCTGACATTTATGTCGGAAGGCATTCTGCACCCCACACATACCGCGTACCCGTGCGGACACGGATTCAACTACAAGGGTTTGCACGTAGGCTGTCACGGGCATGCCTCGCCACTGCCCTTAGTGCCGGCATTGTCGACGTCGTGCAACGGATATTTCTGTTGGGGACTCTACTACATGATCAACCAACACGTCTCAAAATACGGCTCCGTACAGAACGCCATGGACAAATGGCGCGACTACATGGTGTCGATGGGATTCGGTTATAAACTGGGCGTAGACCTGCCTGGCGAGAAACGAGGACTCATTCCCAACTCGAAATTCTACGATAAAGCGTATAAGGGTTCTTGGAACGGACTGACCATCATCTCTATCGCCATCGGACAGGGCGAGGTGAACGCCACCCCACTTCAGATTGCCAACCTGGGAGCGACGATAGCCAACCGGGGATGGTTCATTACGCCCCACGTCGTGAAGCAGGTACAAGGTGAAAAACTGGACACCACCTATACACGACGTCGTTACACGATGGCCAAGCGCGATGCATATGACTATGTGGTACAGGGTATGAGGGCATCGGCTACGGGCGGAACGTGCAAGGCGCTGGCTCACTACGACTTTATGGCGTGCGGCAAGACGGGTACGGCGCAAAACCGCGGTCACGACCACTCGGTATTCATGGGTTTTGCACCGATGGACAAGCCCAAGATCGCTGTTGCCGTCTATGTGGAGAACGGTGGCTGGGGCGCTACATATGGTGTTCCTCTGGGGGGACTGATTATGGAACAGTATATCAACGGAAAACTTTCAGAAGCCTCGCAGAAGAAGGCTGATGAATTCCAACACAAACATATTTCGTATGGCACGACGAGCAGATAAACAACCAAGCGTTCTGAGGAGCATCGACTGGTGGACGATAGCTATCTATATCGCCCTGCTTTCCTTCGGATGGATCAGCGTTTGCGGAGCCAGCTACTCGTATGGAGAGACGGATATCTTCAGCCTGTCGACACGTTCTGGTATGCAGATAGTATGGATAGGGACAAGTATCGTGCTGGGATTTGTCATCGTCATGCTCGACGACAGGTTCTACGACACCTTCGCATACATCATCTATGCCCTATTGCTACTGTTGCTATTTGCCACGATATTCAATCCACACAGCATCAAAGGCTCACGATCATGGCTCGTACTGGGTCCCCTGCGACTGCAACCGGCGGAGTTTGCCAAATTCGCCACCGCACTGGCGTTGGCCAAGTTCATGTCGGTATATGGCTATAACATCAACCAGACGAAACACTTCGTGGCCACACTGGCACTTATCCTGATGCCGATGATATGCATCGTACTGCAAAGGGAAACGGGCTCTGCACTAGTCTATCTGGCGTTTTTCCTGATGTTCTATCGCGAGGGGATGCCTGGATCCATCCTATTTACAGGAGTGGCGCTGGTGGTCTATTTTGTAGTGGGCATCCGCTTTGCCGACGTCCACATGGGCGCTGCGGGAGTGACGAGTGTGGGCAAGTTTGCCGTCATGCTGCTTATCCAGATTTTCTCGATAGGCATGATATGGGTGTATTGCAACCAACGGACAGCCTTGCGACTATTCTTGTATTGCATGGGCATCACGCTGGCCTCGCTGCTACTGTTGCAACTGCCTTTCGACATTGTCTATATCCAACTGGCCGCGACACTCATCCTTGTGGGGTATTGCATCTGGGAGGGGCTGGGAACACGCATCCGCTCCTATTTCTTCATCGCCCTGTTTGCCGTGGGTTCTGTGGGTTTCTTCTACGGAGCCGACTTCATCATGCAAAACGTGATGGAGCCCCACCAGCGCTCGCGTATCAACGTACTGCTGGGACTGGACGAAGACCTGCGCGGTGCAGGCTATAACGTGCACCAGTCGGAGATTGCCATCGGATCGGGAGGTCTCGAGGGAAAAGGATTCCTGAATGGTACCCAAACGAAACTGAAGTTCGTTCCTGAGCAGGACACCGACTTCATCTTCTGTACCGTTGGCGAGGAAGAGGGTTTCCTGGGGTCTGCCGCTGTGCTGCTATTGTTCCTGGCATTGATACTAAGGCTCATCTACCTGTCGGAACGGCAACTGCTGCGTTTTAACAGAGTCTATGGATACTGCGTGCTGTCCGTCTTCCTGTTCCATCTCTTCATCAATGTGGGCATGGTGCTGGGACTGACACCTGTGATTGGTATTCCCCTGCCGTTCTTCAGCTATGGAGGATCGTCGCTATGGGGATTCACCTTCCTGCTATTCATCTTCCTGCGTCTCGACGCCAACCGCAACCTGACGCGTTCATAGTCAGTGGCGCCTGACAAGTCGCAAACCGACGTCAGCTATGCCAGGCAGGATATCGCGTTTCATATCGTGCCGGACAGACACATAAAGCCGGGCGCCCTCCTGCAAATCCACCGTCGACAAGGGGAAGAGGTATTGAGATTGGCTTAAGCCCCTACCCTCCGCATTGCCTCGCTCGTCAATCAGGTTACACGCAAGGGTGTCAACATGCAGCAACTGCTTCGATTCGTTTTTCTGTTCCACAATCAGCGTCAAGCCCGTAAACGGATATTCGCCACCGATGCGCAGTCCGATATCCTCCTGATAGTGCCCTGACACCGTCACCGGACCGACAACAAACGACAACGTATCGTTCTTGTCCCAACCAGCCATGGGGGTATGCTCGTAGTGATAATAAACGGTCTTCTCGTTACAGGCCGTCATCAGCACACCACACAATGCCAAAGCCACTATATATAATAAGGTATGCTTACTGTTTGCCATCTTTGGGTTGGGCAGGCTTTTTGGACTTCTTCTTTTTCTTCTTTTTGGCACGATCGAAACGGGCGATATTCTCTTGAGTAGCCAAATCGATGGGACCTTGAGGAGCTTTCTTCCCACTATCTTCCAGCAACGAGATGGGTTTCTCGCCCTTGCGGTTCATCTCGATAATCTGTTTGGCCCGCTCGGAAGGAATGGTCTCCAGATTGGCAGCAATATTCTTGTCTGTCGAATAAGTAATAAGACCTGCCAGGATATCAGCCTTGAAATAATAGTAGTCAGCATCCTGCGTCTGCAGCACGGCCTCCTTAGACGGCAACTTTCGACTTGCCTCGACATAGTTGTCGACCTCATAGTTCAGACAACACTTCAGCTTGGCACACATGCCAGCCAATTTCTGAGGATTCAAGGAGATGTCCTGGAAACGAGCTGACGACGTGCCTACGGAAACGAAATTCTTCATCCACGTAGCACAGCACAACTCGCGTCCACAGGGGCCTGTACCGCCAATAAGACCAGCCTCCTGGCGCGCACCAATCTGCTTCATCTCGACACGGATATGGAATGCTGCTGCCAAATCCTTAATCAACTGGCGGAAATCGACACGTTCGTCGGCAATATAGTAGAAAATGGCTTTCTGTCCGTCGCCCTGATACTCTACGTCGCCTATCTTCATCTTCAGGCCCAGGCCCTTGGCTATCTGACGACTCTCAATCATCGTCGAATGCTCGCGCTGCTTGGCTTCCTTGTATTTATCGATATCCATCGGACGAGCCAGACGATAGATGCGACGGATGTCGTCAGCACTCTTCAGATTGGCCTTTTTAATCTGCATATGCACCAGACGGCCCGTCAGCGTCACCACACCGATGTCGTGTCCGGGATTGGCTTCTACTGCCACGATGTCGCCCTTATGCAGGGGCAGATTGTTCACATTATGGTAATATCCCTTGCGCGTATGCTTGAACTGCACCTCGACCAGGTCGGTAGTATCAGCATTTCCTGGTACATCGGCCAGCCAGTCGTAGGTATTCAACTGACGATCCTGACGGCCTACACCATATTTGCACAGGCCGCGGTCGCAACCAGTCATTATATCTAAGTCTTTTTCCATATTTTTTCGTTATTACGATATTTCGTTATTCCGTTATTCGGTTATTTCGTTATTTCTGAATCAGCAGCACAATCATCTGCAGGGCCAGGTCGAAGAACACTATCTTGGCATTGGCATTCTGCCCGATGTCGCGAATGGCTTTGTTGATGAGATCTGTGATTGGCAGGATATTGGCCTCGTTGATGAAGCGGGCAAAATTGCGGGCGAAATCCTCTTCACGCTGAGTCATGTAGCAGAGTTCCTCCTGACGGAAGTTATACATGAAGTTCTCACGAACCAGCCGCAAAAAATAGTCCAAGAAGCGTTTCTGTTTCTCGCGCCCCATGCCTGCCATGCGCTCCGACCATGTCTTCAGGTCTTTCACTTTGCGCTGGTAGGCCAGTCGCATCAGCGTCTGGAACATGTCCAGGAACAACTCATTCTCAGAATCGGTACTCAGCATTTCCAATGCCTTCAGCCAACTGCCATTGGCCATACGGCTAATACGACGGGCGACATCCTCGGTCAGGCCGCGCTTCTCCATCAATGCCTGAAGGACATCCTCATCAGCAATCTTCTTGACATCGATACGCTGTACACGGCTCCGAATGGTTTCCAGCAACTTGTCGGGTTCCTCGCAAACCATGATGAACACCGTCTGCGAAGGGGGTTCTTCCAAGAGTTTCAGGATTTTGTTAGCGCACTCGGTGTTCATACGCTCTGGCAACCAGATCACACTGACCTTATAGCCGCCCTGACTGGATTTCAACGACAGCTTACGGATCAGTTCGTCGCTCTCACCGGCCGTAATGATGGCCTGCTGGTTCTCACCACCCATCATTTCCAGCCACTCGTTCATCGTAAAGAAAGGGCCAGCGGTGATGAGTTCATGCCATTCGCGGGCAAAATCATCACTGACAGGCTTGTGATCAGCACTCATAGAGGGCAGCTTGATCGTAGGATAGGTGAAATGCAAATCAGGATGCTCTAATTTGCGTAGCATCGCCACATCATTGGCAGTACGGCTCAACAGTTGTGTAGCGAAACCAAGGGCAAGTGCCTTCTTGCCACACCCCACCGGCCCACAGAGCATAAGGGCATGTGGCAGACGGTCTTCACTGACCATCTGCTCCAGGCGCTGACGCACCTCTTGCTGTCCGATTACCTGCTCAAAAGCCATTTTCTGTGCAAAATTAGTTAAAAAGTGTGGTATTCGCAAGATAATTTCAAAGAAAAACGTTACTTTTGTAATCTGTTAACGAAAACTAACTAAAATCATAGGATATGAAACAACAAGAAACGGGCAGTAGCGCCTATCTGATCAGTATCGTAATGGTTGCCGTGCTGGGAGGTCTTCTCTTCGGATACGACACCGCAGTCATCTCAGGAGCAGAAAAAGGTCTGCAGGCTTTCTTTAAAGAGGCTGGCGACTTTAACTACACAGACGGATGGCACGGATTCACCTCATCATCAGCACTCATCGGCTGTATCATCGGCTCGGCCCTCTCCGGATTCCTGGCTACAAACCTGGGACGTAAGAAATCGCTTATCATTGCAGGTATTCTCTTCTTCATCTCTGCCTTAGGCTCGATGGACCCGGAGTTCCTGTTCTTCAACTATGGTGAGCCCTCCTACTCACTGCTCATCATGTTCAACTTCTACCGCGTCATAGGTGGCATCGGCGTAGGTCTGGCATCAGCCATCTGTCCGATGTATATCAGTGAGGTGGCACCATCCAGCATTCGAGGCATGCTCGTCTCATGGAACCAGTTTGCTATCATCTTCGGTCAGCTGGTAGTGTATTTCGTCAATTTCTTTATTCTGGGCGATCACATCCAGCCCCTCGTCGAGGAGATGGGTAAGGGCATTGCCGCCATCAACCCCGCAGCACAATGGACGGTAACCACTGGTTGGCGTTATATGTTCGGTTCTGAGGCTGTGCCCGCAGGACTCTTCGCACTGCTCATTTGCTTCGTGCCCGAGACGCCGCGATACCTCGTCTCTGTGGGTCAGGACGACAAAGCCCTCCGTATCCTGCAGAAAATCAATGGTGAAGAGCGTGGTGCCTATGTGCTGAAGCGCATCAAAGAGACCATCACCATCAAGATAGAGCCCATCATGACCTATGGTGCCATGTGTATCTTCGTGGGCATCATGCTCAGCGTATTCCAGCAGGCAGTAGGTATCAATGCCGTACTCTACTACGCTCCGCGCATCTTCGGCGATATGGGCATGGACAACCCGATGATGATTACCGTATTCATGGGCTTTATCAATATCCTCTTCACAATGGTGGCTATCTTCACGGTTGAGAAGCTGGGTCGCAAGCCGCTGCTCATCTGGGGCTCACTGGGTATGGCACTCGGTGCCTTCGGCGTGGCAGTGACCTTCGGCAAGGCAGGATTGGAACTTGTGACAGCCATCAGCATCATGGTCTATTCGGCCTCGTTCATGTTCTCGTGGGGTCCCATCTGCTGGGTACTCATTGCCGAGATTTTCCCCAACACCATCCGCGGTCAGGCTGTGGCAGTAGCCGTAGCGTTCCAGTGGATATTCAACTTCATCGTCAGCTCTACCTTCGTGCCGATGTTCAATATGCACCTCACCGAGGGCGACGACTTCGGACATTGGTTCACTTACGGACTGTACGGCTGCATCTGCGTCATTGCTGCCATCTTCGTCTGGCGACTCGTGCCCGAGACCAAGGGTAAGACGCTGGAGGACATGAGCAAGCTCTGGAAGTGGAAGGGTTACGACGCCGTTAACCGCCTGGAGAAAGTGTTTGAATAATCAGATGTAATTAAGCATATAGAACTATGAAAAGAATACTTATAGCTGAAGACAACGACAGCAATTACATATTGATGAACTATATCCTGAAGAAGCACTACGAGTTCTTCCGTGCCCGTAACGGGCAGGAAGCCGTAGAGCTGGCAGAATCGGAAAAGCCCGATTTGATTCTGATGGATATCAAGATGCCTGTCATGGACGGTCTTGAGGCCACACGGCAGATTAGGGCCAAGATGCCCGACATGCCGATTGTCGCCCTGACAGCCAACGCCTTCGACAGTGACCGCCATTCCGCTTTCGAAGCAGGGTGCAACGATTTCCTCTCGAAGCCCGTCAATGCTGAGAAGTGCATTCAGACCATTGCGAAATACATTGGCGAATGAAACCACAGAAAGTCATTCTTTCCACAAATTTGCAGCAATCGCTTTCCGAGGCGGTTGCTGCATGCAAATATGACGTATTGTTTGTCCTCGTCGACGAAACCACCGAACGCCTTTGTCTGCCTGTCGTTGCCGATTTCGAATGCATGCAGTCTGCCCAGCGCATCGTTATCAAAGACACCGACACGAACAAAACGCTCGAGTCAGTCGTCCACGTATGGTCCGAACTGCAACGTCTGGGAGCCACACGCCACTCGCTGATGATTAATCTGGGAGGAGGCATGGTGACCGATTTGGGTGGTTTTGCAGCATCAACCTTCAAGCGCGGCATACAATACATTAATATCCCCACGACGCTGCTTTCCATGGTCGATGCCTCCGTGGGCGGAAAGACCGGTTTTAACTTCGGAGGTCTCAAAAACGAGATTGGCGTGTTCAACAATGCCAGTTCCGTCATCCTTGACACGACGTTCCTCCGCACCATGGATCACGAGAATCTGCTTTCCGGCTATGCCGAGATGCTGAAACACGGACTCATCTCCAATGATAAGATGTGGGCGGAGCTATTAAATCTAGAGAATCTAGACAATCTGGATATACTAGGCAAAATGCTCGCTGACAGCGTTGCCGTCAAACAGCGCATCGTCACGGAAGACCCCACCGAACAGGGCATCCGCAAAGCACTCAACCTCGGACATACTGCTGGGCACGCCTTCGAGTCGATGGCTCTGGAGCGCACCCCCATCCTTCACGGCTATGCAGTGGCCTACGGACTCATCGTCGAGCTCTACCTCAGCTGTGTAAAGACGGGATTTCCCCAAGACAAGATGCGCCAGACGGTGTCGTTCATCAAAGAACACTACGGACGCATGGCTATCACCTGCGACGACTATCCCCACCTGATAGCCCTGATGCATCACGACAAGAAGAACACGGGCCGCGACATCAATTTCACCCTATTGGGCGACATTGGCGATATCCGCATCAACCAGACTGCATCGGAAGACGACATCAAGGAAGCCCTCGACTTCTATCGCGAGTGCTAAAAAATGTCATGAAAGTCAAATGTCACTTCACAGCGTGCCTGTCACCGTGTGACCCCTGCCACTTGCCCTTTCACAAGGAGGCTGAAAGGGGTTCGCAAGGGGGCGCGCAAGGTACAACATGCCTTTGCACAGGGAGCGAGAAGGCACCTCGCGACCTTGCAGGCACACGCAAAACACCTTGCGGGCACCCCCAAAACACCTTGCTGGCATACGCAAAAAGTTTTAAACGCCCGCCCAAAAACAGCCGTCATTTTTTTTATACATTTCCTAAATACACATACTTGATGCCCTCTTCCTGTGCAATCCGCTTGGCTTCTTTCAACGTCTGAACAGGCGTTGGCATGACGTTTTGCATCTTGAAGCGTGGGAAGAAGCGGCTAAAGTGCAGGGGATTGTTAGCAAGACCATTGTCTGCTATCCAGCGGCACATCTGGCGAATCATAGTCATGTCATCGTTCACATCAGGGATGATGAGATTCGTCAGCTCAATCCATACACCAGCTTTCTGCATGGCCAAGATGGTATCGAGGACTGGCTGCAAGTGGCCACCGCTGACCTTCTGATAGATGTCATCGCTAAACGACTTCAGGTCGATGTTGGCAGCATCAAGATACGGCAGCAGGTCTGCCAATGGCTCCTGACACACGTAGCCTGCTGTCACGAGGATATTCCAAAGCCCGTTTTTATGTGCCAACCGAGCCGTGTCCACAATATACTCCAGATACGTCAGAGGTTCTGTATAGGTGTAGGCGATACCAGGGCAGTGGTGCTCCAAGCACAGATCTACGAGTTGTTGTGGAGAAAGGTCATAATGGCCAACATCCGATGGCGACACCTGCGAAATCTCGTGATTCTGACAGTTCAAACACCTAAAGTTGCAGCCAGTACAGGCAATGGAGAGACACTTGGTGCCAGGATGGAAGTGATACAGCGGCTTCTTCTCAATGGGATCAATGGCTAGCGAACAGGGCTTGCCATAGACTTCGCTCACGAGCACACCGCCCTTATTACGACGACTCCGGCAGATACCCGTCTTTCCATTCGCAATCTTGCAATGGTGGGGACAGAGCAGACACTCCACCCGTCCATCATCCAACCGCTGATAATACCTGCACTCCATATAAGAATCGTTTAATCCGTGATTGCAACGCCACACTTTGTACCTTTAGGTCAAAGAAATCCGTGGTCGTTTAAAATACTATTGCTTCGTAAACATACAACTCCGCATCCTTCCAGCCATCCCATCCGATGCCAGCCTTGTCCTGAGCACAATGGCCCACAAACTCCTCCTTCGTCCAGTTTACTTCATCGGCAACCTGAGGCAGGAACGTGCCACTGCGATAACCTTTCTTGATATAGATGCCATGCTTGTGCAACTGGAATTCATCCAGATTCTGAATGCGACGCATAGGTGTCAGCACAGAGATTTCGATGTCAATATCGTCCAGTTCGTCTCTGGTTACAGGCATGAACCGCGGATCTTCAAAGGCAGCGGCACGAGCCATTTCTGCAACTATTTCGTGCAATGGCACGTCTTCTCCAAAGTGACCAATGCAGCCACGCAACCGCCCCTGCTTGTGTAACGACACAAATGCGCCACATCTTGAATTGAGAATTGAAAATTGAGAATTGAGAGTTGGCTGCGCAATTCGTTTGCCATCAAGACTGTCCTTGATACTTGTCAGTGCTATGGCCTTCAGCATCCGTTTTTCCTCGTCATTCAATGAGAATTCACTCTTTCTCAGTATCGCAAACGCATGATAGCCCACCACACGACTATGGTCGTGATTATCAATGTCACCGGAGTTCTGATACAGCAGATGTTTCACTTCGTAGCCGCCATCCTGCATCATCAGCATCAGCGTAGCAATGGCCAGCTCTCCGCAGGCACTCGTAGCCAGATTCTTCACACCACTTCTGGCGTTTTTCTCTAGCTGAGCGATAAAGCGTTCCACGTCACCGCTCTCCACAGCCTTGCCTGTCCGAGCATCCACCTCGCAGGCATCCTCATATTTCGGATAGTGCGAGAAGTCGCTGCTCACCACAAACAGATTCTCTTCCGTCATATACGGCTTCAGTACTTCTGCTATCTTTTGCAACTTCCTAAAATCGTTTGTCGATATAATAATCGGTACAATCGGTGGTACTTCGCCAAATCTTCTCTGTAGGAACGGCAACTGAACCTCTAGACAATGCTCCCTATCATGAGCCTTGGGATTATAAAAGAACACAGAATCCGTTTTATCCGTGCCATCCGTGTTCGTTAATAATCTTGCCGTCTCGACATCTACCTTCACATTGCCCAATGGTGTACTGTAATAGTCGTATTCCGTATTCACCGAAGCCCCATCAAGCCACTCATGATGGCTTGGTCCCAACAGAAATATCCGCTTGTACTGCACATCGTCAGGTATCGACTGATACGCCGCTGCAGCCACATTGCCAGAAAAATAGTAGCCTGCATGAGGCACTATCAACGCTGCCACATGCTTGTATTTCTTATCCTTGGCATGTATCGTCAAGAAGCTATCCACCTCCTCGCTCAGTTCCTTGGCATCACCCGTATAGAAACGGTTCGCCTGAGTTGCAGGTCTTACTATCGGCTCCTTCGCCACGTTCCCGTTACATGTATTCATCATCATTACAGCTATGATTATTGTCAACAGTTTCATCATTCCGTTCCCATCTGCCGCAGTTACTTATTCGTAGTGTCTTATCCTTACATCTATCCCTTCTGCCTTTAGCAACTCAGGGATACCGCTGACGTTGGTTTCTCCATAGTGATATGGGAACAGCACCTTGGGCTTCACCACCTTTGCAGCCTTTACCAGCTGTTCTGGCGTCATGGTGAACGGCTGATTGCAGGGCATGAAGGCAATGTCGATGTCCTTGATGTCTGCCATTTCAGGAATGTCTTCCGTATCGCCAGCAATGTAGATTCTCAACCCATCGATAGTCAGGATAAAGCCATTGTCCCTACCCTTGGGGTGGAATTTCTGATTAGCCTCTGTGGTATTATAGGCTGGTACGGCTTCAACCGTGAAGTCGTCAGCTATCTGTAGCTTGTCACCATTGCCCATCACTTTTCCATAGCCCAACATGTCGCCACAGCGCTTGTTGGTAATCAACTGTGTGCCGTCTTTCGTCAGTTGCTTGATGGCCTCCTTGTCGAAGTGGTCCATGTGTTCGTGGGTCACGAAGATATAGTCTGCCTTGGGCATCTTGCTGTAGTCAATTGTCCTCTCGCGCAGCTTCAGCACAGGGTCTATCTCTATCTCCCTGCCGTCATACACCATCCTGATGCTGGCGTGCATCAGCGCATGGAACTTGACGGTTTTTCCACTTTTCGTCTGGAACACATCCACTTCATAGGTATCTGTTGTCACAGGCATATTGTTTTCTTTCCATGCCAAGATACCACCCAAGAGGTTCACAACCTTGTAACCTTCAGCACCCAGTTCTGATGCTGCACTGGCAGAGCGACGTCCACTACGGCAATACACGGCTATCGTTCTGTCTTTGGGTAACGTTGCTAGTGCCTTCTCCATAAAACCGTCCTGCTTCCAGTCAATGAACAGGGCGCCCTCGATATGTCCTTCGTTGAACTCTTCAGCAGTTCTCACGTCAAGAACCACCACGCCAGGCTCTGTTATCAATTTCGCAAAACCTTCAGGATCAGTGTTTTCATAATTTTGCTGGCAGCAACCAGTTGCCAGTCCAAATGTTGCAAGTAAGCAAGTAATAATCTTCTTCATATTGTTATTGTTTTATTCTTACCATCCAGGTGGCAGCACGATGTTCTCTACGTCGTGAGCCTTCTCGAACAGTGGAGCAATCTCTTCATCCGTGAAACCTGCGATGCCACAGCCGATGCGAGTCACGAGGAACGTCAGGTCAGGATGCTCCTTGGCGAACCTGATGAACTCGTCCACATACGGACGGATGGTCTCTACACCACCCTGCATCGTTGGGATGGCATAACTCTGTCCCTGCAGACCCACGCCCTGCCCCATGATAGCTCCAAACTTGCGGTAGGCAATATAAGCTGCCCCACCGCCATGCATACCCTTCAGATTGCTGCCAAACACGAAGATCTCGTTCGGCTGCAGTTCCGTAATAAACTCTGGTGTACTCCTCTTCTGTTCCATAATCGATTCTTTTGAAAGTTTCTCTTCGAAAGCCATAGGTTCTGCCATTTGGGACATCGACTCTATGTCCTTGGTGTTTCCAACAATTCTAATACCATGCCGCGCCATTCCCGATATCGAAAAGAAGGTCGTAATTTTAGCAGGTTACGCCCTATTCGATTATATATAGGTTCTGCAAGAACCAGGAAATTACCCATACCCAAACCAATGCCCTTCCATCCATTTGGTGTTTTTTCGACTTCTAAAACACCAAATTCACAATCTTTCAATGTAGAACAGACTTCATCGCACATTTCGATAGTCATATCGCCAAAAACATAATTCATACTGTAAATTCCTGCTCCTTTGGTAATGACTATAATCTCTCCGCCACTGCCCATCGCTCCTCCATAGGCGAAAGAAAAAGCTACAACATCAAGGTTTAAATAATCCCTGTAATTCTTATCGTTGATAAATATTACTTCTTTCATCTTTAAAACTTTAGTAACCTAATCTGAATTCATCGCTATCGTAGGGGCATCACTTTCAATGCACACGGGGACAGTCCCAGTGTGCACTCGTGATTATTTGAGGATTTGCCTTCATAATTTAGGATTTTACTGTTTTTTATTGTTGCAAATTTATTGTTTTTTTTGACATTGAAGAATAAAGCATTGAATATTAAAGTGTTTTTATCTCCCGTCAGCAGCTTTCATTTTCAAAGCGTGACAATTTGTCACGGTTTCATTTCCTTCATCTTTTAGTCTCTGTTTCAGCTTTCTCCAATATGCTTGCGGATCTTTACTATCTGTCAGCACCTCACATACATCCACTATGGAGAAATACCATTTCTCCTTCTCATCATCCCACGCTGTGCGTACTTTCTTGTCTTCAAATAGTTTTATTTCTTGTTTCTTTGTCATGTCATCAATGTTTCGTCAGTTCTTGATAAAGTTTAAATAGCTCAGCCACGCACTGGCTTTCTGTCATTGTTTTGACGTTGAAGCCATAGGCCGCCATCACAGCGCGGTCGTTGTCCTGATGAGCCTTGCGGAGTTCTACGGGCATGGTTAACTCGTCGTAGAGATCGGCCAATGATGAATCAGGATAAAGGGTACGTGCATCGAGGATTGCCTGAGCTGTTTGTTCTATCTTTGCCTTTTGTTCTTCTGTTGGAGTTGGCCAAGGAAAATTGTTGTAGACAATATTTATACTATAGTCGTAGCGCATTTCCAAGCGACCAGCGACTGCACGCATCCACGCCATGTGAACATTTGACTGTAGAACGCCAAAATGGTAACGCGAGACATCGGGCATAATACGTAGTTTGTTGCTACAAATAACATTAGGAGTCATTAATCCCATTGGAATATACCGACGCTTCTCTGATGAAACTTCAGGTATGACGATATAATCTTCTGCAGGGAAGTTCTCAACATGGAACCTCGTGGGTCTATCTGCAATCTTTCGTGTTCCTTCACTCTTACTCGCCAATCTTGCATCTTTTACGGCTTCTACTCTTTTCATGCACTGAGGCATTCTGCGGAGTTCCGCAGGAGAACAATCACCAAGCCATAAACAATAACGTGGTTTCTGATTGATAAATTCGTAGGCTCCGTAGAAAGGATGAAAGTATGCAGCAGAGGCAGGCTCCATACGTATAAACTCTTCCATTTCTTCTTTTTCGAAGAGATAATTGCCACCATCAATGGGCTTGTTACCTATTCCAATCATTGGAACATCACAAATAGGTTTTGGCCTGCTCCAAATGAAAATATCTGGTGCAGCAGTCAGATAGGCATTAATGTGCTTAACTTTTGTTACCTTGTCGTTGTCAAACAATAGACATTCTTTGCTTTCTTCGTCTTGCTTGCTAAAGCCCACTATGACACAATGAACTTGTGCTTTTGTAGAAGACTCGCTGTCCCATCGGAAGGTACGATGGGCAAAGTCTATATGTAAGCCATGCTCTATGAGAGGCTGCCAAAGATTGGCCACTTGTTCACCCTGGCAGATGCTATTAGTAGAGACAAAAGCGACTTTGGGATTGCCTATTCTCATTGCATCGAAGGCTTTTTTATACCAACAGCAGACATAGTCGAGATTGCCGACGTTTTTCCATTTCTCTCCAAAGATGTTAACGACATCCTGTTTTTGTTCGCTGTTCATTTGACGGGCGCCAATGAACGGCGGATTGCCGATGATGTAGTCATAAAACATCAAATAGGCTGGAATCCTTGGCGCTTCTGAATAGGTTAGCAGTTCAACCTTAGGGCGAACTTCTTCTCTATTTATAACCTCTGGCACAAATCCTGCCTGAGGAACTGATGTTGGTAATGCTTTAGGGGGTAAAGGTTGAGGCAATCCATCCTTGCATTCAATTATATTCCAATCCATCCTCAGCGCATTGCCCTCGCGGATGTTATGGTAGCTCTTCAGAGGCAGGAAATCGATGTCCTTATGAATAATTTTCTCCGTTTCTGCCAACATCTGAGCCTCGCTAATCCAAAGAGCAGTGGTGGCAACGGTAACGGCAAAATCGTTTATCTCGATGCCATAGAACTGATTGATACTGACCTTGACTGCATCGACAAACTCACCCATCATCGTCTGGCCATGATACATCTCGCGAATAGCCTCGTTTTCCAAGCGGCGCAGACTCAAATAGGTCTCTGTCAGGAAGTTACCAGAGCCACAGGCAGGATCGAGGAAGGTCAGCGACGATAGCTTCATCTGGTACTCACCGAGTTTCCGCTTACGTTGTTTCTCTACCTTTTCTTCAAGGATGTCGTCCAATTCACGACGCAGGTCGTTCAGGAACAGCGGGTCGATGACCTTGTGAATGTTCTCAATCGAGGTATAGTGCATGCCTCCGCTGCGACGGGTTTCAGGGTTCAGCGTCGATTCAAACACGGCACCAAAGATAGTGGGCGAAATCTCGCTCCAATCGAAATCGAGGCTGGCATTCTGTAGCAGCGTCTGCTTCAGCTCCTCAGTAAATTGGGGAATCTCGATTTCCTCTTCAAACAATCCACCATTGGTGTACGGGAAAGCCTTCAGGTCGTCCTTCAGATATTTGCTGCGCTTGTCTTCTGGCGTGTTCAAGACATCAAACAGGCGAATCAGCGCATTACGCAAATCCTCTGCATCATAGCGCACCAGATAGTCGTGGAACTGGTCGTGAGTGAACACGCCTGCATCCTCAGCATACAGACAGAACACGATGCGAACACAGAGAATGTTCAGCCAGCGCAGGGCCTCAGGCGAATTGTCGTCGTATTGCGCCAGCAGGGCCTCATAAATTCTTCCAACGATTTCACCTGCTTGCATCGAGACTTCCATCTCTTTCGAAAGGTGCTCGTTCTTAGCGTCAACCAGGAACTGCAAGCGATAGTATTCCTTGCCCAGATTCTCCAACAGAATCTGCTCCGGTTCGCCATTGGGCTGCTCCATATCATAGACCAAGAACTCCTTGAAGTTGCAAGTAACAATCCAGCGAGGATGCTCTGACACGGGAAGACTGACCACATAGCGGCGTGCCTGCTGGAAAGGCGTCAACAGCGAGCCGTCACTTTGCTTGACAGGTGCTCGTAAGTCCTTGTCTATCGACTTCTGCTCAATCAGCACGCGGGTAGAACGAATACGGCCATCAACAAAGTTGGAAGCGTCTACTTTTTGATGATCTTCAAAAGTAATGAAACCATCCGAGGGAGTCTCGATGCCAAAGACGTTTGTCAACAGGTCTATCCAGAAAGGCTGTGATTCGCCTCTCTCGTAACCTCTGCCTTTCCATCGCTCAGCGAACTCCGCAGCAGCCGCAGCTATTTGTTTCTCTGTCTTCATTGGTAGCAATATTTTTCTGCAAAGATAGTCATTATTTTCGATAACTCCAAAACTTTCCCACAAAAAATCTTCCATCTTTCTAGGGAAGTACAAGTTTTCAGGAAAGATGTCAACAATTCCAGGAAAGTGTCAACTTGTTCAGAAAAACGACTGTCAACCACATCAGGAAAAAGAGCAAAAACTGTCAACCGAAATCAGGAAAAGACAGACTGTACAATTCGGGACTTTCGGACTTTTTTGCGTGTCAAACTGAATCCCCAAAATTTGCCCTCAATGAGCGAGAAGCCGTTTCTCTCATAGCGAGAGGCCGTTTCTCTGCCAGAGAGAAGCCGTGTTGCTAAAAACGGGAGGAAATCTATTTCTACGGAGCCAGGGAACCAAAGGAGAACTGGTCGTCGCTGTGCTCCTCAAAATCTAACAAAATCTGATTCAAAATTAAAGAAAAATAGAATCTACGGAGCCGGGGAGCCAAAGGAGGCAAAATGTCCCGCAGATTGCATTGCAACGCCACACTCTCAAAGAGAGAACGCCACACTTCGATCTTTAGTCGAAGAAAGCGCAGATTGCAACGCCACACTCTGACCAAGGTCAGAGAAATGGCAGAAATACATGACTCCACGTCCTCCATTCCTCCATAGACAAGTCTTTGAGACTCTTGCCAATAGTTGTTTCGATTAAAAAAAGTGAAAAAAAACAGATTTATACAACTACCAGTTGTTTTTCTCAAATAATCTTCCTATCTTTGCAGCACAAAAAGCTATATGATATGACATTCGACAAGCTTCTCGACAATAACACCCTATGGGCTGTGCGCTATGAAGGAGTAGCCGACAACGCATTCAGGCCATTGATGCTGATGGTTTTGTGGACTTTCTGTCAGAACTATTATAAAGAAAAGGAGGTATATATGAAAAAGAAGACACTTGAATTCCTCGAAGCTCACCAGAGCGAAACACCATCAAAGTGGCGCGAGGAGGCAGAATGGAGACGCGACAATTGGTCGTGGTTGCAGCATTCGCAAAAGATTGCTGTCAAGGTACTGCTGCAGATGAAACAAAAAGGGCTTACCCAAAAGGCCCTTGCTGAACGAATGAACTGCACCCAGCAATACGTTTCTAAGATTCTGAAAGGCAAGGAAAATATGTCGCTTGAAACACTCACAAGGTTGGAAATTGCCCTTGGCATCAACCTCATCCTCGACGAGCAGATACCTTTTCCTTGTATTGCTGCAGAAGAAGAGGTGTTCGTTTAGATTAAGTACTTATAGAAAGCGCATCATTTTTCTGCAAAATAAGGACGGAAAATAGGGTACGAAAAAGGTGGTAGCGGTTCGGGTTCAGGCACCGGTAGCGGCGAGGGAAGCGGCAGTGGTTCAGGCAGTGGCACGGGCAGCATCACCACTGGCGTAGCGGCTCCGACCATTGGCGGTGAGGCAGCATTCACCACATCGACACAGGTGACCATGTCAGGTCCTGACGGTGCTGAGATTCGCTACACCACGGACGGTTCTACGCCTACGGCCAGCAGCACGCTGTACACCGAGCCTCTCACCGTGAGCTCGTCCGTGACTCTGAAGGCCATCGCCATCAAGGACGGCCAGTCGAGTGAGGTGACCACCAAGCAATGCGCAGCCGGTTTTTTAGCGTAAGCAATGTTTTTCCTTTCTGAGAAAGAGTCCCTGAAAGGGATAACGATATTAGTTGTAAGGCTGTCTGGATGCTTGCATACAAGCAGAATTGCAACTAATGGCGTTAAGACTCTGACAAGAGTGTCTTTCTCAGAAAGGGGTTTTTGAGGTTTTTGTTAGAAAATGGGAACGTAAAATCTATCAAATTCAAAAGGTTATGAGTGACAAGACTAAAAAGGAGGACCACTGAGGGACCTCCCGATTTTTTATGTATCAGTGGACCTGCCCCCCATGGCACATGGGTCTCCACAGTCTTTTAGAACGGATAACCGATGGCGAAGTGGAGGGTATGGTTGCCCTTAAAGCCATCGATATTGAAATATCCTGACTTTCCTGTATTGTAGGGCACATGCAGGGCCAAGCCCCAGTCGAGGCGCAACACGAGGAATCCCAGGTCGTAGCGCAGACCCACGCCCGTTCCAAGGGCAAGGTCTTTGAAGAAATCTTTCAGGCGCAAACGCCCCTTCACGAAAACCATGTCAAAATACTCATCACCTCCAAAGGTTTCGTCAGTGTACCACACATTACCGGTGTCGAGGAACAGGGCTCCAAAGAGGTTGCCGAAGAGCTGGCGACGATATTCCAGATTCGCCACGAATTTTGCGTTACCATTCTGAAATATGTAACCATAATTCTTTACATTGAGTTGGG
This sequence comes from Prevotella sp., assembly GCA_016291085.1. Taxonomy (GTDB): domain Bacteria; phylum Bacteroidota; class Bacteroidia; order Bacteroidales; family Bacteroidaceae; genus Prevotella. The sequence goes on from JAEEVW010000004.1 coordinate 64,200, forward strand.
GGAAGGCACCCGGGCCGACACCACGGACCGAGAAGGCACGAATGCTGTTGGCACCGCCCGCATAGAACATCTCAGCCATAGGCACCCAGTTGCTGTTGCCATAAGGATAGATGTAACCGGCATTGAGATGGGCTACAAGCGACGAGTTTTTACCAAGCGTCCACGTCTTGGTAAAGTCTGTTTCTATCTTCAGGAACTGGGAATAGGGATTCTTGAAGAGCTTCTTGTCTTTCTCGTTCCACGAACTGCCTTTGAGCAAATAAAGCAACGACACGATATTGCCGGACTCTGCCAACGTCGTCTCCCAGCGGATGGGGTGTAACAAGCCAGACGGCGACGTATAAGTATATGTGTAGCGCATCTCGGGCGTGAAATAGTCTTCCATCGTTCCCAGCAGGTACGGATTATCGATCATGATCGAATCGAAAGCATTAGTCTTGCTGTTCATGAACTGGTACTTTACTGTCAGTGGCGAAAACTCATGGGTGCTCTGTGCCGAAGTCTTCCAGCGATAGGTCCACTCGCCTGACACTACATGCATCTTGTAGTAGCTTGGACGATAGATGATATCCGTTGAGACTTTGGCTGTCGTGGTAGGTGTCGTATAAAAACGCCGTCTGCGAACGATACGCCCATCCTTGTCGCGGCGCACGCGGTTTCCACCAAAGAACGGAGCAATGATACGCGGGAACTCGATGGAGGCATCGGCACCATACTCATAGTTATTCATTTGCGACCCTCCTTGGGTAGACCACTCGTAGGAGCCGTGAATATTGACGTCAATGAGTTCGCCCCCACGGAAGGCGTTACGACGGGTGACACCCATCTTAAGCTCCGGGCCCATGCGTCCGATGGTACGGGCATTGAAGTTGGTTTCGATGTAGTGGTCCCAAGGCTTTTCGAACACACAGTTCAGCGTCAGGTCCAGTGTGTCGCAGGCAGCTGTCGTATCGCGAGGGGTAAACGTAAAGTCCGTCATCGAGAAGAGTCCCATGGCATTGATCTTGGCGATAGACTGCTGGTAGTTGTCGTAGCTGAAGAGCTGGCGGGGACGCAGTTTCATGTCGGCCATGAGCACACGGGTACGGATGGGAGGTTTCTTGCCAGAGAAACGAACGGTAAAGAAACGCCCGCTGACAGAGTCCGTAGGTTGTTCCATGAACGTTTTCTTCATATTGATATTGACCCTGCCGATGTACCACTTATGAGTGGCTTCCACGGGAATATCCTTTGCCATGCGCAACTGAACCTGGGCCTTGCCGTCGACCTTAAAGGTATCAGCCAGGAACGAGGCATAGCTGGGCTGATAATAATAGAAACCATTATTGCGCAAGAGGGTGCTGATGCGCTGTCGCTCGGCGTCCAGACGACTGACCACAAAAGGATCGTCTCTGTGGACATAAGCCTCATCCAATGAAGCGCGTATCAGGGTGTCAGCCTCGGCAGGGAAGTCGTAATAGCCAATGCTGTCCAACAGGTATAGCCGTCCGGGATGCACGTCATAAGCTATCTTTGCAGTCTTGGGATTCTTCCGCTGGATGACGTCGTATCCCACATTTCCATTGAAATAGCCGTTATTGCGCAACACGCCCTGAGCCACTTGTGCACGCAGTTCCGGATTCACCCACGACATCAGAACAGGCTGTTTGCCGAGGTTCTTGGTCATCCACTGGGCAAACTTGGAATCCTTGTCGTGATATTTGTTCCACACGGAGACGCGCCACGAGAATGGCAAGCGGTAATAGCTGCTGCCGAAAATGGCTCCATTGGGCGCTGTGGCCAAAGCAGCCTCCACCTCTTCCTGTGTCCGGGTGAAATTATCGTTCTTCTCGTAGTCGTCATAGGTAATCGCCTTCAGGCCCGTGAAGAGCTGGTCGTCTTCAGGGATATTCTTCGTCATAGAACACGAGACGAGAAACAGCACGGCCGATAACTTCGTTAACTTCGATAACTTCGAGCGAAGCGATAACTTCAGAAACTTGAATATACTATTCTTTCTCATGGTTTGTCGTTGTTAGAGAATCGACGGGTGCGACGGGCATCGGCTGGGGACGCGGAGGCATGGTCGGCGTCTGGTCCTTGAAGCGGAAAATATCCCAGAAGCTCTGCAGCGAGCGTCGCCACGTAAAGCCTCCGCCATATTTCTGGGTATAGCCGTCGAGCCAGTCGTAGCTGTTGTTCTGATAGAACACGGTAATAAACTTGTTGGCGGTATTGTCGAGACGATATTCCAGCGAGACATTGTCGAAGAACGAATTATTGCGCTGTTGCAGTTCAGCACCTGTCGACACCTTGCCGCCAACAGTGATCTTCAATCGGTTGTTCATGAAACGCTTGGCAAACTTAAACGAATAGTCGGTATGCATGTTGCCAGCCGCATCCGTTGATTTGTCCATACCCATCGACAAGTCAAGGGTGCGGAGCGCATTACCTGTAATATTGTTAATCTCGCTGTTCAGGAATGCACTGAGGGCTGAGTTCATGGAGAAAGCCCCCGTATTGCCGTCAGCCAGATACATGCCCGTGGTGAGCATCGTCACAGCGAGTTTTCCACGCTGTTCGGTGCCCATGGCCTGCAACTCGCCGTGCATTTCCATATCCTCAGGAGCGTCGAGGGTAAATTCAAGACCCATGTCGTTGAGCGTTTTTGTAATCTTTACGCCACAGTCGAACGTCACACTGCGCCCTACCCCACTGGCACCCGACACGGTGGCCTTGGTGCGCTCGGTGGCAGCGATATTCAGCGCGGGATTCATGGGGTCACCCGTGAACTCAATATACGAGCCGTCCTGAATGGTAAATGTCTTCAGCGGGATGACAGGCAGTGAATACTTCATCTCTCCGTTCGACAGCGTATAGCGTCCACGCAACTGGAGATTATCGGCAGGAGAATACTGCATGCGCAACGTACCACCGCCCATCAGGTCGATATAGTTCGAATGATCGGTGTTCAGATAAGCCATGACATGGGCACCTTTCGACACGTCGATGGTCATATCCATCTGGAAGCCATTCAGTGGCGGACGCTCGACGACAATCTGCGTGGTGTCACTGAAATCAGTAAACTTCACCAGTTCGTTCAACTGGTTGTCCGTCGTCAGAGGCGTGTCACGCAACACGTAGCTCATATCTGTCGAGCCCAGCACTTCCAGACGTCCACGCATCGAGAGGTTGTCCAGCGGACCGCTCATGCGGGCAAACACGTTGACGAAAGCCTTGCCATAGGCGATGCTCTTCGGATTCTCCTCGGCACCGATAATCTGGTAGTCACGGGCCTGCATACGCAGATTGACCATCATCTTGTCTATATGGCTGAAGTCAACGTAACCCTGGATATTCAGCGGGTTGTTGTTATGGGCATAGACTGTGAAATTCTCGAGCAACAGCTGTGAATTCTGAATGCGCACGGGGTCGTTGTCGAAACGCAGTCGCACGCCATAGGGGATGCTCTCGACATACGACGAGTCAAGATAGATTTCTCCGTCCACCTTGGGAGCCAGGTTAGTTCCCTTGATGGTCAGCTCGCCTTCGCCATAGCCATGGAATCCGAACAGCTGATCAGGAATGAAACCGTTAGCCAGCGACAACGGCAGGCGCTCCAACAGGAAACGGGCATCGATGCGGCCGTTATCCTTATTATAATAGGTACCCGTCAGCAGACCAATCTCCACGTCATCCTTCATCAGACGGGCCTCGACGGCATGAGCGTCGTTCTCTTTCTGCAGATAGACCAATTCAGTGCTGACATTGCCGATAGGACTGCATTCGTAGGTCATGTCGCGCACTGCCATATCGCTGAGCATCGAGATATGTCCGTCAGCATCCTGAACGACATGGAAATCGCCATTCAGCAGTCCAGTCATCTGTGGCAGATAGTAGGGCAAGACGGAGCTCACCTCACCCAGATTGACTTTGTTCAGCGAGACGGTGATATCCTGCAAGGCTGTGGGGTCGCTATCCTCTGAATAGATCTTCACACCCGTTCCGTCGTCAGCTATCAGGTCTATCTTCGTTTTCACCTTATTTTTTCGCGTTAACAACACGAAATTATCTTTGTTCAGGTTGAATTCCTTATAACCGATAGTAGGACGCTCAGGCATCAGATGCAGGTTGATGCCGCTGTCGACCATCTCGGCTTTGGCACCCAACCGGATTCCAAGCTTGTTGTCCGCATCGTAGTAGCGCACACCCACGGTAGCTCCCCGCTCCTGGAACAGCCCGTCGAACAAGGCATTGAACACAAACTGCGGATTCTTCTTGTTGTTGCGCACCTGTCCTTGGAACGACAGATGATCCTTACGCTGCACCAGAATGAAATTGATGGTATCCAGTCGCATGTCGCTCATGGTCAGCGAATGTACATAACCCTTGCCGTTCACACCTTCCTCAGGCGAGGTTCTCATATCGAACAACAACGTCTTGAAGTCGAGGCCCTGATTGGTGTTCAGCAATGTGACGATGGGATTGTCATGCTTGCTCTCAATGTGCATCTTCATCACAGGCAGCAGTCGTCTGATAGCAGACTGGTCGATAATACGTTTGTCGAACTGTGCCATCACCGTGTCGCCAAGAGTAGTAATGCGTTTCAACAATCGCTCGTAGTCGCCGCTGGCATCGAGCTTCACGATGAAGTCACCGCTCTGAGCCCGCAGATAAGTGGTATCTGGACGTGCCTTCACGAGCAGTCCGATATCGCCTGGACGATAGATATGGCTCGAATCGCTGATGGTCAGGTCGTTGAAGAGTCCGCTTACCACATGCGTCAGTTTCATGTCGCTGTTCACATCGACATGCCCGCAGAATCCGATGCTCAGCGGATATGCCGTCAGTCCCATCGTATAGAAGTCCACCTCATGGATATCGGCAGTCAGTGTGGCGTCAATCTGCTGTTTCTTCATCAGGGCGTCCACAGTCACCAATCCCCGCATCAGTTCATTATCGCTACGAATCTCAGCCCTTGCCTGGCCGTTATTGACATCTGCATTTGCTGTCAGATGGTCCATATTCCAATGGCCGTATCGCAAATGGTGTATCTTTGCCTCGGCCTGCATGGTGGTTCGAGGCGAGAAGATGTCCGTTCCCTGTCCCTTGGCAGTGACGTCGGCACTGACGGTATAGAACGAGTCGCGAGGCATAAAGTGGTGCAGGTTCAATTGGTCAATCTGTGCTGTCAGGTCGTAACGCATCACGTCAGCATTGAGCATACCCTTGGCCTTCACCATGCCCCCACCTTCGCGCAACGTCACATCAGCAGCATAGTTGGCACCATCGGCTTTCACCCTGCCAGCAGCCCGCATCCCATTGGGAATGCGATAGTTGCGCTGTACGTCACGAGGCAATGCTGCCATCACGAAACCTAAGTCCTGCGTCTGGGCATCGAACGTCACATCGGCACGCAGACGTTTCAAATCGTTCAGATTGGCCACGAATCCGTCAGCCTTGGCGGCAAAGGCGGTAGGCAGCGAGACGTCCAAGTCCGAGAATTCCATATAGTCCATGTTGCCGTTCACGCTACCCTTTGCCGTGAGCGGATATATCGGCCAGCGTTCCTGCATAGCCTTAGGCAGGGCTGTCAGGAAGGGCATCAGGTCTTTACGTCCCAGCTGAGCATCCATCTTCAGACGCATCTTGCCAGGATTGATGGAGTCAGTAAACGACAGGGGCATATCCAGCTCTACCAGCAGGTCGCTATCGGGTGTCTTCAGCATGAATCGAGGCACCCTGACACTGTCGTTCACCATCGTGACGGGTCCTGCCTGCATGGCAAACTGACCTATGAACACACCCCCCTCCGTCTCCCCCGAGGGGGAGTGACTGAAGCCTCCCCTCGGGGAGGTTTGGTGGGGGTTCCAATACCGCAGCGCTCCGTCCGTCCACGTCACACTACCGACGCTATATGCGGGTGTTCCCAGATCTGCCAGCAGTTCCACGACTTTCAGTTCGCCCATGTGGGCAAGGACGTTGACGGTGTCGCCTGACAGATGCAACGCCAAGTCACTCTGGCTAATGGTCACGCTGTCGGCTCGTATTACCCACAACGTCTTTGTCGTCGTAGTATCCTCAGGCACTGAGTCGCGCAGCTGTACGTCCAACCGTGCATTCTCCAGCACAGCACCGTTTACTTCTACTGTCTGTTTGTCCAAGTCAATACCCTTACTGGTTAGTGCCAGTCGTTTGAAGTCGCCCTTCACGCAGGCAGCGTCAATGAAACCGTTGGTATTGAGTTTCGTGTTGGTAATCTCCAGTTCGTTAATGATCACCTTCTTCTTCAGCAAGGGCCACAGCTGCACGTCTACCTTCATGTGCTCCAAGTCAGCAAGGGTATCCTGCTTGTCAATAACCTTGAAATCGTCGATAGACAAATCCAAGGGAAAAGCAAGATTCACATGGCCCACACTGATGTGCATTCCAGTCTTTTCAGAGGCTATCTCAGCCACTTTGTCCACCGCCCAATTCTGAACAGGGGGCAGATAGAGCAACACCGTCAGTACTGCGAACAGCAGCACTGGACTTAGCAAAATGCCCAATATCCACCAGAATGCCTTTTTCATCTTTGAACTATTTACTTCGACCCCCTTCCGTCTCCCCCGAGGGGGGGAGTGACTGAAGCCTCCCCTCGGGGAGGTTTGGTGGGGGTATCTACCTCTCGCCATAGCTTGTCCTCTGGCAATGGAGCCTCAACAATGATATTTTCTTTCGAGACAGGATGTACGAACTCCACCCTGCGAGCCAGCAACGATATGCTACCATCAGGATTCGAACGCTTGGCACCATATTTCAAGTCTCCTTTGATGGGGTGCCCCATAGCCGACAGCTGACAGCGTATCTGGTGGTGGCGACCCGTCATCAGGTTCACCTCCAACAACGTATAATGCTCCAAGTGACCTATCACACGATATTTCAGCACCGCTTTCTTCGAGCCTGGCACCTCATGGTCGTAGGCATAGCTTTTGTTCTGCTTCTCATTACGCGTCAGCCAGTGCTCAAGCACGTGCCACTCGTCGTTCTGTCCTTCGACTTTCGACCCCTCTCCGTCTCCCCCGAGGGGGAGTGACACGAAGCCTCCCCGCGGGGAGGTTTGGTGGGGGTTCATCTCCACCAGCGCCCAATACGTCTTGTGCACCTCGCCCTTGCGAAACATCTCGTTCAGTCTGGTCAACGCCTTCGATGTACGGGCAAAGACTACCAGCCCGCTGACAGGACGGTCCAGGCGATGCACTACTCCCAAGAAGACTGCGCCAGGTTTCTGGTACTTCTCCTTGATATAGTCCTTTACCGTCTCCGACAAGGGGATATCGCCTGTCTTATCGCCCTGCACGATCTCACCGCTCTGCTTGGCGACGATAATGATATGATTGTCTTCGTAGATAACCTGCATAGCTATTCCATGGGGAAGAGGCCATAGAGTTTGGCATCAATCATGTCTGTTACCTGCTTGAGGTGCTCAGGATTGTCGCCAAACTTACAATGGTCGCCATCGACGATAATCAGTGGGCCTTTATAAGTAGCTATCCAATCTTCATAGCGTTTCTCAAGGCCCTGCAGATAGTCGAGACGCATGGTTTGCTCGTACTCACGGCCACGTTTCTGAATCTGCGCCACGAGCGTAGGGATGCTGGAGCGGATATAGATCATGAGATCGGGCAACTTCACCAGCGACATCATCAAATCGAAGAGGTCGGTATAGTTTTCGAAATCACGGTCGCTCATCATTCCCTGACCATGCAAGTTCGGAGCAAAGATGCGTGCATCCTCGAAAATGGTACGATCCTGGATGATGACTTCCTTTGATTTGGAGATTTCCACCACCTCTTTGAAACGCTTGTTCAGGAAATACACCTGCAGGTTGAACGACCAGCGAGGCATGTCGGCATAGAAATCGGCCAAATAGGGATTATTGTCGACGGGTTCGAAACGCGGCGTCCATCCGTAACGGTGCGCCAGGAGTTTGGTGAGCGTGGTCTTGCCACTGCCTATGTTTCCAGCTATTGCGATATGCATATTTTTGGGAAGTTAAAGAAGTTAAAGGAGTTATTCTTTTTGATTCGAGAAGAGTCCGAAGAGGGTACGGTCGATGCGGTCGACAATCAGGGCGAAGTCCTTGGAGCGATTCAGAAAGTCGAGATCATCCTTCTCGATAGTCATTACCTGCCCAGGATACTTGTGGTAGATGAAGTCCTCATAGCGTTCGTTCAGATTCTGCAGGTAATCGAGCTGGATAGTCTGCTCGTATTCTCTGCCCCGTTTCTGGATATTACCCACTAGATGAGGTACGGAAGCCCGCAGATAAATCATGAGGTCTGGAAGACGGACCATCGACATCATCTGTTCGAAAAGCTCCATATACGTCAGGTAGTCGCGCTCGGAAAGATTTCCCATCGCTTTGTTGTTCTGCATGAACACATAAACCCCCTCGTAAATGGTACGGTCCTGAATAATCGTATGATCCGCCTCGGCGATGGCCAGCAGATCCCGGAAGCGCTCCTTCAGAAAGTAAACCTCCAGATTAAACGACCAGCGGTGAATGTCACGATAGTAGTCTTCGAGATAGGGATTATGCTCGACGGCCTCATAGCGTGGTTCCCATCCGTAGTGCTTGGCAAGCATCTTTGTGAGTGTCGACTTGCCGCTTCCTATGTTTCCTGCTACAGCGATATGCATGGTGTCTATAGTTTCATCTTGTTTTCAGGCAGGCCAACGGCACCGACTGTCAGCATTCCCTTACCCTTTACGACAGCTATACAACGTCCAAAGAACGCCTTGCGGACAGGACTTGTAAATCGCTCCATCGACGTCTGGCATCCATTGTCAGTAGCAACGACCTTAGCTCCAGCAGTACCCTTGAATTGCAGTGCGTTCTCAGCCCACGGACACCTGTTGCCATCCTTATCGACAACAGTGGCCTGAATGAAAGTCAGGTTCTTGCCCTTATAGTCAACATCGAGCTGTATATGGTGAGGGGCACCAGCCGTACGGATAGTCTGATGCAGGGTGACCTGTCCGTTTTTGCGTGCCACCACCATGACCTCACCGGGTTCAAAGGTTACACGCCATGAGACATGATACTGGTGACTGTCTTTCTTTCGACGGACGCCCTGGCTCTTGCCATTCACAAAGAGTTCCACTTCGTCAGCCTGATTGTAATAACACCACATATCAATCTTCTGGCCCTTTTTCCAGTTCCAGTGAGGGAACAGATAGAGCATGGGCTTGTGTGTCCATTCACTCTGATACATGTAATAGACGTCCTTGGGCTGTCCGGCCAAATCGATGATACCGAAATAGCTGCTACGGGCAGGGAATCCGTAAGGCGTTGGCTCACCGAGATAGTCGAAGCCCGTCCAAATGAACTGTCCGCCCACATACGGTGTGTGCTTCACTACGTCCCACGTCTCTTCGTGTGTCGAGCTCCAGGGGGCATGCATATTGTCGTAGGCTGAACACATAAAGGTCGAGTCCTTGTATGTTTCGCGCCAGTCTTTCGGAGCAATGATAATCTTGTCAGACGGCATCCGGTAGTAACCGTTTGTCTGTAAGGCAGATACAGACTCCGTCAGGATGAACGGACGGCCTGGGAAATTCTTGGGCACATCCTTGATCCATTCGTGATGGTAATTATAGCCAATCAGGTCGAGAGCCTTACCCTTGAAGAGGTGATTGCCTGGTGAAGGCTCGTTACAGCCTGCCGTAATGGGACGGGTTCTATCGTAACGGCGTATGATGTCAGCCAGATGCTCTGCCAACATCGTATTGACACTCTTCTCACCATCCTTGGCGAGTGTCGAGGCATCATGGCCTGCATTCAGAATCAGGTTAGCCTGCTCCAGCGTCAGCGTGTCAGCCTCCACACTCGACCACTGCTCCAGCACCTCATTACCTATCGACCACATCAGGATACAGGGGTGATTACGGTCTCTGAGCACCATATCCGTCAAGTCCTTCTCGTGCCATTTGTCGAAGAAACGGGCATAGTCGTTCTGTGTCTTGCGGCGTCGCCACATGTCAAACGACTCATCCATCACGATAAATCCCATCGTGTCGCACATGTTCAACAATTCCGGAGCTGGAGGATTATGACTCGAACGGATGGCATTGACACCCATCGCCTTCAGCTTTGTCAGTTTGCGGTGCAGGGCATCCTCGTGGATGGCTGCTCCCAGACATCCGAAGTCGTGGTGTTCGCAGACACCATTCAGTTTCATGTTCTTGCCGTTGAGCCAGAAGCCCGTCTTGGCATCAAACCTGAAATCGCGGAAAGCCGTCGTGGTTGTCACCTCGTCGACTACACTACTATTTTTAAATACGCGCGCACGAACCTTATATATATTGGGGCTCTCTGGCGACCAGCGCTTCAGGGTAGCAGTGTTGACATACATCGTGGTTTCCGTTCCGGCTCCTCGAGCCACCTCCTGGCCTGCAGCATCCAACACACTATAGCTCACCCTGTAGTTCTTGCCTGCCACAGCAGTCTTCACCTTGACGGCACCCGTCTTGGCGTTGGTCTCGACGTGCATACCCCAATGTTTCACATGCACATAGTCAGTCTTTGTCAGCCAAACATGACGATAGATGCCACAACCGGAATACCAACGGGAGTTGGGCTGGTCGCTATTATCGACACGGACAGCAATGACATTGCCGTCGCAACGCATATAGCGCGTGATATCAATTACAAACGAGCTGTATCCGTAAGGGCGGTAGTCGACAATCTCACCATTGACGAAAACGACGGCATTCATATAGACACCATCAAACTCCAGGAAGTACTTGGCCACATCCTTCACATAAAAGTGTTTCCTGTACCATGCCACGCCACCAGGCAGCGCGCCCCCACCCGCACCTGAAGGATTGTCAGCGCTAAAACTACCCTCGATAGCCCAGTCGTGTGGCAAATCCAACTGCCGCCAGCGGCTGTCGTCGTACTCATTAGTAGACCACGCCATATTGTCGCCCAACGAGAAACGCCAACCCTTGTCGAAATTGATGCGCTCACGAGCCGTCGCATTCGCTACGACAAGCGCAGACACAAACAGTAGTAATAATTGTCTCATATCTCTATTTCAGTCTTATTTTCTTGAAATTCTGACGCAAAGATACTAAAAAAGACTGAGATACGGCAAAAAAAAAGCATTTTCTGATAAAAAAGTTACGATTTTTTTGGAAGATAAGAAAAAAAAACTTAAATTTGCAGCGGATTTGGTCTAAAATGCGCAAAAAAATAAGGGATTCGTGGGCTTTGGCCTTCCCTTTGCGCATATATAACAATAGAGAAAACTTTAATAAATGTTTAATTGTAATATTAATTTTTTATGAACAAGAAAATTATTCGTGGATTCCTCATGTTTGCACTGGCAGTGTTTAGCATGAGTAGTTTTGTAGCCTGTAAGGACTACGATGAGGATGCTTATGACGACATCAAAGCACGTCTGAACAAGGAGATCACGCTCCGTGAGGCTCTCCAGCAGCAACTCGACGCTCTTCAGGCTTATGTAAACACCATCAAGAGTTGCAAGTGCGACCTGGAGGCTGCCCTGAAGGACTATCTCACCAAGGACGAGGCTGCTAAGACTTATGTGACGATTGACAACTACAACACTGCAATCGCTCTTCTGAATCAGGCCATTACCAACATCAACACCACCCTGGGTGATATTGATTTAAGCAAAGGCACTGTTGCTCAGCAGTTGAACACGCTGAACCAGTTGATCATCAATGTTCAGACTCTTAGCGAGAAAGCTCTGGAATTAGCTGAGGCAAACAAGGCTGACATTGACGAGCTCAAGAAAGCTATTGAGGACTTGAAGAGCAAGTATATTGAGTTGGATGAGAGACTGACAGCCGTTGAGAAGAAGGCTGCAGACCTGTACACTCTGTACACCACTCTGAACACTCAGGTGAACTTCAACACAGAGGACATCAAGAACATCTACAACATCATCGAGAACATCAAGATTGACATTCCCGACCTGAAAGACTTTGTTACTCACAGCGAGTTGGAGACTGTTCGTCAGGAGCTCATCGTTCTCATTGGCAAAGCACAGAACCTGGCACAGGATGCTTGGGACAAGGCTATTGACAATTCAGGTAGAATTGATGTGCTGGAGACAAAGGTTGCTGAGCTGGAGGCCAAGTTCAAAGATTATCTGACCAAGAAGGAGTTTGAAGATTGGGTTAAGGATGTATACACTGTCAAGATTACTGAAATCGAAGGCAGACTGACCGATCTTGAAACAAGAATGACAACTTTGGAGACCAAAGTTAACAATCTGACAAGCGACGTTCTGAAGAAGATGATTACCGGTATCGTTATTCAGGGTACTGAGAGCCCCGTTATCGGTTACTTCAACACTCCGCTCGACGTTCGTTCACAGATTCTCGCTGCTTACTATGGTGAGAACACCGCTGGTTCATTTAATTTCCCCATCATAGATTCTGACGATGAGAATCGTTTGATTGACGCTTCAATGGCCTTTACCCTACGTAACTTGCAGGTAATGGGCGGTGGTATATCACTGTATCCTGTTCCCGCTGGTCGTTTCGTTAGCCAGGTAAATGGTTCTGAGACTGGTAATGCCGGTACACTCTATCTGACCATCAACCCGAACACTGTAGACTTCACTGGTGTTACATTAGGTATGGAGACCAGCGCAGGAAATGTTTCTCCTGTCAAACTGAGCCCCTTGGCTTACTCTGACCGCGAGTTGACTTTCGGTTTCACTCGTAGCGCTGACAACGGTTTCTATGAGGCTAAGGCTACCTTGGCTGCAGGCGATATCGATGCCGCTAAGATGAAGATTGACTACACCACTCTGGAGAGCGAGGCTAAGGACATCATCAAGAATAAGGATAAGGCCAGCGTGCTCACCTTTGGTGCTGCTCTGATTAACAGCGTACAGGATGTAATGCCTGCTTATGGTGTCAAGGCTTCTTGGACTGATGCAACTGAGGGTAACACTCACAACATCTTCTCTGAGTATGGTTTGGCTACTACTGCTATCAAGCCTCTGTCTTACGCTTTCCTGAAGGACTTCAAGGCTAACCTGCCTGGTGAGGAGAAACTTCAGAACTTGCTGAACAAGATTTTCAACAAGATTAATACCAAAATTAATCTCAATATGCCTGATTTCTCAGACGTTAATATCAATTTTGGAACAATTGACATTAGTTCAATTGATACTAAGATTACTGTCAACTTCCAATATGTACTGCAGGATGCTGATGGAAAACCTGTTTATGTCCTTGTAACAAATAAAGAAGGAAAGCTGACTTGGAAGTCTACAAATGAAACAGAGATTACTTACGATGGCACTACATGGCATGACGCTAACACTGGTGATGTGATTGAATTCCACCAGATTAATATTAACAAGGATATTGATGTTGACCTGTACAACACCTTAAAGGAGATTATTGACAAGGTGAACGCTCAGTGGACTTCTGCTCAGAACGATCTTACCAAGATGCTGAATGAAATTCAGAAGCTGAATAATATCAACAATCAGGTTAATGCATCTATCAGCAATATTAAGAATGACGTCAAGTCTGAGTTGAGCAAGCTGATTAGCCGTGCTTACAACAAGTTGAACTCTATCTTCAGCTCTGCTCCTAACAGAGCTCTGCAGCCTGTGCTTGTTGCAAAGACTGGTGACAAGATTAAGCTTTTGTCTCGCTCGATGATTAGTCCTACTAAGGTTAGTGGTTCTCTGACTCTGTATCCCACTTCTTACTCTCTCGAGCTGCTGGCTCCTGCCTATAAGAAGTTCGTAGCTGTAACAAACGTTTGGAATGCTGACGGTACTGAGGCTGCTGCTAGCATTGGTCAGGCTGCTAATGGCGAGAACATGAAGACTGTCATTGACAGCGAGAAGTCTTGCACCATGAACGGTCAGGCTGGTTACATCTACGAGATTAGCTACAGCGCTGTAGACTATCATGGTAAGGTTACCACTAAGAGGTTCTATGTACAGTTCTAAATCTAATAATTTTTAAAGGAATAAGAACATGAAGAAAATGATTATGTCACTTCTGCTTTTCCTGGGCGTGCTTTCAGCATCTGCCCAGGCCGAGCAGAAAGGCACTACAGAATATGTGTTCCAGCCCCATTGGTATTTAATGCTTCAGGGTGGTGGACAGTATACCCTGGGTGAGGGTTCGTTTAGCGACTTGTTCTCTCCGAACGCACAGGTTGCTTTGGGTTATAACTTCACAAAGGTGATTGGTCTGCGTCTGGCAGTAAATGCTTGGCAGAGCAAGGGTGTCATCAAGCTCGACGACACTGACATGACTCCTGCACAGTCGTACGAAGGAAAGTGGAAGTGGAACTATGTCGCTCCCTCTCTGGACTTGATGTTCAACCTGTCGAACATCGTTTGCAAGAACTTCAACCCCCAGCGCCTGCTCAATGTGTATGCATTCGTAGGTGGTGGTGCTAACATCGCCTGGAAGAACGACGAGGCTAACACTGTAGAGGCTCAGATTGCAAACTACCAGAACACCAACCCCAACCTGATGTACGATGGCAAGCAGAATATGCGCTATCTGTGGGATGGTACGAAGGTGAACATCTTCGGTCAGGCTGGTCTTCTCTTCGATTTCCGCGTATCTGATAAGGTAAGCATCAACATCGAGGGTAATGCCAACATCCTGACTGATAAGTACAACTCAAAGAAGGCTGGCAATGCTGACTGGTACTTCAACGCCCTCGCTGGTGTGAAGATCAACCTCGGCAAGACCTATACTACGAAGTTCATCCCTGCTCCCGAGCCTGAGATTCGCTACGTGGAGAAGGTTGTTGAGAAGATCGTAGAGGTTCCCGCTAAGGTAGAAGTGAAGCCCATTGAGAAGATTCGTCGTGATATCTTCTTCAAGATCAACTCTTACAAGGTTAGCGAAACCGAGGCTGAGAAGATCAAGGACATCGCCGACTATATGAACCAGAACCCCAACGCCAAGGTTGAAGTTACAGGTTATGCTGATGCTGGCACTGGTAACAACCGCATCAACGACCGTCTGGCAGCTCAGCGTGCTGACGTTGTTGTGAAGGCTCTGATGAACCAGTACAACATCTCTGCTGACCGTATCTCTTACGATTCTAAGGGTTCACGCGTACAGCCGTTCGCTGAGAACGACCTGAACCGTGTAACAATCTGTATCGCAGAGTAAACAACGGAATGATTTTCGAGGTTTAAACCAATATTGAGTCTGGCTCTTTTCCATACCCAAGTGGTATGGTAAGAGTCAGACTCCAATTTAATAACACACAATTGTTATGAACAGGATAAAATTACTTTTACTTGCTACTGTCTGCACACTGTCGGCCCATGCTCAGCTGAATGGCGATGGCTATTATCGTGCACAGAGCTCAGAGCAGGGACGCTATATACGAGTTATTGACAACCGAGGAAGCGTAAACATATCAACTACCGATGCTGATATGGAAGCACTGCGCACCCGTGCCGGCTTCGAGAATGTCGTCTCAGACCCCTCGTCTATTATCTATATCAAGAAGATGAATAAGGGCTATGACTTCCAGAGTCAGGGCACAGGCAGTTATCAAATTATCTCCTATGAGGTATTACTTAATGATATGGGTGACAATAAATACTGGTGCTCTGCCAGTAAGGCTGGTATGACCAAATATTTGGCCGATCAATTAATAGATTACGAAAAGCTTAACCTACAGGTTGAGTTGGGATATATTACAGAAGAACAAAAACAAGAACGTTTGAATAATGGTCATTTGGTGACGAACATCGCGTCAGACTATGAAGGTGGAAAATACCTTGACTGGAACATTCTTCCCGTGAAGGATGCCGAGGGTTTCTACTTCGGCTTACAGCCCAACATTGCTTCTGGCGATAGCTACTACCAGACGTTCTATGCAGCCTTCCCCTTCACCTTCCTGTCGGAGGGTATGTCAGCATGGTATGTCAGCAAGGTTAATGAAGCTACTGGCAAGGTAATTATCAAGGAAGTCACAGGCGGTGTGCCTAAGTCTACCCCCGTTATCATCAAGTGCGCCTCTCAGAGCGCTGCCAGCAACAAGCTGAACGTTGGTGCCAGCACCAGCGGAACTGCAAACGACAACTTGCTGACGGGTGTCTACTTCTGCAATCCTGATGCAGGCCCTACCCATACCAATGTTGTAGCATACGACGCTAACACCATGCGTGTGCTGGGAACTGCTGCTGATGGTTCGCTGGCTTTTGTCAAGGACAACAACCTGAAGTACATTCCTGCCAACACGGCATACATCACCGTCAGCGCCTCGGCTCCCGCCATACTGAAAGTGACGGATAAAGAAGAGGAGCCTGCAGTTCCTGGTGATCTGAGTGGTGACGGTGAAGTTACCGGACAAGACCTTGTAATTGAGGCAAACTTTATTTTGAATAATGAATTCAACGAAGCTGCTGACCTCAATAAGGACGGCATAGTTTCTGGTCAGGACTACGTGATTCTTGTGAACAAAGTATTAGGTAAATAATAAACAAAACACATTTTCAGATATGAATTTTTTAAAAACATGCCTTATAGCTTTGGCTGTACTGCCGTTAACCGCTGCAGCACAGTCGCAGACAAAACTGACAGTGGACGATTTCACCATCAAGGCAGGTGAGACAAAGACGCTGACTGTCAACTTGGAAAATCCGGATATGACTGTAACGTTGGTACAGTTTGACATGGAATTACCTGAAGGATTATCCGTTGCAAAAGACGAAGAAGGTGAATATCTCATGGAATTAGCTCGTACAACATTGAAAAAACATTCACTCGACTATAATCCAGCGAACGGCCGTGTTCTTCTTTCATCAAGTAGCAATAAGACCCTATCAGGAACCTCTGGTGCTATTATCATGATAGACCTTACTGCTGCCAGCACTTTCCAAACGGGCACTATTACCCTGAAGAATATCGAGATTGTATCTCCAGATAATACCGCAGAAAATCCCGTGTTTTCTAAACCCGATGACGTTGTGATAAACATTGCAGCTTCTGGCATCGCAGGTGTAACCATGAGCAATGAGTATCAAGGAAGCATCTATACTCTCCAAGGTGTCAAGGTTGGTGAGAACGCCAGCTCTTTCGATAACCTGAAAAAAGGAATCTATATTATGAACGGCAAAAAGGTCGTAAAGAAATAATAAGATTAAAAGACAAAAAAGATAGCCGCCCATTCTATTGAGCGGCTATTTTTATGCTTTAACTTCTCTAACTCTTAAAATATTGTGTACGAGAACTTGACGTTCAGAACGGGATAGACCGATAGTTTTGACATCACGTCCACGTAGTCGCCAACCTTACCAGTAACGCCTTCTACGTCGTTAATCAGGTCTGTTCCGTCGTGTGTCAGCAGGCTTGGCTTGCCTCCCCACAACATGACACCAGCATCGACACCAACCTTCAGGCGGTCGTTACCCTTTACCAGCCTGCCCTCATAGCCAAAACCAACATAGGGCTTGAAGGCATTCACCTCCATATTGGCCTTCACCATGTGGTCTTCGTCAGGAGTCAAGATGTAGGGGTCACCTTTCTTATGGATTACGTTGCCGTCTTCGTCCTCCACGTCGCGCACGTAGTTGCCCAGGTGGATACCCATGCGGCCTGCATTGTCAAAGCCTTCCTGAAGTTTCACCAACAGATCCAAGTCAAAATAGATGTCTGCATATTTTTCTCCTAAAACTGACAAGTCAATCAGTTTCACGCTGGCCAGCTCACGCTTCGTTTTGCCATGCAGCTTATCATACATGTTATTATAGATGCTGACAGCCACCAGCGAAGCCATACTCTCCGTCTTGTTGAAGGCCTCGGCCACAGTCGACGGACCCAGGAAGAAACCTGCCGTCACGCGCCAGTGCTTGTTATGCTTCAGAGGATAGAAATCCACCAGCAAGTTCCAGTTCCACATCTTCGCCTTGCCCAGCATCTCTACATGGTCGTCCACAGGATTGCCTGTCAGATCTTGCAAAACGGCTGCCATTTTGTTAAACTTGCTGGCACTCGTTGCAGGGTCGTCACCAACCTGAATGCCAAAGGTCATAGGCACCTCAAAACGGGGCGTATAACTAAGACCGGTACGCACACGCACCATGTCGTGAACAGGCATACTCACTTCTAAGCCCAAGCCTGCCGTTCCTAATGTCACACCCAAGTCCATGTGATTGAAGAAGTTCTTATCCTTCTTCAATTCCGGAGCCAGCTGGAAGTTTTGCCGTTGCTGGGCCATCTCAGTCTGTTGGGCATTCATTGGCAGCACAATGGTCGCCGCCGCCAGAAATAGTAATATCTTTTTCATAACTTGTTTTGTGGAGCTGGAGGGAGTCGTCATCGACGAAGTCGCTTTGACCTTCAGGTCTAAGAACCCCGCTAGGGCGAGACTCATCAGCGTAATATAGTGGAGCTGCGGGGAGTCGAACCCCGGTCCAAACAGGGAAACCATACGCTTTCTACATGCTTATCTTGGACTTCATTTTCGTGCTGTTGCAAGACCCAAGCCACCAACAACAGCCTTATCCTCTAAAATTTCATCCCGCCATCGAGGCCTGACACGACTATTTCCGATTTAACCTGCGCCGCTTGATCTCCGGATTCGGAACAACATCCTCGGAGCGACGTCTCGTTCTGTCACCTAGTGACGGAATTGAGCCTTAATCTACTATACTTCGATTAGGCAGCGAGAGCATACTCATTGTTGCCAATTAAATTTTCGACCGACGTGATTATGGAGTCCACAGTCGTCACTCCGCATGCTTACGTACCATCTCATCCTGCTGTCAAATCCAGTCAACCCCAGGTGTGAAAGTCACGTTTCGCGTGCAAAGATAGGTATTTTATTATAAATACACAAATATATTAAGAAAAAAACTTGCATTTCTGCATTTTTTTTCGTATCTTTGCATGAGCAAAACAACCCGAAAAGCCCATATATAGCTGCTCTTTTGGCGGCCGCCACAAGATATTCGCACGCCCGCCACAAGATATTGCCCCGCCCGCCGCAACAATTTGCCACGGGCGGGGCAAATTAGTAACATGCCGTCTCGCTCCCTGCAAACCCTAGGTTTAATCCCTGTAAATACGGGGGTTTCTCCCCTTTACCCTCTAGGTATTCTTTTTCTCTGCGCAGGCAATAAAAACAAAAACTCAAATAAATTTGGTTTTTCGCTCAATTTGCACTACCTTTGCACAATATTTTGCCCATATTGGGGTTAATATAGTATATTAATGCATTAATAATGTCTATGAAACGATTCGCTACTCTCATAGCCAGTGTGATGGTGTGCGCCACCATGAGCTGGGCTCAGTCGGGAATGACCGACAATCAAGTGATGGACTACGTCATCGAGCAAAACGCCAAGGGTGTGTCGCGCCAACAGATTGTGACACAGCTGATGCAGCGTGGTGTAACGATTGACCAGATTCGCCGTATCCAGAAGAAATACCAGAAACAGATTAAGAACGGTGCCCTAGGAGCTGACGACATCACAGCGGGTTCGAAGGAAATGAAAACACGCATGAGAGAGCAGAACGGCGAGAAACGCGAAGAGCAGAAGAAGCTGGATAAGCAGAAGGCTTCGCAGTTCCGCCTCAAGGACACCAAGAAAAAGAACCAGATACAGCGTCACACGTATAACGAGGAAGACGCCGACTATGTGGAGATGGACGAGGCCATGGACTTCATGATGCCCGACTCGCTGAAATACTTTGACGACGAATTCACGAAGGACAAAGAGAAGCGCAAGATCTTCGGCCACGACGTGTTCAACAACAAGAACCTGACGTTTGAGAGCAGCATGAATCTGGCCACACCTCAGAACTACACGCTGGGCCCAGGCGACGTGGTAAACGTCGACGTGTGGGGAGCATCGCAGGAGACCGTGTCGGAGACCATTTCGCCCGACGGCACTATTACTATTGAGGACATCGGTGTCATCCAGTTAGGCGGACTGAGCGTCAGTCAGGCCAAGGCCCGTCTGAAGCGTGTGCTAGGCCCACGCTACCAGGGTTCAAAGATTGACCTGACAGTAGGCCAGACACGCACCATCACTGTCAGCGTGATGGGTGAAGTGAAGATGCCCGGCACGTTTACCATGTCGGCCTTTGCCACCGTCTATAACGCCCTTTACATGGCTGGTGGTCCAAACGAAATCGGTACGCTGCGTAACGTAAAAGTCTATCGCAAAGGCAAGCTGATTAGCAATGTCGACGTCTACGACTTCCTGTTGAACGGCAAGCTGAGCGGTGATGTCCGCCTGCAGGACAACGATGTCATCACCGTCAGCCCCTACGAGTCGCTGGTGAACATCACGGGTAAGGTAAAGCGCCCCATGTTCTACGAAATGAAGAAGACGGAGAGTGCCGCCACCCTGTTGAAATATGCCGGAGGATTCACGGGCGACGCCTATACGAAAGCTATCCGCATCAACCGTAAGGCAGGAGCAGGCTACTCGGTGTTCAGCGTAGGCGAGTTCGACATGAACAGTTTCAAACTCATGGACGAAGACTCTGTCAGCGTAGACTCCACCCTTGCACGCTATCAGAACATGGTAGAGATTAAGGGTGCCATCTTCCGCCCAGGCATGTACCACGTAGGCGGCGACATCAGCACCGTCAAGACACTGGTCGAAGCTGCTGCCGGACTGACAGAGGGCGCCATCGGCCAACATGCCGTCATGCACCGCATGAAGGTTGACCGCACGCTGGAGGTGCAGAGTTTGGACATTAACGGCATCCTGGAAGGCACCGTGCCCGATGTACCCCTGCGCAATGAAGACGTCATCTACATTGCCAGCCGTGATGAGAACGAAGCATTAAGAACCGTATCCATCAATGGCGAGGTACACTACCCTGGAACCTATAAATATGCTGACAACGAGACCATCGAGGATCTGATCATACAGGCTGGCGGACCCACGGAGGCTGCCTCGCTGGTGAAAGTCGACGTAGCCCGTCGCTTGACCAATCCCAACGCTACGGAGTCCGACGACCAGATAGCCCAGACGTTCAGCTTCAAGCTGACACCCGACTTCGCCATCCAGGGCCAGCCCGACTTTACCCTGCAACCCTTTGATGAGGTGTATGTGCGCCGTTCGCCCAACTATACCGAGCAGCAGAACGTCACCATCGAGGGTGAGGTGCAGTTTGAGGGTACTTATGCCCTGTCGAACAAGGGTCAGCGACTGAGCGAACTTCTCAAACAGGCTGGTGGACTGACCAAGCGCGCCTATCCTGAAGGTACGAAGCTGCTGAGACTGATGACCGCTGATGAGCGCGACCAGATGGAAACCATGCTGCGCACAGCCCAGCGCAACTCAGGTAACGACTCTATCGACATCAGAAAGCTGATGACGAATGCCAGCTATCCTGTCGGCATTGAGATGGACAAGGCTCTAGAGAACCCTGGCAGCGAGGACGACCCCATCCTGCGTGAAGGCGACCGCATCATTGTGCCACGCTATGACGGAACAGTGAAGATCAATGGCGAGGTGCTCTACCCGAACACAGTACGCTTCAAGGAAGGCAAGAACGCCAAATACTATATCGATTTGGCTGGTGGCACCACCTCAACCGCCAAGGAGAGCCAAACCATCATCATCTACATGAACGGCATGGTGGCCAAGGCCGATCGCAAACACAAGCCACGTCCAGGCTGTCAGATTGTGGTACCCACCAAGCGCAAAGGCCGCACCATGGGTCTTGCCGAGTGGCTGACCATCGGCTCGTCGACGGCATCCATCGCCACCATGATTGCCACCATTGCTAACCTTGTAAAATAACAGACTATGGAAGAAAAGACGAACAAAGAATTACGGGTTATTGACATAAACGACATAGCGAAAAAATTATGGGCAAAGAAGAAACTCTTTGCCAAGACGTTGCCCATAGCCTTTGTCATTGCATGCATATATATTATGGGCTTTCCGCGCTATTATAGCACTGACATCAAGTTGGCGCCAGAATTGGGGGGTACGTCCATGACCAGTACTCTGGGTTCGTTGGCATCTTCTTTCGGATTTGATTTGGACAATCTGCAGAGCAATGATGCCATCACCCCGTTGCTTTACCCTGACCTGATGGAGGACAATGGCTTTGTGACCAGTCTTTTCAATGTACGTATTAAGAGCAAAGACGGAAGCATTAATACAACATACCATGACTATTTGAAAAAACATCAAAAACCCATTATATGGATGGTACCTATAGACTGGTGCAAGAATCTCTTCAAGAAAGAACAAAAAGGAGAGGCCGGTATCATTGACCCTTACAATCTTTCAAAGGACGAAGATGACATCGCAGGTAGTATTAGGGATAAGATCAAGATTAATTTCGATAAGAAAACTGCTGTTATCAGTATCAGCATTAAAGACCAAGATGCATTAATTTGTAAGACTATTGGTGACTCTGTCAAGGAACGCCTTCAGGATTTCATTACCAACTATCGTACGAGCAAAGCCCGCACCGATTATGAATATTACCTGAAGTTGTCAATGGATGCCAAACAAGATTATGAGAAAGCGCGTCAACGATACGGCAGTATGGCTGATGCGAACTCGAAGGTAGCATTAAGAAGTATCGAATTGAAACTGGAGGATATGGAAAATGATCTACAGTTAAGGTTTAATGCCTATACCACCCTCAATACCCAGATGCAGGCCGCAAAGGCAAAAGTTCAGGAGCGTACACCTGCCTTTACCGTCATCAAAGGGGCTTCCGTACCCATCAAGCCTTCTGAGCCAAAACGCATGATTTTTGTTGCATTCATATTGTTACTTACTTTTGCCGGTACGTCATTATATATTTTGCGCAAACAATGATCTTTTTCTTCATATTGCTTTTTATTTTTATCGTCTCTCTCATTTTCCTGGAAGAATATCTTGGAGACTATAAAAAATATGTATATTGGGGAATCTGTATCATTATGATACTCTTTTGTGCTTTCAGGACGATAGGCGTGGATCCTGATTCAGAATCCTATGAAGAGATTTTCAAAAGTAATGAAAATAATCCGAAACTGCTTGTAGAATTCTCTTTTCTGTTTTTTTCAGAGATTGTCAAGGGTTTTACTGACGATGTCCACTATTTGTTCCTGATATATGCTATTTTGGGCATTACCATCAAGTTTTATGCCCTTAGGCAACTCTCGCCATGGTATTTCCTGCCATTAGCCATTTATTTCGGCAACTATTTCATCCTTCACGACTTTATACAAATTAGAGCTGCCGTAGCGTCAGGCATGCTTCTGCTGGCCATCAAGCCCCTCTCCGAAGGCAATAAGAAAAAAGCAATAGTCTATTTCCTGATTGCCAACGTATTCCACTATTCATCATTTGCATTCTATCCCATCCTGTTTTTCAGCAACGATCTGTCAAAAATATGGAGATACGCACTGATAGCCATTGTACCGGTAGGAGCTGTGCTTTTTCTGCTGCACTATGATTTCTTCTCTGCATTGCCATTACCATATATTCAGGAAAAAATCGAAATGTATAAGGCATTGACAGAAAGAGGTATCTTTGATGAACTGTCGTTGAAGAATGTGACCATCTGGATACAATACGCCATCATACTCTACTCACTGTATTTCTATGACACGATTCTTGAGCACTGCCCTGCCCTACCGATACTACTGAAGATTACGGCCTATTCAATGGCATGTTTCTTCGCTCTCTCCTCTATCTCTGTGGTGGCAGGCCGACTGCACGAACTGCTTGGCATCGTAGAACTCGCGCTATTCCCATGCGTTTGCTACACCTTGCGTCCGCAGTATTATGGCAAGATTGCAGTCTGCATGATTGGACTCATTGAGTTTGTTTTCACACTATTCATCTGGGAACTCTTAGACTTCGCAATGGCATGAGTAACGAAAAGAGTGTCAGCAACCAGCGTTCTTCGCTATTACAGAAGAACATCCTGGCCTCCTTCTTCATCAAGGGATGGTCAGCCGCCATTGTACTACTCCTGGTACCTGCCACTTTAAACTGCCTGGGAGAATATAAGAACGGCATTTGGCTGACCATCAGCAGTCTGTTGCTGTGGATTGATAATATGGACATCGGCCTGGGCAACGGGCTACGCAACAAGGTGGCAGAATACATGGCACGCGGAGAACACGAGCGTACACGCTCGTTGATTTCCTCAACTTTTGCCATGCTGACGAGTATCATCATTCCTATCCTGATTATCCTGATCCTGTTGATTGCCATCGGTGACCCCTATCAGGTATTCAACGCCACGCCTTCAAAGGTCGACCATCTGGGACAAGTGCTGATGGTAACGGTAACATTGGTATGCACATCATTTATCTTCAAGCTGATTGGAAATTTCTATATGGGGATGCAGTTGCCTGCAGTCAGCAACCTGTTCATCGCAATAGGACAGACACTGGCACTCATCGGCACCTACATCGTGCAATGGTCAGGAAGCCACTCACTCATGCATATCGCCCTGGTGAATACAGCAGCTCCACTACTGGTCTACCTGCTGGCATTCCCCTATACATTTTTGTATAAATATCCGCACCTTCGGCCTTCGTTCAGGCTCATCAATTTCAAGGAGGCTAAAAACGTCATCAACATGGGTGTTCAATTCTTTATTATGCAGATATCGAGCGTCATCCTGTTTATGACTTCCAATCTGCTGATATCCAACCTGTTTACCCCCGCTTTGGTAACACCTTACCAGATTACCTATCGCTATTTCAGCCTGATGCTTGTTGCATTCACTGTTATCTGCATGCCTTTCTGGAATGCCACCACCGATGCCTACGAACGAGGTGACATGCAATGGATACATAACGCAACCCGAAAACTGAGACTAATGATTATCGGCATCATTGCATGTATGGTAATGATGGTCATCCTTTCGCCATGGATCTATTCCATTTGGATTGGGGACATAGTAACTATTGATATGCGTATGAGCATTGTGATGGCAACATATATCTTTATTCTAATATATAGCATGCGCTACAGCTATTTCATTAACGGTATCGGGAAGTTGCGCCTGCAACTTATTTTTACCACAGTTGCAGCTGTTCTATTTATTCCATTAGCTTACCTGACGACACAATTAACGCACAGCATCATCTGGTTTATGATAATCATGTGCTTGGTGAACATCCCTGGCCTCATTGTCAACCGAATCCAGTTCTACAAACTGATTAACGGCAAAGCGAATGGTATTTGGATGAAATAACTGACCAACAACGACCAGTAATTACCTTTAGTGCTTACGCTCCATTTCGAAATAGTTGCTCCTGATTATCCAATTCGACAAGGTCTGCAACTTTTCAATGGGGTACTCTTGATAGTTGACGTTTAACAGCGTTCGACCCAATCCGCGCCATTCTGGGCGTACACCATAGATATCCAGCAGTGTGGTGTAGACATCCAACTGATTGCAACGACCCGTCCACACATGGTCTCTATCCACATCGCTATTGATGATGTATAGCGGCAACTCGTCGCTAACCTGGTTATTGCACATATTCAGATGTTCGGAATGGGCATGATGGTCGGATGTTATCACGATGACACTATTATCATAGAGTCCCTGTTGTTTCAAACTATTGATATACTTCTCAATCTGCATGTCGGTATAGTGGCAGTCCACCAGATAATTTAGATATTCTTTCGACATAGTCTTGTCTGCCAGCGTAAAACCATGCTCTACGCACTTCGTGTAGGGGTTGTGCATTGACATGGTGACAACCAGCGAGAAGAAGGGCTGCTCAGCTGCTGCTTCCACCCTCGATGCAATCATAAACACCATTTCGTCGTCCAAGTCTTTGTTGCCATGCAGCGCTTTGTCGCAGTCGAATTTCGAGTACATCTGCTCTATACCATATCGCAGGTTCATCTTATCCTGTTCCCAGAACGTGGGCGATGTAGGTATTATGATGTGCGAATGTTTCAGCCGTCCAGCCTTCATCAAAGCTTCCGGCAAACCATAAAGCGTCTTGTCCTTAGCAATGTTGACGGTCATCTCCGATTTCAGCGGTAACAGGCCCGTCATATAGACAAACTGCCCGTCAGACGACTCACCCATCTCAATATTGGGACGCATATGCCCGTTATAAAACACCGTACTATCACGTTTCAAGCTATTCAGGAAGGGTGTAATTTCCTTACCATCCACTTTTAGGTCAGACGTTACCGACAGGTACGATTCAACGATGATGAATATCAGGTTCTTCTCACCCTCGACAATGGCTTTCGTCGTACGTTGCCTATAGTCCGAATATTCGCGTTTAATGTCTGCCTTCTGGCTTTCGTCCAGCTCCCAATCCTTCTGTATGAAGTCATCGTAGCACACCAGTGCACGTCTCAGGAATCCGCTGCGATATAGCATACTATTTGGTGCCTGCGTATGTTGCTGTTTGATGGGGAAAAAGCGAATAAACGACGTTTTCAGGTTATGGTCATGCAGCAAGTCCAACACCAAAATAAAGGCCACAACGCCAGCCACCATTGCTCCCCACAGCAGTCCCATCGTCCTTAGCCATTGCGTCCTCAGCATCACTTTATCATAACGTTTATAAAGCCAACCGAAGAGGAAAGCCCAAAGCATATAGAACAGATCCATCCAACGGAAACCAGTCAGCGTGCTACCCATTACGCTACTGTCGTTCATATTCCCTATTTGCAGAATGGCCAGATTGGGCAGATAATGGTCGAAGAAGCGTGAATACAGCACGTTAAAGAACGACAGAAGTACTGTCAGGATGAATGTCAGCAACAGTGCGCCTTTTACCCGCCACCTCGTCAGCAACAGGCTTAGCAGGAAAAAGAAGGTCGCATCAATCAGGCACGAGAACACATTGCTGAAAATGGCATCCTCATTGAACGGATACTCATATTTCATCGTCATGGACATCTGTCCGTGCATAAACAGCAGATTGACAACCGACAATCCGAATAGCAGCAAGAAGTTTGTGTTCAATGGTCTTTTTTGTAATATTGTTGATAACATATTAATTTATTAGTTAGACATGGAAAAGAAAAATATTTTTACAATAGCATCCCGATGTACAAATAAAAGACAGGAAGACCATCGTTAGATCAATAATATTTTTCATTTCCTGATGACATTATCCGGATTTAGTTTTTTTATGTAAACTGTTCCAATAACAGGAACAGCAATGCCTATCACAAAATAGAGAATCCACCAACCTTGAACATTATAAGGGTTTATCACTGGAAATTCTGCCAAATGTTCAATTGGTAGTCCATAATAGGCTATAATAATCAAACTGACTATTTTAAAACACAGGAAATGCCAAGTCAGAATTTCTATCGTCTTATTGCCAATACGCGAGACTAAGTCTGAAAGCCAGCGTGTCTTATCTACCGACAACTTGGAAAGTTTAAAGATAAGGATTGAGCCAGCAATCGCTGAAAAGAAATATGGAATAGTATGAGTCCATTTCATATCAATCATCTCTCCATGCCAATACACGCTTCCCAATATCAGTAATAAAGCACATACAAGAATAACGTATGCACAATATCTGTCTACGAATTTATCTATCGAATAGGATTTATAAAGGTAACCAGCCATCATACATGATACTGCCAAAAACTCTTTTGCACCACAGTAAATATTGACAACTGGAATTCCATGAAAATAAAGCATAACACTCAAAAGCAAAGAAATGAGTACCGCCCCCACAGGAGGTATTTTCAGTTTCAAGAATCCATAGAAAATAAAAGAGGCAAAAAACATCGTATGCAGAAACCAATAGCCTCCTAACAATTGTTCGTTACCACTCAGGCAAAAGAAGATAAGGAAAGCCTTTTTCAGATAATCAGACACCCCATATAATTGAGAAACTTCTCCTTCGAATCCAAAAGTGTCATTATAAATGTTTAAATGAAAAAAGATGTTATGCAATAAAAGGAATATCAGTCCCCACTTTACAAATGGGACATATATTCTACTGATGCGTTTCTTGGCATAATTCTGAAAATTTCCCAAATGGCTCTCTTTGAAACAATAGCCAGAGAGAAAGAAAAACAAAGGCATGTGGAACATATATATTACCCTATAACCATAAGCGAAAAAAAACGTATGTCCCAATACCATTAACATGATACCGATGCCTTTAGCAAAAGACACAGAATCATCAAATTGTATATTATTATTCATTGTATTGTTACTATTGCTAATTTCTTATTGTGCAAAGATACATAGTTTTTCTGACTGAATCTTTATACTCACGTTAATTTTATTTAAATTCTTATCTGCAATGAACAAATTCTTTGCTGCAATAAATAGAATTTTATACTTTTGCATAATTATGAATGTATCTGTCATCATCGTCAATTACAATACACTGCATGTTCTTAGGCCGTGCCTTGATAGCATTACGGAACAGACAACCGATATTGATTATGAGATTATTGTCGTTGATAACGGCTCTACAGATGGTTCTACAGATACACTGACAGAAGACAAACGCATTGTATTTATTCCTACTGGCGAGAACCTTGGCTTCGGCAGGGCAAACAATAAGGGTTTGGAGCAAGCGAAAGGAGAATATATCTTCTTCCTTAACTCAGACACACTGCTCAAGAACAATGCCATCAAAATGCTTTACGACTTTGCCAAACAGTATCAGGGGAAGTTAGGGGCATTAGGATGTATTTTGGAAGACCGCCAAGGCAATCGGATTCATTCCTACGGACAGTTCCCTAAGATGGGCAACGACTTCCAGAAATTTCTCTGGATTCCTATCCTGAAGGGATTGCGTCTGTACCATCAGCCAGCCATCAAATACCCAGAACAATGGATGAAGGTTGATTACGTCACTGGCGCCGACTTGTTTGTCAGCCGAAAAGTTCTCGATACTTGTGGAGCTTTTCATCCAGCATTCTTCATGTACTACGAAGAGTCGGAAATGGAGCATCGATTCCAGATGCATGGCTATGACAATGTGCTTCTGAATGGTCCACGCATTATCCACTTGGAAGGCGAAGGGGGCAAAGACGGGAAGACGTCCAAATTTCTTCGCGACACCTATCGACAGGAGCGGAGCCTTTTCATTTATTTCAAACTGACAGAACCGCGTTGGAAGTACTATCTCTATCGCATCGGCCATCCCATTTTGAGGCAAACTGTCTGGCTGAATCCCAACGTATCGCTTCACGACAAATGGATATTTGTCAAACAACTTTTCGTATCTATCAAACTCTAAAAATATGAACATACTCGTCGATGGTCGCATCTGCTCGTTATTCTCCGCTGGCGTTGGTACATTCTTTACCAGTGCAGTCTTTGAGTGGGCGCAACAAAGCGACAAAGATTCTTTTTACATCATACTTCCCAAGGGACTTGACAGCAAGTACGAACTGCCATCCATGCAAGACAACGTCAAGTTGCTTGACTATTCCAAACAATTCCCCAAATGGTTACCCAACATCATTGTCCTACAATTGTTGGTACCATATTTATGTCACAAACTGGCCATCGACCTCTATTATTCGCCAGTACCTCACCTACCCTACTTCATTCCTTCGAAAGTGAAAACGATGGTGACCGTCCATGACGTTGTTAACATCGAGATGGCCCATACCATGTCGTGGACCAACCGTCTGGCAACCAGTATCTTTTTCGGACAAGCCATCAAGAAGGCCGATTATCTGTGGACCAATTCGCATTATACCAAGTCGAAAGTCGAAGAATACTTTCCAAAGCGCCGCAGCCAATCGATGTTTGTTGGCGATTCCGTTGACTATCATTACTTTTATCCAAAGAATTATAATAAGACCGAACGGGAAGCCATCAAGCAAAAATATGGCATCAACCAACGTTTCCTTCTTTTTGTTGGTTCTCTTGAGCCTCGAAAGAACCTGGAATTCCTGCTCAACATTATTCCAAGTCTATACAAAGAGCATCAAATACAATTAGTTGTTGTGGGCGCAAAAGGATGGAAGAATTCTTCTCTTCGGACCATCATTGAGTCACCAGAATTTCCCAAAGAATCAACCATATTCTGTGGATTTATCACTAATATAGAACTTGCCGACCTATATAACACAGCAGATTGTTTTATTTCTGCCGCGTTGATGGAAGGTTTTGGTATGCCTCAATTGGAAGCGCTCAAATGCGGCTGTCCTATCATTACAGCCCATAACACTGCGATGATTGAAGTTGCACAAGGGAAAAGCGGTGCAACAACTGTGGAAGGATATCAGCCAGAAGTCTGGAAACAGGCTATTTTGAATGTCCTTGACGAACATCCGGCTGTTAACCAACAGCAATTGCAGGAGTATGACTGGAAAAATATCATTCAGAGACTATTAACTTACATTTCCCACGAACAAAGATAAAAAAATGATAATACGAAGCAAAGCACCATTACGATTAGGACTCGCTGGAGGTGGCTCAGATGTCTCGCCATATTGTGACATATACGGAGGTCTGGTACTCAATGCCACCATCAACTTGTATGCATATTGTACCATAGAAGAGACCAACGACAATCAGATTACTATCTGCTCCTATGATGCAGATGTCAACAAGTCATACCCATTATCCTCCTTTCTTGAAATTGACGGTGATGCCAGCCTCATCAAGGGAGTCTACAACAGGGTTGTAAGGGATTTCAACCTCCAGCCACAGGCTTTTCGTATTACGACCTATAACGATGCACCAGCCGGTTCTGGTTTAGGCACATCCTCAACAATGGTGGTGTGCATTCTGAAAGCATTTGTGGAATGGAAAGGATTGCCATTAGGCGATTATGAAATTGCGAAATTGGCCTATGAGATAGAGCGCAAGGACTTAGCGCTGAGTGGCGGAAAACAAGACCAATATGCAGCGGCCTTTGGCGGGTTTAACTTTATTGAATTCATGAAGGATGACATTGCCATCGTAAATCCTCTGAAAATCAAACGTTGGATTATTGATGAACTGGAGGCTTCCATGCTTCTTTATTTTACAGGCCGTTCCCGTTCCTCTGCAGCCATCATCGATGAGCAGCAGAAGAACACCCAACAAGGAAACAACAATGCTATTGAAGCTATGCACAAGATTAAACAGAGTGCCATTGACACCAAGCTTGCATTACTGAAAGGTGACATCAAAGCCTTTGCAGACATTCTGAGAGAAGCTTGGGAAAACAAGAAACAGATGGCCAACAACATCACTAATTCTGTTATTCAGCAGGCTATGGATGTCGCCATGCGAGCAGGAGCCAAGGCTGGCAAGGTTTCTGGTGCTGGCGGTGGCGGATTCATTATGTTTGTCGTTGAGCCGACACGCAAGAAGGAGGTTGAAGAGGCTCTGAAACAGTTGGATGGTTTCGTGATGCCTTTTAACTTCAGCGACGGCGGTGCTCACGGCTGGAAGATATACGATACAGACAATATTAAAGCATTTTAGAACATGAACCATCATATCAACACACTCGTAGAGCGCTATCCTTCATTGGCTGTGTGTAAAGCGTCTATACAAACGGCCTACGACACCATGAAGCAGGCATACACAGAAGGACGCAAGCTGTTAGTCTGTGGCAATGGCGGTTCCGCTGCAGACAGCGAGCACATCGTTGGAGAGCTGATGAAGGAGTTCAAACTGAAACGCGAAGTTTACAAGAATCAGGCAGAAGCAATGAAACAGATTGACCCTGAGCTTGGTGACATCCTCGCTAAGCATCTGCAAGGTGCACTGCCAGCAATCGCACTGACGGGCCACTCTTCGCTGACGACAGCCTTCATGAACGACAGCAATCCTGAACTCATCTTTGCACAACAGGTAAATGGCTACGGCAAAGCCGGAGACATCTTCCTGGGTATTTCTACATCAGGAAACAGCCGCAATGTGTTGTTTGCCGCTGTGGCCGCTAAGGCAAAGGGGCTGAAAGTTATTGGACTTACTGGTCAGAAGCCATGCAAGTTGGCTCAACTGGCCGATGTCTGCATCCAGGTGCCTGAGACGGAAACATATAAAATACAGGAACTGCATCTGCCAGTATATCATTGTCTTTGTATGATGCTGGAAGAATATTTCTATGGAACTAAACAATAAAGCGGTATGAAAGTTGTCATCATGGCTGGCGGTAAAGGGACACGCATTGCCTCAATTGCTAACGACATCCCAAAGCCAATGATTCGCATTGGCCGTAAACCTATCTTGGAACATCAGATAGAGAACCTGAAGTCCTGTGGTCTGACAGATATTATACTAGTTATTGGGCATCTGGGCAGCATCATCAAAAACTACTTTAAAGACGGTCACGATTTTGGAGTCAACATCTCGTATTTCATTGAGGACCATCCGCTGGGTACAGCAGGTGCTCTTTTTAAAATGCCCGAGTTAACAGATGACTTTCTTCTGTTGTGTGGCGATGTAATGATAGATGTCGACTTCAATCGCTTCATCCGCTTTCATCAAGAGCATCAGGCTTGGGCTAGTCTGATGGCTCATCCTAATGGACATCCCTATGATAGTTCTCTTCTTGTCACAGAGACTTTGGCACCTCAAGAAAAGGGTGGCCTGCCTATAGAAAGCCATCGGGTAACAGGTTGGCTGAACAAGGAAGACGAACGATTATACTACAAGAATCGAGTCAATGCCGGTATTGAAATCATCTCACCTACTCTACTTGTTGAGACTATGAAGCATTTTACGCCCCGCCATCCAGAACAGCCTGACAAGATTGACTTAGATCGTGATGTACTGAAGCCCAATATTAAGAGTGCTAGGATATATGCCTACGACACCCCGGAGTATATCAAGGATATGGGTACGCCTGAACGTTTCTACGAAGTGGAGCAAGATTTGCAAAGCGGGAAGGTGTCTGCACGCAACCTAAGTAAGAAACAAAAGGCTATTTTTCTGGATCGAGACGGCACCATCAATGTCTATAAAGGATTTCTCACCAAGGCAGAAGACTTCGAACTGATACCTGGTGCTGCAGAGGCTATTAAACTAATCAATCGCTCAGGCTATCTGGTTATTGTTGTCAGCAATCAGCCTGTCATAGCTCGTGGAGACTGCACTTTTGAGGAGCTACAAACCATTCATAATAGAATGGAAACACTACTGGGCAAAGAAGGAGCCTTCATTGATGCCATCTACTATTGCCCCCACCACCCCGACAAAGGTTTCGAGGGCGAACATCCTGACTACAAGTTCGACTGCAACTGCCGCAAGCCGAAACCAGGCCTATTGCTCCAGGCTGCAAAAGACTGGAATATCGATTTGAATAAATCATATATGATTGGTGATAGTGAAAGAGATGTTTTAGCCGGTAATGCAGCAGGATGTAAACAGTCTTATCTCATCAAGGCGAACGAACCTGACGCATTATTTTCCATCATCAAAAAAATAATATGAGAAAATTAGGCATTATAATTCTGAGTTTATTATTCTCTATTCTCCCAATTCAGGCTGAGATACCTATCGTTGCCTACTTTGGCATCCCCTTGGAATATTCAAACGTCAATCGTTTCAAAGAGTTCAAAGAGGCTGGTTTCGACGTGTCTATCTGCTTCTACAACGACACACCTGTCGACACACTCATCCGTATTCTCAATGATGCCCAAAGGAGTGACATCCGGCTTCTTATCAGCAGCGGATGGGTATCTGTACAACCCCATGTTGGAATACCCAGGATAAAGGACCATCCTGCGCTCTACGGATACTTCCTCCAAGATGAACCTTGGCCTAAGGACATTCCTGAGACAACGCGACGCTATCAGGCTATGGCGAAACAGGATACCAAGAAGCCTACATACGTCAATCTGTTGCCAGACTATGGTGACGGCATGCCCAGAGACATCAAGATGCCACCATACAAGCAGTATCTTAAAGAGACATCGACCATCGGACTGCCGTTCATCTCCTTCGATTTCTATCCTATCAGGGAATTTGGCATCCGCGAAACATGGTATTCTTGTTTGGAAGATGTTCGTCAGGAGAGTCTTCGAACAGGCAAGCCATTTTGGGCTTTTGCGCTCTGCACGCCACACGTAGACTATCCACAGCCTACCATCGAGATGCTCCGTCTGCAAGTATATTCTGATTTGGCATATGGTGCTCAGGCCATCGAATACTTTACCTACTGGACACCCAAGCCTACTGACGAGTGGGACTTCCACGATGCGCCCATCAGTCAAGACGGACAACGCACCAAGACCTACGACGTGGTCAAGCGCATGAATCAGGAGTTGCGCGGTCTGCTGCCCTTGTTCGACAAGGCTGAGGTACTGTCTGTCAACCACATGGTAAAAATCCCTACGGGCACTACGAAGTTACAACGCATTCCGACCAACATCAGGAAATTGAAAATTGTGGGTAAAGAAGGTGCGCTTATATCTACCTTCAAGAAGAATGGGCATGAGTATATGGCTGTCGTCAACAAGGATTACCAAAGTAGCATGAAGATCTACATCAATGCCAAAAGCTCAGTAAAGATGATGACTAAACAACTGAAAGAGACCACTGTCAAATCCTATTACAAGGTAGGTGGTGGCGATATCCTTATATTCAAACTAAAATAAAAAGAGGACATGCTATATATTAACGGACGATTTCTGACACAGCCCATGACGGGTGTCGAGCGCTATGCCTACAATATCTGCAAGGCGCTAGCAAGACTTCAACAGCCCTTCACCATCGTCTGTCCGAAAGCACCCATCCATCAAGACTACGATGTGAGCAATCTGAATATTGTGCACTACGGCATAGGCAATTCCCACTTTTGGGAACAGTGTGTACTTCCGTTCTTCTTCATCGGCAAGAAGAACTACCTCGTGGTTAGCTTCACGGGTTTAGGATCTGTTCTCATCCCTCACAAGATGATGACAATACACGATTTGGCATTTCTGAAAAATCCCTCATGGTATTCACGGACCTATTATTGGTACTACAAATTGATGACACCACTCGCAGTGAAAACCTCACAGCATATTCTGACTGTCAGCGAATTCTCAAAAAGCGAGATACTCCGTTTCTATCCGTTCATAAAAGGAGAGAAGATCAGCGTGGTGTATAATGCTGTTAATCGCCAACTGTTCAAATGTCTTTCTGATGTTCCACCTGCCAAGGAACCATTTGTCCTATGCGTCTCATCCATCGATCCCAGAAAGAACTTTGCACGTTTAATAGAAGCCTGCCAAGGCCTGACTGAGGCAAAGCTTTATATCGTAGGAAACTATAACCGCGTATTCGGCGAGCAACAATTAACGAGCACCTCAGACCATATTCACTTCTTAGGACGCGTCAGCGACCAAGAACTTGTCCGGCTCTACAATCAGGCAGAATGCTTCGTGTTCCCATCGCTGTACGAGGGCTTTGGTCTGCCCCCCCTTGAGGCTATGGCGTGTGGCTGTCCCGTACTGGTTTCCGACATTCCCGTAGAACGTGAAGTCTGTGCTGATGCAGCCCAGTATTTTAATCCGCTTGAGCCAAGCGAAATTCTTCGCATAATTGCACAATATTTATCCAATACTGACGTTATAAAAGAAACGATGCGTCAAAAAGGATATGAAAACCTGACGCGGTTCTCGTGGGAAAAGTCGGCGAGAGCGTTAATGGAAATCATTAAAACTGATTGCTAATGAAGAAAACTATACTCCAGATTGCAAAATACTATCATCCTGTCGAGGGCGGCATCGAGACCGTCACCAAGTATCTTGGCGAGGGTTTGAAGACTTTCGAGAATATCATCGTATGCTTCAGCCAAGATGGCATCACCCGACTGGATACGGTCAATGGCGTTAAGGTCTACCGTATTGCATCGTCCATGAATATCGCCAGCCAGGATATTGCGTTTTCATACTATCACTACCTGAAAAAAATCATTTACGAGGAACAGCCGGATATTATCTTACTGCATTGTCCCAATCCCTATCTGTATCCCATTACGGCCAAGCTGACACCCAAGGATGTCAAACTTGTCCTATTGTGGCATTCCGACATTCTCGGCAAAGGCATGCTTTATAAACTGGTCACTAAATTTGAGAAGGTGATACTCAAGAAAGCCGACCTTATCCTGGCAACAAGTCCCAACTATATCCATCCGTCCAGTCCCATTTATCAATATCGCGACAAGACGAAAGTGGTTGCTAACGGCATCATCTTGAGCGATTTTACATGGAGGGCCGGCGATGAGAAGACGGTAGATGAAATCAGGCGAAAATACCATCATAAGAAAATCATATTCTTTGTAGGGCGCCATGCAGCTTATAAAGGCATCAACTTTCTGATAGAGGCTGAGAAATACATCCAGTCCGACTGCATCGTTCTCATTGGCGGCAGAGGTCCCGAGACTGAACGTCTGAAGGCCATGACCCATTCTGACAGGATTAAGTTCATCGGACGTATTCCCAACGAGTATCTGCGCTGCTATTACTATGCCTCTGACATCTTTGCATTCACTTCCTGTACTAAACAAGAGGCATTTGGAATAGCCCTTGCCGAGGCCATGTATTGCGGCAGCGTACCTGTCACCTTTACTATCGAGGGTTCTGGTGTCAACTGGGTCTCTGTGAAAGACGAGACGGGAATAGAAGTGCCGCTGGGAGACGTGAAAGCCTATGCTGAGGCCATCGACCGATTGCTGTCCGACAGAGATTTGTACATGCAATATGCCACAGCAGGCAAGGACCGCATTGCAAGGATGTTCACCAGCAAGCAATCCATCAAAGAGGCCAAGGCCGTCCTCAACGAACTGACCAACAATGAGCTATAACACCAAGGGAGAAACTTCTTATTTTGCGTAGGCGGTTAAGGTGTTTTGCGTGTGCCCGCAAGGTGTTTTGGGTATGCCCGCAAGGAAGGGAGAAAGGGCTCTTCGTCCCTGCAAGGCGGGCTCTCGTACCTGACGCAACGCCTTGTGTATCCCTGTGAGCGCCTTGCAAACCCTTTAAGTCCCCTTATGATTGGGTAAAAACACATAAAATGAAAAAACACATAGAATATACAATAATGATGTAGTTTTTCAGTTATATATATAACAATACGCATTTGCTTATGACGATATATCTACTTGGTGCTTTTTTGTTAAGTTTAATATGCGGGCTGGTCTTCACGCCCCTTATTCTTGATTTCTGCAAGCGTAAGCGGCTATACGACATACCCAACGAACGTAAAGTGCACAAGAACGCGACTCCACGATTGGGAGGTATTTCCTTCTTTCCCAGTATGTTGACAGCATTTTTCATCGTGTTATTGTTTACGCCTGTCGTTGAAGAAAACACATTGCCCGTCAACATTTGGAGTGCCATATTCTTATTGGGACTGCTCATCATATACGGCATTGGCATCGTCGATGACCTGGTAGGCCTGAAGGCTACGACGAAGTTTTCCATCCAGATTGCCACTGCCTGTCTGCTACCGTTTGCAGGACTATACGTCAACAACCTATGTGGTTTATTCGGCATTTACGAGATTCCTTATTGGCTTGGCGTTCCGCTGACCATCTTCATCATTGTCTTCATCGACAATGCCATTAACCTGATTGACGGTATCGACGGTTTGGCAACAGGTTTGTCGCTAACAGCACTGGCAGGATTCCTGGCCTACTTCATCTATTATGACGTCTTCGTATATACATATACCATCATCATTGCAGGTATGATGGGCGCTCTGGTCGCTTTCGCCTACTTCAACCTGTTTGGTAAGGCAGAACGGAACACCAAGTTATTCATGGGTGACTCAGGCAGTCTGTCGCTGGGTTTCACCTTGGGATTTCTTGCCGTAAAGTGTGCTATGCAAAACACTAACATCTGGCCTTATCGCCCAGAGGCCATCATTGTGCCCATAACACTATTATTTGTACCTACAGCCGATGTGGTAAGAGTGACATTGTATAGGTTTAAACACCACAAACCATTGTTTGATGCAGACAAGAACCACATCCACCACAAGCTGATGCGTACAGGCATGAACCAGCATCAGGCTCTAGGCATTATTTTGGCAATGGCATTAGGATACATTGCAATAAACGGGCTGTTATATCAAGTATTCCATGCAACCATCATCGTCATCATCGACATCGTACTCTATTGCATTGTCAATATGTGTATCAACCGCAAAATGAAAGTTACTGAATGAAACGCGTCATCGACTTCGTCATAGCAGCTCTATGCCTGATACTTTTCTCTCCATTGATATTGGCATGTTGGCTGGCCATCAAGATTGGTGGTGGGCCAGCCATCTATAAGCAGGAACGTATCGGACGGGGAGGACGTCCATTCAATATCTATAAGTTCCGTAGTATGGTTGTAGATGCAGAGAAGGAAGGCGAGGAACTGCTTCAACAGGAGAACGATCCACGACTGACCAAGACGGGAAAATTCCTTCGCAGTCATCATCTTGACGAGCTTCCCCAGCTATGGAATGTGTTTATCGGTGATATGGCCTTTGTGGGACCGCGTCCGGAACGAAAGTACTACATCGACCAGATTATGGCACGCGACAGCCGATACGAACGGCTGTATGTGTTACGCCCAGGCGTCACCAGCTATGCCACTCTGAAGAATGGTTATACGGACAACATTGAGAAGATGCTGAAGCGCCTGGAATTCGATTTGTATTATTTGGAGCACCAGTCGCTATGGACAGACTTCAAAATACTCAGCCAGACGTTTCTCAACATCGTCTCAGGAAAGATTTTCTGAAATTACTCTTTTTCGTACCTTTGACTTCGTCGAAAGTAGGCTGCATCTCAGATTTAGAGTCCCTTAATAAGGGACGGCTATAATGCAGGGATTAAAAAAATATATGGTATTATTTGGTTTTTCGTTCGATTTGCACTACCTTTGCACCATGAAACTAAGGCTCGTTCAACTATTCACATGCTTTCTTGGTTTGGTTTGCACGTCTTCTATCCAGGCTCAGGACACGCTGTCAACACGCATCAGCTATGATCTGACAGCGGAAACTGCCGTTGGGACAGGAGACTATACTGCCTCTCAGCTGACTGCCAACCGCCATCATGTGTTAGCAACCCGCCAAAACACCGCGTACATGCGTGGGGCGGTGAATATGGAACACCAACTAACTGAAAGCTGTCAGTTAACAGGAGCTTTGGACGTTATAGCATCCGTACATGCAGACCATCAAGTCTATCTGCAACAATGCTTTATCAATCTGAGTTGGAGCAACTTCTTTATAGAGGCAGGTAGTCGTGAATTGGAACCCATATTGCGCGACGCTCAACTATCTTCCGGAGCATTCGTCAAAGGTAACAATGCCAAGCCTATTCCTCAGATTCACATCGGTACTAACGGATTCTGGTCCGTGCCACACACTCACGACTGGCTACAAATCAACTTCGACTTCGGTTATGGAAAGTTCATGGACGGCAACTATCGCAAGGACATCTTCTTTCGGGGAGCTGACATTAATCATTCGTATGCCAAGGGTATCTGGTATCACCAAAAGCACCTTTACTTCCGCAGCAATCCGGAAAAACGCTTCTTTATTACAGCTGGAATCGAACATGCCGTACAGTTTGGAGGCGCTATCCACACATTCATTGATGGTCATGAGAGTGTCAAGGAAAAGCCAGCTGGCCTAAGAACATTCTGGAATGTCGTTCTTCCTCTTGGAGACGGAGACTATTACGAAGACGATGCCCTGGAAGACTGGATTTACGGCAATCACGTTGGATCGATGACTATCCAGATAGGTTGGAACATCAATCGCAAGCACCAGTTGCAGGCTTATGTTGATGATCCGTTCGAGGACGGCTCAGGTATGCGTAAGAGTAATGGCTGGGACGGATTATGGGGACTGCAATATGAAAACAAAGCATCTGGCCGCCAGTATGTGCGAAAGGCGGTAGTAGAATATTTCCAAACCACGAACCAATCGGGACCTTTACATTGGGACAGCAGCGATCACCCCGAGCCCATTCGCAGCCAAATAACAGATTACGTCACCGGAAACGACGACTACTACAACCACATGTTTTACAACAGCTACTCACATTACGGCATGACTCCCGGCAATCCACTCATTACCTCTCCTATATATAATAAGAATGGCTATTCCGCTTTCCGCGACAATCGCGTGAAGGCATGGCATGTGGGCGTCAACGGCGAAATAACCGACCGTCTCTCCTACCTTCTCAAGGGTTCTTACCATGAGGGATGGGGTACCTATGCTTATCCGCTAGCAACGAAACATCATTCTTTCGACGCCATGTTCCGAACAACCTACACTCAAGGACCTTGGCAGTTCTCGGCAGCCTATGCTTTCGACAAAGGAAACATTTATGGCGACTGCTCAACATTCGATTTCAAAATTAGCTATCATGGCAAGATTCTTTAGAAACATCTTCTCTGCAAAGCAGAGTGTGGCGTTGCGAATACTTCTTACATCATACCTCTTCCTTCTTTTCTCCTGTCAGGAAGGTAGGGAAGCTGGCGATTTATGGGGACAATGGCGCATGGTGGATTCCGACACAAAGTATATCAGTTTTTCAGGTTCTATCACATGGATTAAGAACCTCTACGAAACGGAAGTCTACGGCAATTTCCAGCATCGGGGTGACAGTCTTTTCATCCAATGCTTTTCGAAAAAGGGCCAACCGACAGACACCGTTCTCATAGAGAAGACTTTCGGTTTCCGGCCTTTCAACAATATCCGCCTGAAAATTGACAAACTCGACGACGACAATCTGGTGCTCAGCAAGGACAACCAACGATGGAGTTTTTATAAATACTGAGGCCATGCGGTAACCCATGCCCATGGCGGTATATTACAACTATAGGGATTTCCCCCAGCGAGTTTAGGGGAAATCCTTTTCGTATGCACTATTTTCTTCATACCTTTGCC
Organism: Prevotella sp.; assembly: GCA_016291085.1. Taxonomy (GTDB): domain Bacteria; phylum Bacteroidota; class Bacteroidia; order Bacteroidales; family Bacteroidaceae; genus Prevotella. The sequence continues at coordinate 104,985 of JAEEVW010000004.1, forward strand.
AGTGAAAATAAAGAAACCGATTGTTGAACAATAAAAAACGAGATGAATATGAAAAAGATAATGATGACCCTAGTAGCTTTGCTGACGATAGCAGCAACGGGTAAGGCAATGAGCTACGAGCAGGCAAGAAACGAGGCTTTGTTCTTGACAGACAAGATGGCCTACGAGCTGAACCTGACAGACGAGCAGTACGAGGCTGCCTATGAAATCAACCTCGACTACCTGATGGGTGTTACCAGCTATGACGACGTGTATAGCACCTACTGGGAGCGCCGCAATCTGGATATGAGTTATATCCTGCTCGACTGGCAGTGGCAGGCTTTCATCAATGCCAGCTATTTCTATCGTCCTCTCTATTGGGACGGAGGTTATTGGCACTTCGGCATTTATGCCCGTTATCCACACCGCGACTATTTCTTCTTTGGACGTCCGGTATTCTACGCCAGCTACCGCGGTGGTCATGCCTGGCATTATGTAGGCGGACACGGCTATTACCACTCACGCAGAGACCACTACCGCCCAGCAGGCCGCAGTCACTTTGGCATGCTCGACCGCTGGAACCGCGGAGACTATCGTGGACGCCATCATTCAAACCATCCTTCGAACAGCAACTATGGTGGACATCGCCATTCCTCGACACGTACTACCGTTAATAACGGTCACTCAACCAGACCCCGCAATGACGGTAATAACGGCAGAAATCCTGGTGGCAGCAATCACGGCAATGGCAGAACCACCATTAGCCGCACGACCCCGAGAATGGATCATCGCAGCACCACCAGCAGCGCTACCATGCACCACGCCACACCGTCAGACAACCGTCCTGTACGCAGCAGTGGTTCGTTCGGCGGAGGCAGCAGCAGTCGCAGCAGCGGTTCGTTCGGCGGAAGCAGTAGCAGCCGTAGCAGTGGTTCGTTCAGTGGAGGAAGCAGCAGCCGTAGCAGTGGTTCATTCAGCGGAGGCAGCAGCAACCGTAGCAGTGGCTCATTCAGCGGAGGCAGCAGTCGTGGCGGTGGAAGCAGTCACAGCAGTGGCGGAGGCCGCTCGTTCGGCGGTCGTCGTTAAGACACGCACCTCGGCATTCATCATTCGCTGCACCTCGCGCATCGGACACTGTGCATAAACAGCAAGAATCGCTTTATTGATGATTCCGTGACCAACGGCCACCACCCGATTTCCTGGGTAGGTGGTCGTTATATATATAAGGAACAGGCGCGCACGCTCGAGCAGCGCTTCTTCACTCTCTATATCGTCGGGCCAGACTTCGCCTTTCAGTTCAGGAATAAAACGTCCCGTAAAACTGCCCCAATCTCGCTCGCGCAACAAGGGTGTTGTCAGAACTGGCAGGTCATGAGGTGCGGCAATTATCTCAGCCGTCTGGACAGCACGACGCAAGTCGCTGGCCACTACGGCATCCACCTGTTCGCCAGCCAGTCGCTCAGCCACCTGACGGGCCTGTTCCCTGCCCTTTTCATTTAGTTCGCCCTGTGTCTGCCCTTGCATGATTTGACGGACATTGTCCACCGTTTCTCCATGTCTTACCAAAATAATCGTTGTTTCCATGACTGCAAAATTACAATGAAAAGTGTAAAAAACCAAAAATAATTGGTAATTTATACACTTATTTGTAACACGGAGTTTACCCGAAGTTACTTTCATTCGAAAAACCAAAGGAAAACATCTTTTTTCTTTTGTTTTTCACTCACTAATTCGTAACTTTGCGCCAAATTTCAATCAACTTACTATCAACAACAAATGAAACGTATTTTTCTACTATTCATTACGGCTGCAAGTGCTGTATCTGCATGGTGTGCTGAAGAGGCAAAAACACTGGTTATTAACGAACTGATGCAATCGAATGTCGAGAACATCATGGACGACATCACAGAGTTTCCCGACTCTTGGATTGAACTGTACTTCCCTATGACTGATGCAGCGATTGTGGAGAACCTTGGCGACTACAAAATTGGCACCAAAGATAAGGCTAGCAAGGCTTGGCAGCTGCCCGAAATGTGGGTGAATCCAGGCCAACATATCATTATCTATTGTGACAAGGAAGGCAAGGAGGACAATCGCCTGCACACTGATTTCCGCTTGGAATCTGGTAAGGACGGCAAACTATATCTGTTCAAGGGCGATGAGATTGTCGACAAGCTAGAAGGTATGGCCAAGATGCCTGCTCCCGACGTAGCCTATGGCCGTAAGACCGATGGCGCTGACGAGTGGGGTTATCAGCTTACGCCAACTCCAGGCAAAGCCAATACCGGTGAGATTTGCGATGGGAAGCACATTCTTGGTACTCCTGTATTTAGCGAAAAGGGCCGTGTGGTTTCAGGCAATGCTACCATCAACCTCACCTTGAGTCTGCCCGATGGTGCTCCCGAGGGTGCTGTCATCCGGTATACCACCAATGGTAGCGAGCCGACAGCTACAAGTACCAAGTATACATCGGCCATCAACATCACCAAGACAAAGGTGATTCGTGCCAAGGTATTCTGCGATGGGTGGCTCTCGCCTGTCAGCAGTGCCCAGTCGTACATCTTCCATCCGAGAGCTATGACCACCCCCATCTTCTCTGTCCAGACTAACGACAAATATCTGAACGACAAGACTATTGGTCTTTTCGCCAACAACAACAGCAAGGAAGACAAGAGGCTGCACGACTGGCGCCGTCCCGTCAACATCGAGATGTTCACCAGTGAGGGTGCAGAGAGCACCTTCAACCAGTTGGGCGAGACGCGCATCCAGGGAGGAGCGTCGCGTGCGAATGCGCTGAAATCGATGGTATTCTATGCCAACAAGCGCTTCGACCCCGACCACAAGCGTTTCCAGTATAAGTTCTTCCCTGACCAGAAGCCAGGTGTCACTGAATTCAAGTCGTTCTCACTGCGCGACGGTGGTAACGACTTCGGCGACCTGTACTTCCGCGACCTCATCATCCAGCGCACGATGGCAGCGAACGTCGAGAGTCTCGACTGGCAGGCTGGCCATACCGCCGTACTTTACATCAATGGCGAGTACATGGGCATGCTGAACATCCGTGAGCGTTCGAACGAAGATAACATCTACAGCAACTATGGTGGTCTGGAAGATCTCGACATGATTGAAATCGGCCACGAGAAAATTAATAATGTAGACCAGTTTGAAGAGGAACTGAAGGAAGGCACCATCGATTTCTATAACGCTTTCAAGGCCTTCTATAGCGAGAAGGGCCACACCTTGGCAGAATACGAGCAGTGGCTGGATGTCAGCGAATACCTGGATATTGCAGTGATGAACCTCTTCTATGGCAATAACGACTGGCCTGGCAACAACACCGTATTCTGGCGCCCCAACGATGACGATACGAAATCCGGTCTGCCTAAGAGATTCCGTGTAATCGTCAAGGACACCGACTTCGGACTCGGACTCTATGGCAAGCAGAACTCCTACAACATGATTGACCTGTTGTACAATCCCAGCAAGCATTCCGGTGACGCTTGGGCTTACACAGAGCCAGCTACCCGTTTGCTGAAGAACATGCTGGAGGCCCCTGACATTCTGAACATGTTCATCGACAAGTGCTGTGTCTTCATGGGCGATTTCATGAATGGTACAGGTACTGGCGAAATGATTGACATCATTCAGGCTGAAGCCATGGAGGAATTCGTAGCCCACCGCGACAAATATAATCCTGTTCCTGAATGGGCTTGGTGGCAAGACGACAACCGTACTGACATTGGTAAAAAATTTAATAACGCCAAGAATTGGGCTGCAGGCCGTCCCGACCACTTCTACAAGCACATTGGTGACCAATGGAAACTCGGTTCACCCGTTGCGCTGACCATCAACAAGACAACCAAAGCAGACATTGAGATTACCTTCAACGGCATCAAGATGTCGAACAATGTGTTCGATGGCAAGTACTTCAAGAACCGTGCAATCACGATCAACGGTGGAGAGACGGTGAAGGGCTGGCGTCTGAGCGGTGCCAAGAACGAAGATGTGGCTGGTAGCGAGTTGACCATCAACATGACGAGCAGTGCATTGAAGATAGAGCCTCTCTTTGGGGACGTCAACGGCATTCAAACCATCGACTACTCACCACTCACCTCTTTACCTCTTTACGACCTGCTGGGCAACAAGGTAACGACTCCGCAGACTGGAAAGATCTATATTCAGAACGGCAAAAAAATCACCTGGCGTTAATACCAGGTGAAGGGACTGTCGAAGTCGCGAAGCAAAGCATGACGGGTATCCTTTTCCGAAAGGATACCCTTTTCTGTGGGTATGCGCCAGTCGATGCCCAGCGATTCGTCCAGAATGCTGATGCCGTCGTCGGCCTCCGGATGGTAGAATTCGTCGCACTTATATTGGAATACTGCCGTCTCGCTAAGCACCGCAAAGCCGTGTGCAAAGCCCTTCGAGATAAAGAACTGACGATGGTTCTCCTCGCTCAGTTCTACAGCGACATGCTGTCCATAGGTTGGACTGCCCTTACGGATATCGACGGCCACATCGAGCACTTTTCCCCTGGCGCAACGCACCAGTTTGCTCTGAGTGTAAGGAGGCCGCTGGAAATGCAGTCCTCGCATAACCCCATAACTGGACATGCTCTCGTTGTCTTGTACGAAGGTTATGGGACGCACCTTTTCGTCAAATTCCCGTTGTGAGAACGACTCAAAGAAATAGCCCCTTGCGTCTGCGAAGATGCGTGGCTCAATGATGAGCACACCGTCAATTGCTGTTTGAATGACATTCATTTCTGTTTTATTCTAATTAAGTTGAAGACTGACTTTAAAGCGACAACCCGGACCTGGGTAAGACGTGTCAAGTGTGACATTGCCTCCCAAGCGGCGTGCCATCGTACGACTGAAGGTAAGCCCGAGTCCCAAGCCCTCCTTGAAGGGGTCTAGCTTGACGAAACGCTCAAAGACGCGCTCTGCATCCTTGGCAGGAATACCCTCGCCATTGTCCTCTATATCTATTTCAAGATGATTTTCGTTTGTTGACACCCGCACAATGACACGACCATCCTTCTGGGGAAGGTTCTTGTAGGCATTGTCGAGTAGCGGATTGAGGATACGCTGCATGAACAATTCGTGCGACGAGATGACGAAATCGTCGGGCAGAGCACTCTCAAACTGAAGGAGTTCCTTCGGACGCAGGCGATCCTTGCAGAAATGCTCTGTGATATGCCGCAGCAACTCATTGCAACGGAAAGGCTGCAACTCCACTTTTGTGTCATAGGATTCGCCACGGGCTATCTCAAGCACCTCATCAATCATGGTCGTAATGATGCGCGTATTATGCATCATCGTCTCAGAGATATGCTGACGCTCGTCTGAGGTGATATCATTGTTGGGAGCCGACAAGACCTGTGCAAAACCACTGATAATATTCAAGGGTGTGCGCACCTCGTGACTCACGTTCTGGATGAACTCAGCCTTCATCTTGTCGGCCTCGAGCACCCGGTTATAGGCCTTTTCCATCTGTTTCAGATGGCGGCGACGGCTCTGTACGATATAAAACAGTGCCGCAATGAGCAACAACAGCAGGCTGATGACGATAATCATGCTATAGAGCATCACCCTACCCTGCTGGCGTTTCACCTCATACATCTCCAGCTCGTTCTGGATGCCCTGCATGGAACTCGACAGGAGCATGCTATTGATGGAATCCGTCTCATGGGTTCCTTTCTTCAACGCCTCGAAAGCCTCCTGCCAGCGACCGGCCTGAGAATAAACCTCAGCCTGGGTCTCAAAGGGATTATCACTGACTTCAGCAGCCAACCGCACAGCCTCATCGATATGTCCGTTGTATGCATGCCATCTGACCTCCAACTGTCTGCCGTTAACCGACGAGAGTCCCTTGGCGACACCCTCCTTGTAGGCCTTGTAGCCTTCGACGAAATGCTCAGTATCACCCATGTTATAATAGGCCAGCGTGCGGCGCGCTTCAATGTCGAACACGCGCGTCGGTGAAGTCGCACGGGCTATCTCCAGGGCTTTGTCGATGAGTTTCAGTGCCTCCTGGGGATCTTCTTCCATCACGATGTTCACCAGATTCATGTAGATGGGCGGGATACTCTCCGTATACCCCTCCTTCTCCATGCGGTGAATCACATCCCAGAAGCACTGCTTGGCGACTTCCTTGTTACCACAATAGCTGTAGATATGCCCCATCATGTTGACTGCCATATACATCTCCTTGTCGAGTTTCTTTTCAGTCAGTTCCTTCGACAATTGCTGGGCCAGCTTATAGGCTTCGAAGATGTTCATGCGGTTCAGTTCGAACACAATCTCATTGCACCGCTGCGTGTAATAGGCATGAAGGTCGTTCTGCGCCTGAAGATAGTCTTCCAGATTACGAACAGCCACATAGAATCGGGCACTGTCACCATCATTAAATGCATGATGCATGGAGTCGCGCAGAACAAGATACTCCGGTGATTCCTTGTAGTCGGCAGTCTGTGCTGGCGAAGCGAGAGGCAGCGCCAGCATCAGGGCCGATATGATTGTTCTGATATTCATGTGTTATAGTTTTACACTCACCTCTTTGCCATCATATTGCACCATCTTGCCCTCGGGGTTATCGAGGTTCAGAGGCTGGGCATTGTCCTTGGCAATAAGGACCACATTGAAACGGCGCTGCTTCAGCATGCCGTTGAACGAGCCGTTGCGCTTGCCAAAGATGACAGTCTTCGAAGCATCATCGTACGTAATGTCGATAGTGGCATACTTGCCCTTCTCGTAGTTGTAGTTCACGCCCTCGTCCTCGTAAAGCTGGAACTGACCGTTCGCACCCTCGTAAACATAGAGGTTGATAAGCTCTGCGGGCTTCTCGTCGCTCCACTGCATCTCAGGACCGAACGGGATGATGGCTCCCTCGCGAACGAAGACGGGAATCTGCTCGTAAGGAGCATCGACGATCATGTTCTGTCCACCCTCGATGTATTCGTTGGTATATAGGTTATACCAGCCACAATCCACGGGGAAGTATACCGAGCGGTTGCGGGCCTTGTAATAGCCAACAGGACAAGCCATCAGTGCCGGTCCGAACATCCACTGGTTGCCGATGTTCTCCACTTCCTTGTCACCATTGAAGTCCATCACCAGCGGACGCATCAGCGTGTAGTCCTTGAAATGGGCCCAGCCAGCCATTGAATAGAGGTATGGCATCAGGCGATAGCGCAGCTTGTCGTAGTAAACGAACGACTTGTATGCAGGATGTGACTCCGGGGCGATGTTCCAGATTTCGCGCAATGGCCACTGACCATGAGAGCGGAAAAGAGGAATGAATGTTCCGAACTGGTTCCAACGCGTCTGCAACTCGCGCCACTCCTTCAGGTCTTCGTTCTCTACCCCACTCTTGTCGAACAACTGCTGGGCAGCCACATAGCGGTTTTCCACACAGAAACCGCCCTGGTCCATACCCCAGAAAGGAACACCAGAGATAGAATAGTTCAGACCGGCCGTCATCTGGGCACGCATATCCTCCCAACGGGTACCGATATCACCACTCCACGTAGCAGTCGAGAAACGCTGCTCGCCGGCAAAACCGCTGCGCGTCAACAGGAACACGCGCGGTTCGTCCTTCTTGCCCTTCCAAACCGAGCGCTGACCGTTATAGATAGCATCAGCATTCACCGTTGAGTAGGCATTGAAGTACTCAGTTGATGTTCCCAAAGCAGTTGGTCCTGAGAGGGCCTTGCGATACCACATCGGCGTACAGTCGCGCACATTAGGCTCCGAGGCATCCATCCACCAAGCATCAACACCTGCGATTCCATCGTGGTTATACTTGGTATACAGGTTCTCGTCCATCTGGCGCCAGAACATCTTTCGTGCACCGGCATCATAGGCATCATAGAATCCGTTCTTATATCCAGGACCTACCCAGTCGTGAATATCGTCCGTCGGGCTCTGCACATACATCCAGCCCTTGGCGTCCAGCTCCTTGTAGTTATCCGTATTGCAATAGAATTTGGGCCATACGGAGATCATGAAGCGACCATGCATCTTGTGCACATTGTCCAACATCTGCTGGGGATTCGGATAGCGCGACTGCTCGAACTGGTGGCTACCCCACTGGTCCTCGGGCCAGTAGTTCCAGTCCTGCACGATGTTATCGATAGGAATCTGGCGTTTGCGGAACTCAGCCAGCGTGCCTTCAATCTCGTCCTGCGTCTTATAGCGCTCGCGACTCTGCCAGAATCCCAGCACCCACTTCGGATAGAGCGAGGCCTTACCCGTCAGTGTGCGATAGCCTGAGACGACCTGATCGAGGTTCTCGCCAGCGATGAAGTAATAGTCCATATCCTTGGCCATCTCGCTCCATACACTCAGCTTGCCACGCTCCTCAGCACTACGCGGTGTCGATACACGCAATCCGCAGTAGGCCTCACCGCCGTCAGGACGCCACTCTATGCGCAACTGCACACGCTTGCCCTTCTGCAACTCGGTAGCAAACTTATAGGTATTGGGGTTCCATGCCGTGCGCCAACGCTCGGGCACCACCTCCTTGCCGTCGATATACACCTTCACATAGCCAGAATAGTAGAGCACGAACTGATACAGCTGCATGTGCTTCTTACCCTTCTTGCCTTGGGCCTTGCAGCAACACTCGGGTTCGATGAAGCCCTCGTAGGTCACGCTGGCACCCATCAGGTTGATGTCCTTCGGGAAGTTCTTGATACCACCGTTATCCGTCTTCAGTGCTATCTCCGACTTCGCGGGCGTACCATATTCATAATAGATGGAGTCCTCGTCGCGCACCAGTTTCTTGCCCTTGGCGTCGATGTAGGTACCCGTCAGGTGCCCCTGCTTGCCGTTTTTGTCGTAGAGAATGAAGGCACGGTTCAGCTGCAGGTAATCGTCGGGATTGCCAAAGCGGCAATAGCTGTACGAATCCCACAAGATGCCGTAGTTCTTGTTCGACAGCACAAACGGAATGCTCACCTTGGTGTTATACTGGAACAGGTCCTCGTTCTTGCCTTTCATATTGAATTCCTCGCTCTGGTGCTGGCCCAGTCCGTAGAACGCCTCATCGTCGGGCGAGTCGAACTTCATCTGCCACGTCAGACCGTGTTTCTGCTCCTCGGGCACCGTATAGCCGTTTCTTATACCCAGTTCGCGCTCAGGAACCGTAAAGTCCCAGAACTTCTTGCCGTCCTCCGACTCCTTCAGCAGTTCCTGGCCGGCGGCATCATAAAACTTGATACGACCACTCTCCGTATCCACACGGGCCTCCACATTGGCGGCCTTGACGCTCACCACGTCGTCGTTCTCGTCCACCTGGAACTTCGGTTTCTGGGTCTGAGCGACAATCATCAGGCTCTGCTTCTCAGGCAACTGTCCCTTCGACGTGGCCTGCACGCGGATAATGTTGTCGTTCACTACTTGCAGGCGCACCACACGGGCTCCGCCAGCCTTTACTTCTTTTACGGGAATGGTCACAAACTGTCCGTCGACGGTATAGTCGGCAGCCATCAATGCTGCCACTGCAAACGACAGCACACCCGTCATCATTGTTCTAAGCGTATTCATTATCAATTAGTATTGTTTTTTAATCTTCTATTATTTCTGCCTCTTCCACCTCCACGGCATCTTTTATGACAGGAAGTGTGATATAGAATATGGTTCCACCGCCGGGGTTGTCCTCCAGACGTATCGTACCGCCATGTCCGTCGATAATGTCTTTGACACGGTCCAGTCCGATGCCTTCACCATTCACCATCGGATCAAAGGCGTGTTCCTTGTATTCGTCCTTGATGCCAATGCCATTGTCGGCTATCTGAATCTGTGCCTTGCCATCCTGCGTACGGGCCACACCCACACTGATCACGGGATCTTCGGGTGTAAACATGACAGAGTTACGGAACAGGATTTCGAAGGCTTCCTTCATCTTTTCCTCATCGATATCCACATCCAACTGGTCTACCGACGACAGGAAATTCACCTTGGCTTTCTTTTCCGGATTGGGCGACTGGAACTGTTCACAGAAGCTACGTGTGAAGAACACCAGGTCCTCGTTCCTCGTGTGCAGCACGACATCCTCACGCTTCTTGTCTGCCGGCTGACTCTCACTGGAATGTTCCTTCGCCATCTTCATGCGCATCTCGTTCATCCACTGCGTCTTCTCCATTTCACGACGGATGCTCTCCACGCCCATACGCCGTTCGTGGCGCTTCAGGAACCACTTGCGCCAGAGCCATGCACCAGCAGCAATGAGCAGCATGTAGAGCAATATCATCCAGCGTGTGCGCCACAGGGGCGGGCGGATGGTGATGTCCAGCGTGGTCTCCTCCTCGCCTATCGTACCGTCGTCGTTCAGCATGCGCACATGCAGTGTGTAGTCGCCCGCACGCAGCGAGTTATAGGTGATGTTGGGGTTCAGTTCCGATGTCTTCACCCAATTCTCGTTAAAGCCCTCCAGGCGATAGACAAAGCGCTTGCCATTGCTGACCATACCGGCATCACTGGCCAACTGGATGGTAAACTGGTCATTGTAGCTGAGGGTGATCTCATGACAGTCTTCCAGCGATTTCTCCAGGATCAGACGTCCGTCAATCTCGCGGTCCACAGGCACGTCGGCATCAAACAGCTGGAGTCCGCTGAAGATGGGGCGCTCCTTGCTCTTCTCGTCTGTCATGGCCTTAGGATTGATGATATCCAATCCGCCCTGACCGCCAATGAGCACCAGTCCGTCGTGCGTCAGGCACGTGGAGCGCTGGTTGTAGGCCGACTGTTGCAGTCCGTCGCGGTTGTTATAGCTGCTCACGCTGAACTGCCACTTGCCGTCCTCCTGCAATTGGGGGACGATTTTTGACACGCCATGTTCGGTGACTACCCAGATGTGGTGCTGCGTGTCCTCGATAATCGAGCAGACACTCGACCCAAACAGTCCGTCCTGCATGTCCAGCAGCCGTACCTGCTTGCGCTGTTGGTCGTAGGCTACGGCACCCGAGCTGCTGCCCTGCCAGATAATGCCGCGCGAATCCTCCATCACACACACCGTGCTACCCGTCTGTACGGGCACGCTGGGGTCCTCAGGGATGATGCGGTTGGCCACCTTGCCCGTCACGGGGTTCACAAAACAGTAGTACCAGCTGGTACCCATTATCAGCCAGCCCTTCTTGATCCACGAGGCCGAAGTGATGTAGTTACTGGGCAACTGCGTATTGCTGGTGTCCCACGTGCGGAACTTGCCCGTCTTCAGGTCCAGCATCTGGATACCGGCACCCAGCGTTCCCAGCCAGATGCGGTGCCACTTGTCCTCCGTCACGCTCCACACGTTATCGGTAGCCAGTCCGCCGGGCTCACCCGTATAGCGGTAGCTGACTATCGTGGCCTCGCCATTGGCATTACGGGGGATGCAGCGTGTCAGTCCGCTGTTATAGCCTCCAAACCAGATGCTGCCGTCGCTGCTTCGGTGCGTGCCCACCATGATGTTGCCCAGCATGGGGCTGTTCTCCTTCGTATAGCGCGCCACCTCTTCGTTGGTCTTGGGGTTATAGACGATGATGCCTCGCTCGTTGGTTCCCAGCCAGTAGTTGCCAAAGCGGTCCTCGCTCACGGCATTGATGTCGCCCAACTCCAGGTTCATCATGTTGTTCGAGCCCTCCTTGTACATGTTGACACCGTTCTTATAGGTACCAATCCATACCAAGCCGCGATTGTCCATGAAGATGTTACGCAGCGTATTGTCACTGACCGACGACTCGTCCAGCTTATTGTTCAGGAACTGGCGCATCTCGTGGTTCTTCAGGTCAATCACCAGCAGACCCTCGTGGTCTGTGGCAAACCACAGGCGGCCCTTGGCGTCAAACTTCGTGTCCCACACCTGCAAATCATCGGGCAGACCCTCTATCTGCAACTCACGCAGATAGCTGGCATAGCCTACGCGCCACTGGTTGTCCTTTTTGAGTTTGATATAGCTCTGGTTCTCCACCGACACCCAGAAATTGCCGTCGGGGTCGACACACAGACGGTATTCCCTGTTCTCCAGCGAGCCGTGTTCGCGCATCCATCGGTCGTCGAACACCTTCACGCCCTTTTCACCGTTGAAGCTGACCAGCTCGCCATTGGTGGTCGCCATCAGCACGTCGTCGCCATAATCTGCAAACGCCGTGATGTTATACGTCGGATTCATCTCGTCGGCACCATATCCATAGGGAAAATGGCTGGTCTTCTTCGTACGCGGATTATAATAGTAGAGTCCTTCGTCGTAGAACTTCACCCAGAAATTCTTCTTTCCGTCAATATACAGTTTCTCCACGCCCTTGTTGAAACCGAAATACTTTTCCAGTTCCCTCGAGGCGTTACGCTCGAACTTCTCCGTCTTCGGGTCGTAGACACTGTAGTTCATGCCCTGATGCAGCCACAGCTTGCCGTCCAGGCTCTCCATAATCTCGCTGGTATGATTGTCGCGCATGGTGGTGGTATCGCGCATGTTCGAAAAGAACGTTTTTACGCGGTAGCCGTCATACCGGTTCAGTCCGTAGGCCGTTCCAAACCACATATACCCTCTGGAGTCGCGGTAGCAACAGTTCACCTGCGAGTTCGACAGTCCGTTGCGAGTGTCCAGCCTGCGGAACTTCATGTCGGGCAGGGCAGCCTGTATGGCCATCGGCAACATCAGCAGGAAGGCCAGCATCAGGAGCGTCTTCTTCAGCAGCGTCTTGGCCGAGGTCTCGCGGATCACCAGCTTCTGGGGCACCTTCTCCTTATACACCTTCGTGTCGCCTTTGATATGCTTCAGCAACAGCTGGCACGCCTTGACACCCATCTGGTACGACTGGTCCTCGATGGCCGACAGCTGTGGGGTGACATACGCCGCATGCACGTCGTCCGTAAAGCCGATCAGTGCCACGTCCTTCGGAATCACCAGCCCACAGTTCTTGATGGCCGTAAACGCCGCAAAGGTAATGATGTCGTTGAATGCCACGATGGCATCCGGACGGTGGTCGCTTTCCAACAGCTCCATGGTGTTCCGCAACGCCACCTCATAGTCTATCTTGTCGCAAATCACCAGATTGCGGTCTATCGCTATCTTGTTGTCGCGCAGCGCCTCCAGATAGCCGTGCTTGCGGCGGCACACCATGTCCAGGTGGTTGGGGCCTCCGATGAATGCAATGCGCCGGCTGCCCGTCTCTATCAGGTGCTGCGTGGCCTCGTACGCAGCCTCGTCGCCATTGGCCGTGACACTCGAGAAGCGCTCCGTCAGACACGTACGGCCGAAGAACACCAGCGGGGTACCCATCTCGGCAATCTCCTCGAAGTGGCTGTAGTCCTTCGTGTTCTGGGCCAGACAGGCAATGATGCCCTCCACGTGCAGTCCCAGGAAGTTGTCCACCGCCATCGACTCGTCCTCGAAATTCTCGTGGCTGTTGGCACTGATCACGCTGTATCCCGCACGGCGTGCCTCACTCTCTATACCGTCCAGCACTGCCGCATAATAGTGCGTCACCAGGTTCGGCACCACCACGCCAATCACCTTCGGGGCCTCCTTGCGCAGACTCTGGGCAAAGGGGTTTGGGCGATAGTTTAACTTCTTGGCCAGGTCCTTCACGCGCTGCTGCATGTCCTTGCCTATCTCGGGAGAGCTGCGCAAGGCACGGCTCACGGTGGCTATGCTGACACCCAGTTCCCGTGCCAAGTCCTTCAACGATGTCCGATGTTGTTTATTGTTTGCCATATAGTTTATATAAGTTCGTTCTAGTTATTCGCCGCAAAGTTACGTAAAATAACGCAAACTTGCAAACGTTTACGTTTCTTTTTTACTATTTTTTGCTTGTTTTACGCGAAAAAGTCCGTACCTTTGCAGCGTAAAAATCAGAATGAGTAATGAATAGTTGATAATAAGTTAGTTAGAAAAGGGGTTAGAGGTGTCGTGATGACATCTCTAATTTTTTTGCAGGAAAGTTATTGAAGTTTTGTTTTTATTTCGTATCTTTGCAGCCAAGAAAACCTTTAACACCATCTGTTATGAAAAGAAATTTACTGCTAATCCTGTTGGTCATGTTGACCACAGCGCTGCAGGCTGCCGAAGTCAGCCAACAACAAGCCATGGAGAAGGCTAAGGCCTTCATGCAGAATCGTCACCAGTCAGGCACAGCTACCATGCACCGTGCTCCCCTGCACACTGACATGCAAAGTGCGGAGACGGGCCATCAGCTGCTCTACGCCTTCAACGTCGAGGGCGGCGGATTCGTCATCGTGTCGGGCGACGACCGAACGGAATCCATCCTGGGATATAGCGACAGCGGCCGTCTGGACACGGACGACATGCCCGATAACATGCGCTGGTGGCTTGACGGCTATGCACAGCAACTGTCACAGCTCGGTGCCGTCGGCGTGCAGCAGACCCCAGCAGCTGTGGTGCGCCCCGCCATTGAACCGATGATCAAGACGCAGTGGTATCAGAACGAGCCTTACAACAAGTACTCCTACGTGAACGATAAAGGCTACCACTCACCCACCGGTTGCGTGGCTACAGCCATGGCGCAGGTCATGAACTACTGGCAGTGGCCCAAGGAGCCGTGTAAGGCTATTCCGGCATATGATGCCCAGCCGGTAAACCCTGGTGCGGGAGATGTCGAACCGATGCCTGCGCTGCCGGCCTATACCTTCCAGTGGGACCAGATGCTCGACACGTACACCGACGAGCAGCCTGGCACGGAGCAGCAGCAGGAGGCTGTGGCACGCCTGATGCAATATTGCGGCTCAGCGCTGCACATGTACTACGGAAGTAATGCCTCGGATTCCCAGCAGAATTTCATCCCCATCGCCCTGCGCCGCTACTTCGACTATGCACAGGACGCCCACATCGTCTACCGCCAGAACTACACCAGCAGCCAATGGGAAGACCTGGTGTACAACGAGCTGGCTAACGGACGGCCTATTCCCTACGCCGGCGACACAAACAGTGGCGGCCACAGTTTTATCTGCGACGGCTACGACGGTGAGGGGCTCTTCCACATCAACTGGGGCTGGGCAGGACGCAGCGACGGTTATTTCCGCCTGTCGATACTCAACCCCTATAACACCACCAGCACGGGCGCCAGATCGTCGATGATGGGTTTCTGCTTGCGACAGACGATGATTGTCAATGTGCGCCCGGCAGACCCGACGGACGTTCCCGTACCCGAGGAGCCCTACCGCATGACTCTCATGAGCGAGCTCATGGTCAAGGTTGCTGTGAAAGACGGCAAGCCAGATACGACCCTGTGCTTTACCCCCTACTACGCCGGCTACGACCATTACACCATGAAATTCCTCCTCGGCTTGGGCGTGCGCCAGAACGAAGTGCTGACTCCTGTTGTCGTCTGCAACGAAAAGGAAATCTATGCAGGGCAAAACGACACCACGGAAATCTCCATCCATGAACTGCAACTTCCTGTCGGCACCTACCACCTGCTGCCCATCTACAAGGAGAGCGGCAACGACGACGCGCAGTGGCAGACGCTGGCTCCCGACAACCGCTGCTTCTTTGTGGAAGTGACGCCAACGGAGACGTTCTACAAAGTACTGCCCGAGACGAATGTACGCATAGAGCGCTGCTTCTTCAACCAGGGCAATGGGAAAATCGGAGAGGACTGCTGGCTCACCTTCGTATTGCACAACCAGGGCGAAGAGCTCAACTCGGAAATTGCCTTTAACGCCAGCTATGGCGGCACCATCGACGCACAAGGCAAACTCGTCGACTCCAACGGAAAAATGTACAGTGAGGACATATTGACATCCTTTTTCATCGACGCCAACGCCACCGACTCGCTGGACTTTCCTTTCAAGGCATTGTACCAGGGACCCGTGCTGTGTTACCTCGTCAATCCTAAAAACGGGGAAATCATAGCATACTATACCATCAACGTGGCTGCCGAGCACACGTTTTTCGACCTGGAACTCATCGACTACGAGATTAACGTCTACACCCCCGAACAGACGGAAGAAATAAAAACCTACAATTGTTTCGAGGCCAACTTTACCATTAAGAACAACGATACACGCCAATTCGAGGGATATTTCGAAATAATACCCATAGGGCTGCCATTTTACAATGACGATCAACTCCGAATGAGGATTGACCCAGGGACCACGGGCGTATTCTCCACAGATACTGATGAATGGCTATTCGATATAGAAACAGAGGACTATTATCTGCTGCCGGAGATCACCATCCAACTGTGGCAGAGAGACTACAACCTCTATAAAAAGCTGATGACGGAATTCAAGACGAAGCCCGGCTGCCGTACCACGCCGGCCGGCACCGAGCCCATCATCCCCACAGCCATCAGCGACATCAGGAATCAGCATGCTGTCCGCAACGGCGCGTTCTTCGACCTGCAGGGCCGCCGCGTGGAAAGTTCAATGTTTAATGTTCAAAGTTCAAAGTTGAAGAAGGGCCTCTACATCAACAACGGCAAAAAATACGTAGTAAAGTAAACACAACAAAAAGGAAGAACCCGAGCAACGATGCTCGGGTTCTTCCTTCATTCTGATTGAATCCGAAAGGATTGATGGTGTGAATGCAGGCTTTGTCTGTGAGCTTGCTCATGAGGCAAAGGATGCAGACATAGCATCAGAGACAAAGTCTCAAGCAGAATGAAGGGGTTTTTCTGGTTTTTGTCTTTTTTTG
>JAEEVW010000032.1 GCA_016291085.1 Prevotella sp.
GATTCCGTACGTTTTCTGCTGCGCGAATTGTAAAGATTATTGCAGTGGCAATCCCGAACTACAGAGAGCACGAAAACCACGAATTAATTGAGTTTGTTTAACGACCACGGATTTAACGGATTGATTGTTATGGATGGAGCACAGGAAATTCAGATGAAGGCTCGGGCGGTGGTGGTGAAGGATACGAGCGTCAGGTGCGATAAGTTTCACACGTGCGTGGATTCGGACATCGACCCTAACACGGGGCGACGGGAGTATACTGCGTATTTGGAAAGCGACGAGACCTTGGAAAATTTGTTTCGGCAGCAGAACCGTACGGCGGGAGAAATCATCGAGGCGTGCGAGTGGATATGCCGGCAGCTCGTGAAGGAGGGACGGTTTTTCCTGAGCTACGAAGTGACGCCGGGGCATAAACGCCTCATCGATCTGCGCGACCTGAGCATTGACTGCATGGGCTGGGACGAGGAGAACTTGGACGTGGCAGAAACAAAGGATTAACTATGAACAGACGGAATCAGGAGATAATAAGTGACGAGGCGCTGGTGGCGCATCTCGTGAAGAACTACACCTACGACCGAGAGCGGGGTGTGGTGGTGAACAAGAAACTGAACCGAGTGGTGAAAGGCTCGAATGATGGTAATGGCTACGTGATAACGCGTTTGTGGTTAAGAGGCCAAAACCCAGCAATAAAATTGCATCATATCGTTTGGGCGTTGACGTACGGCAGGCTTCCGACGCAGATTGACCATATCAATGGCGATAAGACGGATAACCGCATAGAGAACCTGCGGGAAGTCAGTGGCAGTGAAAATATGCTGAACATGGTTCATCGTTGGCGCCCCAACGCGCAAACTGGGTTGCCAGGGGTGTATAAAGACAGAAGAAGTTTTATAATAAAAAGTTGTCAGAAACGCTTTTTTTTCCCAGACAAATTCGAGGCGTTTCATGCGCTGGTGCTGCTTGGGAGAATGTTCAAAGAGAATTAAACTAAATAACAGAATACAAGGAGACAAGGAGACAAGAAAACAAGACAATAGTTTTGTGTGCGGAGGACATTGCGATTTCTGCCAGCAGGTCTAACGTCTTGTATTCATGTATTCTCGTATTCCCTTTTATATTATTGAGTTACTAATAAAAAGTGATATTATGGAAGAAGTAAAGTATTTGGATGTGACTGAGCGGATTCTGAGGGAGTCCGTCAAGGAAGTGAATGGCGAGCTGGAGCGCCGCCAGGTAGTGGACGGCGTGTTCCGCTTTGTGAACTATCTGGAGGCTGTGCAGCGCATGCCGGTGGTGGCGCGGCTGAGCCTCTACCGGGCGTGCTACGGCGTGTTCAACCTGTTGCGCCGCAACCGTCAGCTGGGGCGCCGCGTGGGCATGTTCGACGCGGAAGTGAAGAAAGCGATTAGCGGACTTTTGTCAAAAGTTTTGGGTGACTATGGAGTACGAAAAGATTGAGCAGCGTGTCATCGATTTGCTGGAGATTTCGGCCGTCGAGCGTGAGGGTAAGGAGCATAGTCTTTGGCTGGCTCTTTACCACATGCTGATGGCTGTCAGCGTCATGGACATGATGAACGACGAGGAGAAGACGCAGGTTGTGAAGATGAAAAAACACTTCGATTACTTCTTTTCGACGAAATTTAGCATCAAAAAACGCTCACGAAAAGAGAAAAAGAAACCTTCCCCCCATACCCCCTATAAAGATAAAGCAGAAAAGGAGAGAGAGATAGAGGGGGAAAGTTTCGGCGAGGGCGTTTTGGATTTTAGTAATGGTGATATGGCTGTGCGGAAGAAGGCATTCTGGGCTGAATTGATGAAGCGCGAGGCTATCTACGGTCGGGAGATGTTGCAGGACTTCTTCGACCACTGGGGCGAGGAAAGCCGGACAAAGGGTGTTCTGCTGTTCGAGAAGCGGACGCATTGGAACCTGGACTCGCGGCTGCGGAAATGGTCGCGCGACAGCCAGACACTGGCCAACGCCGAGGCCGCCGAGCGCAGGAATCGCCGCCTGAAGAAGCAACAGCAAGGCGACGCGGCTGTTGTTGCCAAGCAGCAGGAACAGGCTGCCCGCCGCGAGGAGGCCAGCGCACGGCTGGAGGCTGAGATTAAGGAGCGCAAGGCCGGCGCGGTGAGTTACGAGGAATGGAAGGCGCTGAAAAAGAAAACAACGGATTTTACGGATTAAACGGATGATGAACGAGAAGAAATTTGAGATCAAGGCCTACTATAAGTCTGAGTTGGCTATGATATATTTCCCCCAAATGACGAGGCGGGGCGCTACGAGGCGATTGAACAACTGGTTGAGGATAAATAAGAATCTCGCTTATCTGGTGGACGTCAACGACTTCACACCCATCCAGGTACGACAAATCGTTGACGAGGTCGGTGCCCCTTAGATCATTATCTCGTCTGTCTGGCTTGAGACTTCGGCTCGCGGCGGGTATCCCAAAAGGCTGCGATGTGTATTGTGTCGCCTTGGACATAGTAGACAATCTTATTGAGTCGGCGTACGATTAAGCTGCGGTAAGTTTGTTTGCGATGTGCAAAGAGAGGGTCAATTATACCCATTGTGGGCATATCCCCCAAGG
Source organism: Prevotella sp. (assembly GCA_016291085.1). Taxonomy (GTDB): domain Bacteria; phylum Bacteroidota; class Bacteroidia; order Bacteroidales; family Bacteroidaceae; genus Prevotella. The sequence goes on from JAEEVW010000032.1 coordinate 2,589, forward strand.
ATAGTGTTGCCTGCTCAACTTCGTCCATGAATTCCTGTCGGATGCGTTCACCAAATTCTCGCAGAATGTATTTTTCAACTTGATGTAATTGGGCTGCGGCACGTTTATGCCAATGTATTTTCATACAGTTACACTTTCCTTATGGTGATGAAACACTTCGTCATTGGTCAGATAGTCTCCGGCTTCGAAAGCTGCTTCTGCCTCGTCAAGCATATCGTCTATTTCCTCCATAGTGTAGGGGCGCAATTGCTCGCTTTCCTCTTTTTTGGCATACTCAATGAGGTGTTCACCCACCCAACGCATATTGCTGGGAGTGAGCGTACCGCAGAGGTAGTCGAGAAGACTTGTCAGTGTTGCTGTACTCATTTTGTGCTCTTTTTTTGGTTCGACGCTGCAAAGATAGTGAAAATTGAGTGAAATACAAAATAATAATATTTTTTTTAGCTAATCACCCCAAAAAGTAAATGAAGAAAAGTCATTTTCGACCATTTTCGACAACTTTTGACCACATTCGACCACGATTGACCACGTTCGTCCACTTGCCAAAACAGAATGTCGTACCTTCGCAAGTGCTTAAGGGTCGGAAAAAGAATTCCGTCCGGCGGAAAAAAAATTCCGTCCGATGAAAAAAAAATTCCGTCCGACGCAATGACCGGTCAAAAAAACAATTAACTCATTTGTCAAACTTTTTTAAAAAACTTAGAAAATTATGTTGGAACTTAATTTGAGTGAGAACACTAACTCACAACTCCAGGCCAACGGGTATAATCCCCAAGGCAAGTACTACGCTCGCGTAGAAACCAAGGAAACCTACGACCTGAAGAAGCTGGCCAGGCACATGCATCAGCACAACGCCGCCTTCTCGTCGGGTCTTATCGTCGGTATATTAACCGACATGGTGGCGTGCATCAAGGAACTGGCCCTCGACGGAAACGTCATCAAGATCGACGACCTCGGTCTGTTCAAGGCCAGTGTCGAGTCCAACGGTCTGACGCTGAGGTCCGGTGCGAAGATCTCTGCCGGCAAGGGCTCACAGCGCACCGACGCCGAGCTGACGTCCGACATCAGCAAGCAGCAGTTTGCCGTGGGCGCCGTGAAGCTTATCATGCAGGCCACTGGCGAAACCACCAAGGACGACATGACCAGCGAAGCCAAGCTGTCGTTCACCAAGGCTGCCAGGGACCTCATCAAGAGCAAGACGGGCAACGACAGCACCGGCAACGCCGGCGGCGAGGACAATGGCGGAGGTGACGGCAACGGCAGCGGCAACAATGGTGGCGGCTCGAACAACGGTGGAAACTCCGGCAGTTCGAACAGCGGCGGTAGCGGGTCAATTACGACTGGCGTAGCGGCTCCGACCATTGGCGGTGAGGCTGCATTCACCACTTCTACTCAGGTGACCATGTCAGGTCCTGACGGCGCTGAGATTCGCTACACCTCGGACGGCTCGACGCCTACGGCCAGCAGCACGCTGTACACTGAGGCCATCACCGTGAGCTCGTCGGTGACTCTGAAGGCTATCGCCATCAAGGACGGCCAGTCGAGTGAGGTGACCACCAAGCAGTTCGTCAAGAACACCAGCGGTGGCGACGATCCGAGCGGATTTGAAGGTGCTTAAAAAGGTTTGGCCTTCGGGCCAACACCTTTTAAAGTGAAAAGTGAAAAGTGAATAGTGAAAAATTTGCTACCGCACTCCCAAAAAAGACAAAAACCAGAAAAACCCCTTCATTCTGTTTGAGACTTTGTCTCTGATGCTATGTCTGCATCCTTTGCCTCATGAGCAAGCTCACAGTCAAAGCCTGCATTCACACCATCAATCCTTTCGGATTCAATCAAATGAAGGAAAAACACCGGCTTTCCAAGCCTAAAAAACATTTAAAGCGTATGAAGAAAAATATTTGGAGCTTTTTGGCCGAGGTGCTTCGGCTGGCGGCAGCCCTCTTGGCAGGATACGGAGGTGCGCAGTTATGAAAGTGAATTATGGGAAATCCGTCCAATACCTGATGGCTGTGGCCTTGATCGTATCCAGCATCGTGATGGCGTTCTACCAAGTCCTCGACATCGACGACGTGGCCAACGGCACGCTGATGTACATCGCACAGGCCTTCCTGCTGGCAGGCAGCATCTTCGGACTGGACTACTATGTGGAGAAGTTGAAAAACGGTGTCGGCCCACGAGGGCCTCAAAATCTAAAAGAAAATTTATCAAAATAAAATGATGAACGCAGAAATTAACAAACAAATGAAGCTTTCCCAGCACTTGACTTCGTCGAGTGAGGCTGCGCTCAGCCATTCAAGCAAGCTTGATGGCCTTCGCTTATCGCCTCACTTTACGCTCGCTGAGTTGACGAAAACAAGTGTGAAGACGAAGGACGGGAATATCCCCAGTCGGGTACATATCGAGAACCTGAAGCGAGTGTGCGGATGGCTTGAGCGGTTGCGCCAAAGGTACAACCACCAGCCGATCATTATCAATTCCGGGTATAGGAGTCCACAGGTGAATAAGGCCGTGGGTGGGGCGCAGAACTCGAACCACCTGACGGGATGTGCGGTGGATATACGCTGTCTGGGAAAGGAACAGGCGATACGCTATGCGACGATACTCCTTGACATCGCTGACGAGAGCGGAGAGCCATTTGACGAGCTGATCATCGAGCGGAGCGCGAAGAGCATCTGGGTGCACTTCGCAGTGAGACCTGAGGGAAACAGACAGAAGGTCGATTTCCTGAGAAAGTAGCCACGAATCAGTGGCGGCAGAGGGCGGCGAAGGGACAGGTGCTGCAGGTGCGCTGGTCACTGGTAGGTTGGAAGGGAACGTCGGGGGAGAACATTTCCGTGATGGTCTCTTCCAACAGTTCGTTGAAGCGCGCTGAGACCTGTGCGATGTCGCGCACGGGCTGACTGCCGAAACAGAGGGTGGGGTCGTAGTTGTCGCCTCCGGCATGCTGGATGAAGACGAGTGCCGGCGACACCTTATGGTCGGGGCGCTGGCGACTGATGATGTCGGCATAGACGAAGGTCTGCAGGTAGTAGTCGGAGTGTTCGCGAATGTTTTCGGGTAGGAAGATGGCCTCGACATCGGCTATGGGCTTGGGACGACGGTTGGAGGTCTTGTAGTCGACCACGCGGATATACTCGTCGCTGCCGTCGGTGATGAGGTCAAGACGGTCGATGCGTCCTCCGATGATACTGGGTTGGAAGTACGTTGCCGAGGGTGTGAGCTGGCGCTTGACGTCGTACTCCAGTCCGAGGATGGTGAAGGGTGCCAACCGCTGGTCGATGGTGATGAGCTGGCGCAGATAGTGGATAATGACTTCGCGGTTGATGAGTTGCAGACCTCGCTTCGGTGCGAAGGGTATGATGCGGTGGAAGGCCTCGTCGACCGCGCGCTCGATCTCCACTTTCGACTTCAGCAGGTGTTCGAGCAGGGGCTTGTCGATGTACCGGGGCAACTGGTGGTAGATGATGTCGGCCGCTTCGTGGAAGACGTTGCCAAAGATGCGATGGTCGAGTTCCTGCTCGTCGTCGGGGATGTCGGGCTGCTGGATGTCGGCCACGTAGAGGTAGTAGAACTGCAGTGGACAGCGCATGTATTTCGTGATGGCCGTGGGCGAGAGGATAGGGTGCTGGGTGGTGAACTGCGACTGCATGACCTGCAGGACGTGTGGCGTCTTCTCGATGGGGTCGGGGAGCCACTTCTGGATGGTCTGTCCGGTCTGCAGGGTATGGCTGGTGATGGTGTGGGGACTCTCGACCATCAGTTGCAGCATAAACCGGCTCATTTCACCACGTTGGCCGTCTTCGGTAGAGCTGTTGTAGAGGATGGTGACGTCGGACGCACGCTGCATCAGGCGGTGGAAATAGTAGGAATAGATGGTGACCTTGTTGTCGATGGTGGTCAGTTCGTAGGCCTGGCGGATGCTGTGTGGAATGAATGACGAGTCGTTGACGCCGCGCGGAATGTTTCCCTCGTTGCACGAGAGGAGCAAAACGTGGTCGAAATCGAGGTTACGCGTCTCGAGGACTCCCATGACCTGGATGCCTTCAGCCGGTTCGCCGTGGAAGGGAATGGTGGTTTGCTGGACGACCTGGGAGACGAGTCGCTGAAGGGTCGTCATGTCAACCGTCAGGTCGCCGCTCTGCTGGAGATTCTCGATGCGGTTGACCAGCGTGTAGGCCCTGAACAGCGATTCCTGGAACAGCGGGTCGGTGATGTCGGAGTGTCCGTTGGTGGCCACCTCGCGGAGTATTTGCAACAGGGGCTGCTGGTCGTCGCTGATGAACCGGGCATAGGGATGGCGCTGGAAGATGCGAAGCAGACGCGGCGTACGGCCTTGCAGCTGCAGGTCGAACCAGATGTTGATGAGCGACGCGACAGCCGTCTGGGAAAGGGGATAACCGGTAGTGACGTTGACCTTGTCGACCTCGTCGGGCAGACAGTGGACGACGGTTTGCAAGAGGTTCTCGTTGCAGAGCACGATAGCCGTTCGGCGACCGTCGTTCAGGCGCTGGCTATCGCGCAGCCAGGTGCTGATATAGCGTGCCTGGATGTCTTCCGTAGGTGCAGAGATGTAGCTGACGTGCTTCTGTTTGCTGAAGTTGCCGTAGATGGCTTCCGACGTGACGTCGAGCTCGTTTGGGAAGTGTTCCAGGTAGCGGCGGATATACTGTCCGGCCTCGTGGTGCTGCATGTAGTAATGGTCGAAATCCCAATAGAAATGTGCCTTGCCTGCCTTCTGTAACTCGCTGAAGAGTTGCAGCTCGACCTTCTGCAGCAGGTTGAAGCCCACGAAGAGGTAGTGGTCGTAAGGGAAGGTGCCCGACGAATTTTCGTCGGGAGTAGTGGTGAGGGTGGTTACGACTTGGCGGTAGAGGGCACCCTCGTAAGCCAGCTGTTGCGAGGCCAGCCGGCTGTTGAAGTCGTGATAGATGTCGGCAAACCGGCTCCAAAGGCGTAGGAAGCGCTCTTTCAGCTCGCTGTTGTGCGTATCGGAGAAATTGCTGAAGAAGCGGTGAATCATCTGGCGCTGCTCGTCGGTGAGGTAGGAGATGTCGTCGAGCTCATGGATGTCGCGCAGGTTGGCAAAGACGCGGTCGGCGTCGGCCATGTTCTTGTCGATGTCGTCGAAATCGGCCAGCAGCAGCTGTCCCCAGCCGTAGAACTTGTCGAGCGACTCCTGCAGCTGCGTACAGCGGCAGAACGACTTGTGGAGGTCGCAGACCAGCTTGATGGGGTCGGCCACCTGCAGGTCGGACTGCTGGCGGAACAGTTCGCTGATGGTGATCGTGGCCGGACTCCAGATGGGTTGCCGGGCAGCGCGTGCCAGGTGTTCGTTCAGGAACAGCGAGGCGCGCTTGTTGGGGAAAACGACAGCAATGCGCGACAGGTTCGTGCCGTACTTGCTGAGTATGTCGTCGGCGACGTATGCCAGGAAATCTTTCATATTACTTCTTCTACCTTATTATTATATACATACCAGAGCCAACCCTTGACGTTGGGCATGCCCATAGAACGCAGCAGTTGCATGTATTCGCGCACCTGGTCGAAATATTCGGGGTGGGGGCGTCCGAACTTGAAGTCGACGACATGGGTCTCGTGGCCATCGGTCATCACGCGGTCAGGACGGCGTTCCTGCATGTTGCCCTGACTGTCGACGCTGAGAATGCTGCACTCGTTGAAGAGTTGCCAGCGCGGGGAGAACCACTCCCTGATGCGGGGACTCTCCAGGCGCTTGCGCAACAGGGTGGTCACCTGCTCGGCCGTGATCTCGTCGTCGTAGAGCACGCCGTCCTGTTGCAGTTGTTGCAAGGCCTGCTTGACGTCGGCACTGGTTCGAATCGTGGAGAACACGTTGTGGAGCACGCTGCCGATCTTCATGTAGCTGAGTTCCAGCTGCTCGTCGTCGCCCTCGATGAATTCACGGCTTTTGTTGCTCTGGCGGAATTCGGTCTTGAGGTCGAAACTCTCGATGGTAACGGAGCGTGGCGTGGAGGGCTGCAGGAAGACGTTGTCGGACGTCTTGGCGTCAGCGGTTTCTTCGGTGTCGATGGACAGCTGGCCGTAAATGAAACAGATGGGCTCTTCGGCGTCGTTCACACCTTCCAGGGTGCAGTCCTTCAGATCCAGTTCCGACAGCACGTTCTGAATCAGAATCGAACGGCCGCCCTTGGCGTCGCGGGCACCCAGCACAAAAAGGTTCCTGGAAGCGCGCGTGAAGGCCACATAGAGCAGATTGAGGTTGTCGACGGTGTTCTGCAGGCGTTCGTTGAGATAGTCGCTTTCATAGATGGTGCCCAGCATTTGCTTGCCATGATTGTCGATAGGCGCTACGGGCAACGCGTCGAAAGGTGCCTCGTGAGGCTGGCAGAAGAGGAGATCGTTGTGTTCGAGTTTCCAGTCGCAGAAGGGTATGATGACATTGTCGAACTCCAGGCCCTTGCTCTTGTGGATGGAGAGGATGCGGATTCCGTCGGTGACCACGCTCTGGATGGTTTTGCTGCAGAGTGTCTCTTCCCATTCGAGCACAAAGGCATCGATGTCGGTACTGCTTTCGAGTGAGAATTTGTTCAGCTGGTCGTAGAACGTGCAGACATAGGCACTTTCATCCTTGAGACGTTCCAGCTGGAAAATCTTGTAGATTCGTTCCGCCAGTTCGTAGAGTGGCAGCTGAAGCAGCGACGGGGCCTGTTGCAGGAACGCTGCCGGGAGCAGGTCGTCGAGCGGACGGTCCTTGATGAACAGTTCGCTTTCGATGGTGTCGTTGCCCAACACGCCGCGCTGATAGAGCTTGGCCAGCGTCGCCTTGGCCAGTGAGTCGTCATGGTGGGTGAGCAGGTGAAAGGCGTTGACGATGAGACTGACGCTGACCGATGCGTCGAGGCGGAAGGCCTCATCGCTGACAATGCGAATAGCGGGAATCTGCGAGCTGACGTAGTCGGCAATGGCAGGAATGTTTTTGTTGGTTCGTACCAGAATGGCAATCTGCTGTGGCTTTACCCCTTGATCGAGAAGCATGGCGATGGTGTCGGTCAGCTGGCGCAAGGTCTCCTCCATATAGTCCTTGGAGGGCAGGAGGCGGATATCGACCAGTCCTTTCGGATCGCGTTTCTTGGGAATTTTCTGGGTGACGTCTTCATAGGCGTGCTTGAGCTGTTCTGCGCCAGAAGGATAGTCTTCGCGCTGTGCGTCGTATTCCTGCTTGGCTGCCTCGGTGAAGAAGGCGTTGTTGAATTCTATGATGTGACGCTCGGAGCGGTAGTTTGTGTCCAGCGGGAGGATGTCCATCACGTCCTTAGCACGAGGGAATTCCTGGTCGATGGCATTCAAGAGGCGCCAGTCACCGGAACGCCAGCGGTAGATGCTTTGCTTGACATCGCCAACAATGAGATTCTCGGTATCGACATGACTCATACACTCTTGCAGCAATACCTTGAAGTTCTGCCACTGGACGGTCGACGTGTCCTGGAACTCGTCGATCATGATGTGCTCCAGGCGCGTACCGATTTTCTCGAAGATGAACGGTGAGTCGCTGTCTTTGATCAGTGAGTGGAGCAACTGCTGGGTATCGCTAAGCAGGAATCGGTTGGCCTCGTCGTTCATCATGCGAACTTTCTGTTCAATGCTGTCCAGTAGACGGAGCTGGTTCAGATGGCGCAGGGTGAGGTCGGACGATTTGTAGAGCTTCCACTGAAGGGGCTGTTCGGCAATCGCCTGCTCCAAGATGGGCATCAGCGTGGAGTCTGCCAGGGATTGTATGAATTCTGCGCGACTGCTTTTCTTCGGACACCACTTGGAGGCATCGTCCTTGCAGTCGATAACGCGTGAACCAATGATGCCCTCGTCGAATTGGCCGTTCTGGAGCTTACGGAAGAAGGAGGCAACGCCAGTCTTGCCATAGCTGAGATCGGTTTCTGAAAGTCCCTCGGAAGCAAGCACGTCGAAGAAGTGGTCGCCGATTTCCTTCATGTGTTGCAGGGCGTCCGAGCGAATCTGGCGCAACTGGCTCATGTAGTTGGGCAGAAAGTCCTTCTGGGTAATCACCTTGTTCAGCTCGCCACTTTTCTCCTTGTAGTAGTCGCGGAAAATGGTGCGTCCGAACTGTTTCACTTGTCCGATGATGTTCCAGGAATGATTGTCGCTGATGGTTTCCATGATGTATTTCAGGATCCATTGCAACAGGACATCGGTATGCGTGAGCGAGTCGATGAGTTGGTCGACGGCCTGCTCTTCCACTTGATTGTCATTCAGTCCGATGCGCAGATTGGCTGTCAGGTCCAGCTCGCGGGCCAGATTGCGAAGCACACTTTGGAAGAAGGTGTCGATGGTCTCGACGCGGAAGTAGCTGTAGTTGTGAAGCAACTGATGGAGTGCCTCGCCAGCCTGACGGCTGATCTGTGATTCAGAAAAGCCCGTCGACTTGACGATATGCTCCATATAGTCGGAAGAGTCTGGCAACTGTTTCCAGATGCCATACAGCTGGCTGAGGATGCGCATCTTCATTTCCTCTGTCGCCTTATTGGTAAAGGTGACGGCAAGAATGGTGCGGTAGCTCATCGGGTTCATGACCAGCAGCTTGATGTATTCTGTGGCCAGCGTGAACGTCTTGCCGCTGCCTGCACTGGCCTTATATACGGTTAATGCCTTCATGTACTTTTATTTGTTTTAAGGGTTTCATTACCATCGCCTGAACAATTCAACGGTAAACTGACATCCGAATTCCTGAATCTTACCGCCAAGAAGGTTGGTAAAGACGGCTGCAGAGAAATAACGGTTTGTAAAACCATAGCCCAATTCCATGTATGGTCTGGTGTGTGCAATGGACAACGCACTGACATAGATTCGCTCCACCTCAAGGTATCTTCCCACCAACGGCAGGTAAGAAAGCAGCAGCATCGGACTATCGTACGACATGTGGCCGCGTACATAGTAGTTGGATTGGTTGTACCACATATTGTTCAGCAATTGGAACTGTCCGGCCCAGTCGTCTTCCCAGCCTGATGGAAGATTGTTGTCGCGGAAGTTGGCAAAGTCTACGAAATACCTGGTATTACGCCTCGTATAGAATCCCGTTCCTGCCCGCATGTTGAGAATACGCAGGCTAGGGAGCCGTTTCATATAGGATGCGTCGAACTCCCACCGTCGATAGTCAAGATTAGACTTGAATAATTTTTTGAATCCTAGCTCGAAGTTGGCAGTCAGAACAGGACCATCGCGCCAGGGAGTGAGCCTGAGTGTCAATAAGGGACCGAAGCTTCGGAATTCACTAGCCATCCCCACGTCCTCCATGAGTTGCGGATTCAATGACACACGGCGGTGGTACACCAGTCCGGCCATGATTTCAAGCCAGTCGAAAGCCTCCACGTTGTTGACAGCCTGAATATACATATCCTTGAAGTCGGGCATGCTGATGCTGTCTTTTGCCCTGCGTCTGAAGTCTTCAGCCAGAAAAATGTTCGACGTATGGTTGCCGTTTGCCCATTTTATTTCTGCATAGCCGTTGCGTTTGGGGTTATAGGTCATTCGCAGAGGAACGGTATAGAATATCTGATTGAGCTTGAAGTTGTAACCGAATTGTGGATTCAGTGTCAGATAGCGGTGCGTATTCCAACTGTATCGGAAACCGAGTTTCAGTTTGTAGCTGATACCGCGGCTCTGACTGTATCCCAAATAGAGAGGATTGAACAAAGGTGAAAAACGCATGGACACAGCACCAACCTCAGTGCCATTGCCGTTGATGAGGTTGTCGCCAATAATGTCCCAGCCGACTTTCTTAATCCAGTCGCCGAAAGTGTTTTTATGTTGTTGTACAGTATCAACGGTAACAGTATCCCGATGGGCGTTCTGGATACTGTCATAGTGCGCATAGATTTCCTGCTCTCGTTGGTTTAAGGGAATGGGGCGCAGCTCCTCCATTAACTCCCGGTCCTTGACGTTTCTGAGAGAGTCGGGGAGGGTTCGAGGACAGTCGTAAACTGTTGTAAAACTGGCTGTTACACGATTGCCCAGAAAGTTGAACAACGCATCGGTCGTACATCGCTTGGGGAGTCTGGAATGGGCGTCGTCTTGGTTCATCTCAGCCGAGACCTTAAAGGAAATCATGTCGTATTCGCCTTCAAAATCGATAGACTGCAACCTGCCCGTTAAGGCGTCGACGGTTGCAAAGCCTTTTACCAACTGGGTGTTTTTCTTTCGGGGGGCAAAACGGATGACAGCCATATTTCCCTCCACTTCCCTGACTTTATAACGGTAAAGGAAGTGGTTCCCTTTAAAAAATGGTGACAAAACGTGTCCTGGATAGAGTGTGTCGTCATAGAAATCAGGCGTGCTGAATTCCAGCATAGCAGGCATAGCGGTGCGCTGACGGGGAATAGTGCCCCATACTACCTGTCTCTTTACATCGTACTCGTCAGCATCGCGGAATGAGAGCCTACAGTATGATTCTCCGACAAAATGGCGGTCGCCATCGGCAACGACATACATGGTAGGAACCAGAAATAACAGGGCATTACGACGGTCCATGCCAAAAGTGTAACGCATATAGACATTCTGTTCTGTGCCCTTGGCCGGAACAGTATAGTTTCGCCTGTAGCTCCAAACACGGTTCAGTACCAGCGAGTCGACATTCCTGTCGGCAAAACAAATACTGGGCATGAGAGTCATCATGCCCAGCATTATGGTTGTTATGCGTAGCTTCAGATTCACGACCCCAAAAGTACGAAAAAATTTTGGAGTCACAAAACTTTTAGCCTAAATATTTCATTAATATGCGTGCATTGCCTGAGTCGCGGAGCTTGGCAATGCTCTTTTCGCGAATCTGACGGACGCGTTCGCGGGTCAGTCCGAGCTGGTCGCCAATCTCTTCAAGGCCCTTCTCGTGACAGCCAATGCCGAAGCACTCGCGGATAATGGTAATCTCGCGCTCTTTCAATACTTTCTGAAGTACGTTGTTCAACTCGAGTGCCATTGACTCGTGATCTACTTGGCGGTCAGTGCGGGAATCGTCACCAGATGCCATCACGTCGAGCATGCAGTTGTCCTCGCCGTCCTGGAAAGGAGCGTCGATAGACACATGGTGCCCGTCAGCCATCATGGATTGTGAAATCTTCTCCTCGTCAAGACTCGTGGCATCACTCAACTCCGAAATGGACGGATGACGCTGGTTTTCTTGTTCGAACTTATTAATCTCATGATTAATCTTGCTGAGTGAACCTACCTGGTTGAGTGGCAGACGAACAATACGGCTCTGCTCGGCAATAGCCTGCAGAATGCTCTGACGAATCCACCATACAGCATAGGAAATGAATTTGAAGCCTCGAGTCTCATCGAACTTCTGTGCAGCCTTAATCAGGCCAATGTTACCCTCGTCGATCAAGTCAGTCAGCGTCAGTCCCTGATGCTGATACTGCTTAGCGACAGATACTACGAATCGAAGGTTTGCCGTAACCAGTTTGTCCTTGGCTCGCTCGCCCTCAGGACCTCCTTTGCGAATCTTCTGAGCCAGCTCGATTTCTTCATCGATACTGATCAGAGGTGCACGACCAATTTCCACCAGATATTTATCCAGTGCTTCACTCGAACGATTCGTAATACTTTTCTGAATCTTTAATTGTCTCATCTTGAAATAACTTTCTTAAATCGTCTTAACTATCTGATAATCAGACGTGTGTCGTATAAATGCTTTGCAAAAGCGGTGCAAAGTTACGAAAAAAAACGGCTCGTGGTACTCCGACGGGCCGATTTTTTTCTTAAAAAATATTAATCAGCGATTTCTACTGTTCTTTGACCGCTGTAATTTTTTTCTTCAATTTATCCACGTAAGCATCAATGGTTGCTACAGCCACAATGTTGACCACATCTCTGACGGATGCTCCAAAGTCAACGAAGTGGATGGGTTTGTTGAGTCCCATTTGAATCGGACCGATGATTTCTGCGTCGGCTCCAAGCATCTGCAACATCTTGTAGGATGAACGGGCAGAGGTGAGGTTGGGGAAAACGAGCGTGTTGACTTTCTTTCCCTTCAGTCGGGTAAACGGATACTGTTCGTCGCGTAGCTCGTCGTCAAGTGCAAATCCAAGCTGCAATTCACCATCAATGGGTAAATCAGGATAGTGTTCCTGCATATACTCAGTTGCATGTTTAACCTTCAAGGCACCATTACTCTGACTGCTTCCGAAGTTCGAGTGGCTGACCATACCTACGACAGGTTTATCGTTGAAGAACCTCACGCTCTTGCTGGCAAGCTTGGCAATATCGATGAGTGCTTCTGTGTCGGGATCTTCGTTGACCAGCGTGTCTGCAATGTATAGAATACCGCGGGCAGAGTTGATGATATGCATAGCGGCAAAATGCTTGTACTGAGGTCTGATGCCAATGACTTCCTTTACGACTTTGATGGTGTTCGAATATTTGGTGTAAAGACCAGTCAGGTAAGCATCTGCCTCACCCGTCTCAACCATCATCATTCCGAAATAGTTGCGCTCGAACATCTTGTCGTTAGCCTCCTGGAAGGTGTAGCCCTCACGTTGGCGCTTCTCTGTCAGGATGCGGGCGTAGCGTTCGCGACGTTCCTGCTCAGAGGGATGACGCAGGTTGACTATCTCGATACCGTCAATGTTCAAATCTAATTTCTTGGCCAGCTTAGTAATGACTTCGTCGTTGCCAAGCAGGATGGGATAGCATATCCCTTCTGCCTTTGCCTGTACGGCGGCTTTCAGCATGGTGGGGTGAACGGCCTCGGCGAATACCACACGCTGTGGATGAGAAGAGGCGGTGGCGTATAGCTGCTGGGTGAGTTTCGTCTCTTGTCCAAGTAATACGGAGAGTGAGCGCTTGTATTCGTCCCAGTCTTCAATGGTCTTGCGTGCCACACCGCTCTCGATGGCTGCTTTGGCTACAGCAGCACTCACCTCGGTAATGAGTCGTGGATCAACGGGCTTCGGTATGAAATAGTCACGACCGAAAGTAAGGTTGTTAACCTTATAGACGTCGTTCACGATATCGGGGACAGGCTGTTTGGCCAGATCAGCTATTGCATGAACGGCTGCCAGTTTCATTTCCTCGTTGATGGCTGTGGCATGAACGTCGAGGGCACCGCGGAAAATGTATGGGAAACCTATTACATTATTAATCTGATTAGGATAGTCCGTGCGTCCTGTTGACATCAGTGTGTCAGGGCGTGCCTCCATCGCATCCTCATAGGATATCTCAGGAACAGGATTGGCAAGGGCAAAGATGACGGGGTCCTTAGCCATCGTCTTCACCATGTCTTGCGTAAGGACATTGCCTTTAGAAAGACCTACAAAGACGTCGGCTCCATTGACAGCCTCTTCCAACGTGTGAATGTCTGTGCGCTGGGTAGCAAAGAAACGCTTCTGCTCGTTCAAATCCTGACGGTCGACACTGATGACGCCCTTGGAGTCGAGCATGACGATGTTTTCCTTCTGGGCACCAATAGCCATATAGAGCTTGGTACAAGAAATAGCAGCAGCACCAGCACCATTGACAACAATCTTCACTTTCGTGATGTCCTTGCCATTGACTTCGAGGGCATTTTTCAGTCCTGCGGCAGAAATGATAGCCGTGCCGTGCTGATCGTCGTGCATCACGGGAATGTCGAGGCTCTTCTTCAGACGCTCTTCGATGTAGAAACACTCGGGCGCCTTGATGTCTTCCAGATTGATACCGCCAAATGTAGGTGCAATCTTCTCCACTGCTTCGCAGAACTTCTCGGGGTCTTTCTCGTTGACCTCGATGTCGAAGACGTCGATACCGCCATAAATCTTAAAAAGCAATCCTTTACCTTCCATCACGGGCTTACCGCTCATGGCGCCAATGTCGCCCAAGCCGAGTACTGCCGTACCATTTGAGATCACAGCAACCAGATTGCCCTTATCGGTATATTTATAAGCATCGTCGGGATTCTCCTGAATTTCCAGACAGGGATAGGCTACACCAGGAGAGTATGCCAGCGACAGGTCGGTTTGTGTACGATACGCTTTGGTAGGTTTTACTTCAATTTTACCAGGACGCCCCGCCTCATGATATTCAAGGGCGGCTTCTTTGGAAATCTTTACCATTTTTAATACTGTATTATTATAAAGTTACTTGTTTAGAATTCTGTGAACGACAAGGGCATTAACTGTTTGATGTTATCCACTACATATACACAGCGCTGTCCGTAGAGCAGGATGCGTACGGGATGTTGGAATCGGGTCTCAGTCTCAATGAGCACTTGACGGCATGGACCACAAGGACTGACGGGATGCTCAGTGAATGCTCCCTCTTCATTTCGTGCAGCAATAGCCAACATGACAACAGGTTGTTCGGGATATTGTGCACCGGCAGCAAACAATGCAGAACGTTCTGCACAGATGCCTGAGGGAAAAGCAGCATTTTCCTGATTGCAGCCAATGATTGTTACCCCATTCTGAAGTTTTAGAGCTGCTCCCACACGGAAATGGGAATAGGGTGAATACGAACGATTTGTTCCTTCTATGGCTTGTTCTATCAACGAGCGTTCTTCCGCTGTCAATTCATCCATTTGGGCCTCCCAAATTTTGGGTCTAATCTCTAATTCCTTCATAATCTTCCGATTTTTGTTGCAAATTTAATTATTTTTCTCTACTTTTGCAAAATAATTCAGGTTTTTATTCATGAAACGGATAATATTTTCTATTTTATGCATGTTTGTAGCGTCCCAGATGGTCATTTCTCAGACCATGAAGTGGAATCAGCGCTATCAGGATTATTTCGATCAGTATAAAGATGTAGCCATAGAGCAGATGTTGAAATACCGTATACCAGCGAGCATCACGCTGGCACAGGGGGTATTGGAATCTGCTGCGGGGAAGAGTGAACTTGCCACAAAGGCAAACAATCATTTCGGTATCAAATGTAACGGTTGGACAGGTCGTAAGGCATATCACGATGATGATGAGCGCAACGAGTGTTTCCGAGCCTACGACAATGCTTATGAGAGTTATCATGATCATTCCGTCTTCCTGACCACCAGCCGGCGTTATAGCAGTCTTTTCCAGTTAAAGTTGACTGACTATCAAGGATGGGCTAAGGGATTGAAGGCATGTGGTTATGCAACCAGTCCGACCTATGCAACAAAACTGATAGAAATCATTCAGCTTTACAAGTTATATCAATATGATAAAGCAAAGGGATATGACAAGTTCCAGGCTCAACAGGTAAAGGAAGGTGACAGCCGTCGAATCTATGCCTTTAACAAAAACTACTATCTGATAGCCCGTCGTGGTGATACGTTCCGAAGTCTAGCCAAGGAAGTGGATATTTCTTATCGCAAGCTTGCCAAGTATAATGAGCGTGACAAGAACGACGTGCTGGAGGAGGGGGAAATCGTATGGCTGAAAAAGAAACAGAACAAAGCCCCGAAGGACTATAAGGGCCGTTTGCACTATGTCAAAAGTGGAGAGTCAATGTATTCTATTTCACAGCGTTACGGCATCAAGTTAAAGAAACTGTATAAGTTGAATGACTTGCCACCATATTATCAGATTCATGTAGGTGAAGCCCTCAGATTGAGATAGTTATTCAGCGAACAATTTATTCATGAAGTCGGTAAGGTCTTTATCCAGACCTTTCATCAATTCCTCGTCGATAATGACGGTATCGTCGTCAACGACATAGAGTTCTTCGAGACTCTCGTGGTCTTCATCTTCAAGGACAAAGGAATAAGGTTTCAGAATCGACATGGCCTCTATCTGCTCTTTGTGCTTGTTTAGCACCATGCGCAATGTGCTGGCGACATCGCCATAGAAGGTGTCATCCTTATTTTCAATCCATTGTTCTACAATGCAACGGTTAACTTCGTTGTCGTCATCGTCGAATGCCACCAGTTCACCTGTTTCCTGGTTAACTCTCAAGTGGATGTCCGTCAATATGCTGGCCTCTTCCGTTGTAGGGAATTTGTCGACTATCTTACGGATGGCACGTTCCACTTCTTGTAGTGTCTGTTCGTTTGCTTTCATCTGTTTTTGCCTTTAACGACGCAAAAGTATGAAAAAAATCAGATAATTGCAAACGATTACGACTTTTTTTCGAAAAAACTTAAATAAATACATGTTTAATTCATATTTTTATCGTACCTTTGCAAAAATAATTCTGCAAACTCGAGATTGCAAACTAATGAGTACTAAGATAAGTCATTCGGGGGTTATAGAACGCATAGAGCCTGACAAGGTACAAGTACGCATTGTTCAGACTTCAGCCTGTGCTGCTTGTAAAGTGGCGGGCTATTGTAGTGCTGCCGAGTCAAAAGAAAAGCTTATCGATGTGTTTGGCAAAACTGCTACCAGAAATTTGCAGGTGGGCCAACAGGTAACGGTAATTACTTCTGGTGTTGTTGCTGCAAAGGCATTGTTATGGGGGTTCGGTCTTCCTCTTGTCTTGTTGGTGGCGGTATTGATAATTGTACTGATTGCGACATCTAACGAGGGCCTTGCAGCATTATGTGCACTGACTGCACTCGTTCCTTATTATTTTGTGCTGTGGCTGTTGCGTAACCGAATGCGCGACGAACTCAATTTCCAGATCGTGACATCATAACAAACTAAAACAAATAAACAAAAACAAGTAACTTTATGAATTTCATTTTGATTGCAGTATTAGTGCTGGGTGCTATCGGACTGATTGCCGCTCTGGTGCTGTACGTCTGCTCCAAGAAGTTCTATGTCTACGAAGACCCGCGTATTGCTCAGGTTACAGAGCAACTGCCTGGTGCAAACTGTGGCGGATGTGGCTTTGCAGGCTGTGGCGGCTTGGCTGATGCACTGGTCAAAGGTGCTGATGCAGGAAGCCTCGAAGGACTGATGTGTCCTGTGGGCGGACAAGAAGTGATGGGAAAAGTGGCCGACCTGCTGGGTATGGCCATTGCCAACGGTGAGCCGAAGATTGCCGTTGTGCGTTGTAATGGAACATGTGCCTTGCGCCCGAAAATTGCAGAGTACAGTGGTTTGCGCACTTGTGCAGCCATGAACTCATGTGGTGCTGGCGAGACGGCTTGTGGCTTTGGCTGTCTGGGTTGTGGCGACTGTGTGGCCGCTTGCCAGTTCGATGCCATCCACATGAATCCTGAAACTGGTCTTCCCGAGGTTGACGAAGAGAAGTGTGTGGCTTGCGGTGCCTGTGTCAAGGCTTGTCCTCGCAACATCATTGAGCTTCGTAAGAAGGGACCGAAGGGTAGGAGAGTGTTCGTATCGTGTGTCAACAAAGACAAGGGTCCTGTGGCCATGAAGGCTTGTAAGGCTGCCTGTATCGGTTGTGGCAAGTGCGAGAAGGAGTGTAAGTTCGATGCCATCAAGATTGAGAACAATGTCTGCTACATTGACCACGAGAAATGCCGCATCTGCCGTAAGTGCGTTGTAGTATGTCCTACGAAGGCCATCCATGACGTCAACTTCCCAACACCTGCTCCTCAGCCCAAACCCAAGGAGGAGGCCCCCAAGGTTGCTCCTGCTCCTAAGGCTGAAGAGAAACCTGCTAATGTTGAACCAGAAGTAAAGAAGGAGGAACAAGCATGAACGTAAGAACATTCCGTATTGGTGGTGTCCACCCCGAAGAGAATAAGCTGACTCACGAGGCTGTCACTCAGGTGGCAGCATTGCCTAAACAGGTCATCTTCCCGTTGGGCCAGCACATTGGTGCTCCTGCCAAACCCGTTGTCCAGAAAGGCGACAAAGTGAAGGTGGGTACAATGATTGCCGAGGCTGGCGGTTTTGTGTCGGCTCCTATTTATTCCAGTGTCAGCGGTACCGTGTTCAAGATTGATACTGCTGTCGATGCTACCGGCTATCGCAAGCCCGTTATTATTATTAATGTAGAAGGCGACGAGTGGGAAGAGACCATCGACCGCTCCGACAAGTTGGAACTGGTGAAAGACCATCCTGAACTCACACCTGAAGAGATTGTCAACCGAATCAAAGAGGCTGGCGTCGTGGGTATGGGCGGAGCCTGTTTCCCCACCTTTATCAAACTTTGTCCACCGCCTACAGCAAAGGCTGAGTGCGTCATCATCAATGCCGTAGAGTGCGAGCCTTACATCACAGCCGACTTCCGTCTGATGATGGAGAAGGCCGATCAGATTTTGGTTGGCTTGGAACTGCTGATGAAGGGCGCCAAGGTAAACAAAGGCTACATTGGTATCGAGACCAACAAGATGCCTGCCATCGAACTGCTTACGAAGAAATGCGCCGAGGTATTCGGGGGAACCGAATACAGCGTTGAGGTTGTACCCTTGAAGCAGCGCTATCCGCAGGGTGGTGAAAAGCAGTTGGTCGATGCTGTTATTCGTCGTCAGGTGCCTGCTCCTCCTGCCATTCCTGTGAATGTTGGTGCCATCGTGCAGAACGTAGGTACAGCCTTCGCTGTCTATGAGGCTGTGATGAAGCACAAGCCTCTGTTCGAGCGCTACACCACCGTAACTGGCAAGCAGGTGAAGAATCCAGGCAATTTCCTAGTCCGTATGGGTACGCCGATGAAGGACTTAATTGATGCTTGTGGCGGTATGCCCGAGGGCGACAACAAGCTGTTGGCTGGTGGTCCGATGATGGGTAAAGCTTTGACATCTACCGAAGTACCTATCTGTAAAGGAACCAACTCGGTGACTATCATCTCTGGTGAGGAGGCTTTCCGTAAGGAGCCTAACCCCTGTATCCGCTGTGCCAAGTGTGTATCGGCATGTCCGATGGGCTTGGAGCCCTATCTGTTGGCTAAGCTGGCTGCTGTACAAAATTGGGAACGTGCCGAGAAAGAAGAGGTTGTCAGTTGTATCGAGTGTGGCTCATGCCAGTTCACTTGTCCTGCCCACCGTCCGCTGCTCGACAACATCCGTCAGGCTAAGTCGACTGTCATGGGAATCATTCGTGCGCGTGCAGCAGCAGCCAAGAAATAGTAAAATCAGAAAATTGAGAAATAAATCGTAAATCGTAAATTGTAAAATAGAAAATTCTCAATATGAGTAAGTTAATTGTATCACTTTCACCTCATGCACACGGCACCGATACTGTGGAGCGCAACATGTATGGCGTCATCATCGCCCTGTTGCCTGCCCTGCTGGTGTCGTTCTATTTCTTTGGCCTCGGTTCGGCCATAGTCTGTGCTACGAGTGTTGTGGCCTGCGTCTTCTTCGAGTGGGCTATCAATAAATTTATGCTTAAGAACGAGCGTACCACTGTTTGCGACGGCTCTGCCATCCTCACTGGTCTGCTGCTTGGTTTCAACATGCCGTCCAACCTCCCCATCTGGATTATCATCATTGGTGCACTGTTTGCCATTGGTGTTGCCAAGATGACGTTCGGAGGTCTGGGCAACAACCTCTTCAATCCTGCACTCGTAGGTCGTGCAGCACTGTTAGTGGCCTTTCCTGCTCAGATGACCACATGGCCTGTCGCAGGACAACTGACCAGCTATCTCGATGCTGAGACAGGTGCCACCCCCTTGGCAATCATGAAGGATGCCATCAAGACGGGAGATGCCAGCATTCTCGACCAGCTGCCCTCGTCGCTTGACCTCCTCATTGGTAATCATCCCGCCGGAGCTGGTGCACTGGGCGAAATCTGTGGTCTCGCCCTACTGCTGGGTCTGGCTTATATGCTGTGGAAGAAGATTATTACATGGCACATCCCCGTATCCATCATTGGTACCGTCTTCATTCTGGCTGCCATCATGCATTTGGCTAATCCTGCTTATGCTGATCCCGTCAGCGTTATCTTCTCGGGTGGTCTGATGCTGGGAGCTATCTTCATGGCTACCGACTATGTTACCTCGCCAATGACAGCCAAAGGACAGTTGATCTATGGTGTCGCCATTGGTGTGCTGACAGTCGTCATCCGTAACTGGGGTGCTTATCCTGAGGGTATGTCGTTCGCTATCCTTATCATGAACGCCTTTACACCTCTTATTAATACATACGTGAAACCCAAGCGCTTCGGTGAAGTGCCTGCTAAGAACTAAGGAGGACCGGCTATGAAGAAATTAGAATCATCATTACTGAATATGTTGCTGGTACTCACTGGAGTAGCAGTCGTGATGGGTGGTATCCTGGCTTATGTGAACCACCTGACAGAAGGTCCTATTGCCGAGCAGAAGAAACTGGCACTCGACAACGGTATCAAGACCGTTATGGTGTGCAACGAGCTGAGCGTTGCCGAACCCATAGAGGTTAAGCAGAACGTTGACGGCAAGGAACTGACCTATCTTATCTACCAGGCTAAGGATAAGGACGGAAATGACCTCGGTGCTGCCGTAGAGTCCACCACAATGGGCTTTGGCGGTGACCTGAGGGTGCTGGTGGGCTTCGACCCTGAAGGCAAGATTCTGGGCTACACACTTTTGGAACATGCCGAGACCCCGGGTTTGGGTGCTAAGGCCGACAAGTGGTTCCAGAAGGGCGAGAAGGGCGATATCATCGGAAAAGATCCCAAGGAGCCTCTGACCGTATCAAAGGACGGTGGACAGGTTGACGCCATCACCGCTTCAACCATCACCTCACGTGCCTTCCTGAAAGCTGTGAACAATGCGTATAATGCTTATAAGGTCACTCCAGCTGCCGATGCAGAGACGGGTGCCACGAAACAAGAAAAAGAGGAGGATTAATTATGAACTATATCAATATCATTAAGAATGGCATCGTCAAGGAGAACCCCACGTTCGTCCTGATGCTGGGTATGTGTCCCACGCTGGCCACAACCACTTCTGCCATGAACGGTATGTCGATGGGACTGGCCACGATGGCTGTGCTCATCTGCACCAACTTTGTGATTTCGTGCCTCAAGAGCATTACGCCCGACAAGGTACGTATTCCTGTATTCATCGTCGTTATTGCAGCATTCGTCACCATCCTGCAACTGGTCATTAAGGCCTTCCTGCCCGATATTGACGCTGCTCTCGGACTGTTTATTCCGCTGATTGTGGTGAACTGCATCATCCTGGGACGTGCTGAAGCTTTTGCTGCCAAGAACTCACCCGTGGCATCGCTTTTCGACGGCATTGGTATTGGTCTTGGTTTTACACTGGGACTCACGCTGCTGGGCATCTGTCGTGAATTGCTGGGTTCAGGTTCTATCTTCGGACTGACCCTGCTGCCTGAGACTTACAACATCCTGCTCTTTGTGCTGCCTCCGGGAGCTTTCATCATGCTGGGATTCCTGATTGCAATTGTGAACAAGTTGCGCAGCAACTAAAATGTCGTAGTAACGATATAACGTAATAACGAAATAACGACAACTATGGAATATATATTGATTTTTATTAGCGCGATATTCGTCAACAATATCATCCTGTCGCAGTTCCTTGGCATCTGTCCCTTTCTCGGTGTTTCCAAGAAGGTCGACACATCGCTGGGCATGTCGGCAGCTGTAGCCTTCGTGCTCACCTTGGCCACCATCGTGACCTGGCTGGTGCAGAAGTTCGTGCTCGATGCCTTTGGCTTGCAATATCTGCAGACCATCGCTTTCATTCTGGTCATTGCATCACTGGTGCAGATGGTTGAGATCATCCTCAAGAAGGTCTCGCCAGCACTCTATCAGGCTCTGGGCATCTTCTTGCCATTGATTACAACCAACTGTGCTGTGCTGGGTGTGGCCATTCTGGTCATTCAGAAGGACTTCGACCTCCTGCAGAGCGTTGTCTATGCCTTCTCCACCGCTATTGGTTTTGGATTGGCACTGACCGTTTTTGCTGGTATGCGCGAACAACTGGAGTTGGTTAAGATTCCCAAGGGTATGTCTGGTATGGCCATCGTCATGCTTTCTGCAGGCCTACTCAGCCTGGCCTTCATGGGCTTCTCGGGCGTTGATGGCGGTCTCCGCACCCTTTTCGGGCTGAATTGATATAAAGTGATTAAACTGATTGAAATAGTAAAGGGAGTCCGAATGGAACTCCCTTTATTGTTTGTTTGGAATAAATTTTTTGTTTTTTGTGTTCTGCGGCCTTATGCTTCAGGAATTACAGAAACTACGCTCTTGTCGCGCTTACCCTTGTGGAACTGAACAGTTCCATCGCAGAGAGCATACAGAGTATCGTCTTTACCCATAGCCACGTTGTTGCCTGCGTTGTGCTTAGAGCCACGCTGGCGTACGATGATGTTACCAGCAACAACTTTCTGACCACCGAAAATCTTCACGCCAAGTCGCTGAGCAGCTGACTCGCGTCCGTTCTTAGAACTACCTACACCTTTTTTGTGTGCCATAATGTGTCCTCCTTTAAGCGATTACTGATTTAACTTCTACCTGGGTGTACTGCTGACGGTGACCGTTACGCTTACGAGAGTCCTTGCGACGCTTCATCTTGAAAACGATGACCTTCTCACCCTTTACCAGTGGATTAACCACTTCACATACTACCTTTGCACCGTCTACGGTGGGTGCGCCTACCTGTACTGTTCCTTCATTGTCGACAAGCAGTACCTTGTCGAATTCAACAGTTTTACCGGCTTCCACATCCTTCATGTGGTTGATGAAGAGCTTCTTTCCCTGCTCTGCCTTGAACTGCTGACCGTTGATTTCTACAATTGCGTACATTGTTGTTTTTTAATTGTTTAACGGGTTTTTCCGCATGGCGTGTCGCCTCGTGCAACAGCTTTATTGAGCCACCACGGACTAAATCGGGCGCAAAGGTACTAATTTTTTTGAACTTTGAACTTTGAACTTTGAACTTTATAGTAAGATTTAGTATAATTTAACTTTTGGGGCAGGGGAAAATAATAAAGCGGTGACCCTCACAGGCAACCGCTCTATATCTTCAATAGGTATTAGTCCTTTTAAGGTAAAAAGATTGTTTTCAGGATAACAGCTGCAAATTTACGAACTTTTTTATTAACTCACAAACTTTTTATCAACAAAATTAAAAAAAAAGTACTGTGTCCCCACACAATTTCATTTTCTCCATAAAAAGTTAATAAATATGTGCGTAATCGATTGAAAAATTGATTTATCTTAATAAATTGGCCATTTATCGTTTTTCAGATATAAATCCTCATAAATGTGGATTGTGTATTGAAACGAAAACTTGTACCTTTGCACTCAGAAATTATGATGAAGACAATAATGAAAAAGAAATTCCTCTTGATCGCTGCCCTGTCAGTAAGCCTGAACAGTATGGCAGCTGATGTGTATGAACAGGTGAATGACACCTCGCGTGTAGTGGATTTGGACGAGGTCGTTGTGGTGGCTCAGCCTAAGGAACAGGTACGCCTGCGACTCCAACCTCTGAGCAGTTCTGTGTATAACAACGAGCAACTTCAGCAGCTTAATATCCATGAACTCAGTCAGTTATCTCATTACGTTCCATCTTTTGTGATGCCAGCGTATGGTTCACGCCTTACTTCGTCGATGTATGTACGCGGTATTGGCTCACGTATTAACAACCCTGCTGTAGGTGTGTATTACGACAATATCCCCTTGATGTCGAAGGCCGCATTCAACAACCATTTCTATATGTTGGACCGTGTGGACATCCTGCGTGGCCCGCAGGGTACGCTTTACGGACAGAACACTGAGGGAGGCCTTGTGCGCATCTATTCGAAGAACCCGATGAACTATCAGGGAACGGACGTGCGACTGGGCATCGGTACAGGTCTGTGGCGTAATGTCGAGGTGGCCCACTACCACCGTCCGAGCGAGAAACTGGCCTTCAGTGTGGCCGGATTCTACAGCGGACTGAAGGGCTTTATCGACAACCAGAACTTCGACGAGAAGAACGACAAGAGTCTGGAGGCTGGCGGCAGGGTGCGTCTGGTGTTTGCCCCTAACAAGAAGCTGAAGTTCGACTGGACCGCCGACTACCAGTGGGTAAGCCAGAACGGCTTCGGATATGGGATGTTTTATCCGCTCGACTTGCAAGTGCCTGCATATTTAGGTACGCCAAATGGGAATTATAATCCGCTCTATATACCAAAGGCCGACGAAACGGTACAGGACCCTGCCACTACCATCATGAACGGTTACAAGCGCAATATGCTGAACACGGGTCTGAACATCAGCTACGAGATGGACAAATTCCTGTTCACTTCTACCACCAGCTATCAGTTCCTGCAGGACAAGATGCTGATGGACCAGGATTATATGACACCTGACTACTTGCGATTGGAGCAGCGCCAGAAGCAGAACGCTGTGACGCAGGAGTTTGTGCTACGCTCGCACGATAAGAGTGTCTGGCAGCACGCGACAGGGCTGTTTGGATCCTATCAGTGGTTGCGCACCGATGCCCCTGTATATTTTGGCGAGGACATGCGCTCAGCGTTGGCTACCACCATATTAAATTACATGCCCGAGCGCGTGCGTACCATGTTTAATATATGGGAAATTCCTACGCTCGAAGTGGCAGAGCAGTTCCATACCCCTCAGATGAACCTCGGATTCTTCCATGAATCGAACATCCTGTTGGCCGATCGTCTGAAGGTGACACTGGGCTTCCGTCTGAACTACGACAAGGTGAAAATTGACTACGACACGCAGGCGCTGATGACGCTCCACTATGCAGCCCAGATGGGACCGCGCACGATGGAATACACCAACGGACTCCTGTCGCCTTTGGCGCAGAGTCACGACAAGGGCTTCACGCAGTTCCTGCCGAAGGTGGGCCTCACCTGGCTGCTGGACGACAACCTCGGAAACATCTATGCCGTTGTGGCCAAGGGCTATCGCTCGGGTGGCTATAACATCCAGATGTTCTCCGACATTCTCCAGACGGACCTGATGGCTAACGGCAAGGACATCAGTTCGCTGCAAAACGAAACCAAGACATTGGAACACAGCGCTGAAGACTATGCTGCCATCGAAGAGACCATCGCCTACAAGCCCGAGGAGTCGTGGAACTATGAGGTGGGAACGCACCTGAACTTCTTCGACAGCAAGATGCACTTCGACCTGGCGCTCTACTACATGCAGATTCGCAACCAGCAGCTGTCTATCATGGAGCCCAACAGCAACTATGGCCGCATCATGGTCAATGCCGGTAAGAGCCACTCGTGCGGTTTGGAGACGACGCTGCGTGGACGTTTCCTCGACAATGCCCTCGACTGGACGCTGACCTATTCATTCACCAGCGCCAAGTTCGACGAGTATATCGACGATATGACACCGACTGATGATGGCTATCATACGGCGGATAAGATCTACATTAAAGATTACTCCGACAACTACGTGCCCTTCGTACCCCAGCACATGTTCAGCGCGGTGGCCGACTACCACATCGGTAAGTTCACCATCGGCGCCAATGTGGCAGGGCAGGGGAAGACCTGGTGGGACGAGGCCAACACCTACGCCCAGAAGTTCTATGCTGTCCTCGGTGCCCATGCCGACTACGACTTCGGACCTGTAGTTGTTTCGCTGTGGGGACGCAATCTGACGGACACCAAATACAACACCTTCGCCATTCAGAGCAGTGCTGCCGGAGGTACCCGCTATTTTGCACAAAAGGCGAATCCCATACAGGTTGGAATGGATGTGAATATACATTTTTAACTTCAACATACAAAACCAAACAGACTTGTTTTCGTTAAAATCGTTAAAATTAACGGAAATAATTAACTAAAAGACTTCTTCGTGTCTGTAAAAGTCGTATCTTTGCAGCATGAAGAAGTCTACTATTTGGATTATAGCCGTCATTATGGGATTCTCATTCCTGGCGCTGCTCTACCTTCAGTTCTCCTATGTCGAGGAGATGGTCAAGATGAAGAAAGAGCAGTTCGACGAGAGTGTGAATCGCAGTCTCTATCAGGCCTCGCATAATCTGGAGGTGAACGAGACCTCGCGCTATCTGGAAAAGGACGTCAAGGAAACCGAGCGCCGTGCTTTCAAGCAAGACTCTGTGTTCAGCGACGGGTTGGGTTCCATCAAGCATTCCCATCAGTTTGCCGTTGCTGCCGACGACGGTACGGTGTATTCGTCTTTCCAGTTGAAGACCTTCGAGATGAAGCCGTCGTCGATTCCCAAGGCCATGATTATGCGTAAGGACAAGAACTCGCTGGTGGACGCTGCCAAGTCTATGCAGGAGATTGTCCGCAACCGCTACGTCTATCAGAAGGCCCTGCTCGACGAGGTGGTCTATAACATCCTCTATACTGCCAGCGACAAGCCTCTGAACGAGCGCATCAATTTCCGCATGCTCGACAACGACATCCGCGAGCAGCTGGCCAATAACGGCATCAATATTCCCTACCATTTCACCGTGTCTACCGCTGACGGACGCGAGGTGTACCGTTGTCCCGACTATAGCGAGGAGGGCGAGCAGTATGCCTATACTCAGTATTTGTTCCGCAACGACCCCCAGTCGAAGATGGGGCTGGTAAAGGTGCATTTCCCTGAGATGAGCAGCTATATTTTCTCCAGCGTGCGCTTCATGATTCCCAGCATCATCTTTACGATAGTGTTGCTCATTACGTTCCTGTTTACCTTGTTCGTCATCTTCCGTCAGAAGCGCTATACGGAAATCAAGAACGACTTCATCAACAACATGACCCACGAGTTGAAGACGCCTATCGCCTCCATCTCGCTGGCTGCACAGATGATGAACGACGATAGTGTGCCCAAGACAGAGCAGATGACCAAACATCTGGGAAATGTCATTGGCGACGAGTCGAAACGTCTGCGCTTCCTGGTCGAAAAGGTGTTGCAGATGTCGATGTTCGACAAGAAGAGCGTGGTCTTCAAGCGCAAAGAGCTGGACCTGAACGAAATGGTCGAGCAGATTGCCCAGACGTTCTCCCTGCGTGTGGAACATACGGGTGGAAAGATATATACTGAGATAGAAGCTGTGGATTCAGGTCTCTATGTCGACGAGGTGCACTTCCAGAATGCCATTACCAATCTGATGGACAATGCGGTGAAATACCGCAAGCCCGACGAGCCGCTCGACATTTACCTGCGCACCTGGAACGACGAGCATAAACACCTCTGCCTGTCTATCCGCGATACCGGCATGGGCATCAAGAAGGAAAACGTCAGGAAGATCTTCGACAAGTTCTATCGTGTCCACACGGGTAACAAGCACGACGTCAAGGGCTTTGGTCTCGGACTGGCGTACGTCAAGAAAGTCATCGACCTGCATCAAGGCAGCATCAAGGTCGAGAGTGAAGTAGGCAAGGGTACCAAGTTTACCATCATGCTGCCCGTGTTGGAAGAAACTAATTAAATGAAGATATAAATGAGTATAGTAATAATCCCTAAAAAAACGAAAATTATGGACGAAAAACTGAAAATTCTTCTTTGTGAAGACGACGAGAACCTCGGAATGCTGTTACGCGAGTATTTGGCCGCCAAAGGTTATGTAGCAGAGCTCTGCCCCGATGGCGAAGCTGGTTACAAGGCTTTCCTCAAGACAAAGTTCGACATCTGCGTGCTCGATGTGATGATGCCTAAGAAGGACGGTTTCACGCTGGCACAGGAAATTCGTCAGGCCAACCCCGACATCCCCATCATCTTCCTCACTGCCAAGACGCTGAAGGAGGACATCCTGGAGGGATTCAAGATTGGTGCCGACGACTATATCACCAAGCCCTTCTCCATGGAGGAGCTCGTATTCCGTGTAGAGGCCATTCTGCGCCGCGTTCGTGGCAAGAAGAATCGCGAGAGTTCCGTTTACCACATCGGCAACTTCCTCTTCGACACCCAGAAGCAGCTGCTCGTCATTGGCGAGAAGCAGACCAAGCTGACTACGAAGGAGAACGAACTGCTGGCCCTGCTGTGCAGCCATGCCAACGAGATTCTGCAGCGCGATTTCGCCCTGAAGACCATCTGGATTGACGACAACTACTTCAATGCCCGCTCTATGGATGTCTACATCACCAAGCTGCGCAAGCATCTGAAGGACGATCCTCAGATCGAGATCATCAACATCCACGGCAAGGGGTACAAGCTCATCACCCCCGAGGTAGAATAAGAAATCCTTCTGCTACTTCCCGTCGTACCACTCTTTCAGCACATACCAGGCTTTCTTGCGCTCGCCGCGGTCGCTGACGACGCCCTTCCTGTTATAGTAGTCCTGAATGCCGGTGAGCACGCGGCGGGGGGAACGGAAGTCCTTCAGAATCCAGGGCGTGGTACCTGCCAGGCCCTGGATTTTGTTTATCATGGCGAGGTTCTCGCGATAAAGGTTCTCCTGGAACTCCTCGGTCCACCGCTGGTTCTTGGCACCGTGCAGGCCATACTTGGCACCACCGCCGAACTCACTGATGATGACGGGCTTGTCGTAGGGAATCTCCCATCGCATCTTCGGGGCATCGTTCACGTCGCGATACCAGCCTACGTATTGATTGAAACTGACCACGTCGACCAGTTCGTGCATATTATCCTGCAAGCGGTTGACATAGTTCGAAGCTCCCGTCACTTCCATCGCCATCGAGATCAGGCGGGTGGAGTCCTGCGTGCGGGCATAGCGGGCCAGACGGCCTAAGAATAAGTCGCGCTCGGTGGAGTGGGGCGTCTCGTTGGCAATCGACCAAATGATGACGTTGGCACGGTTCTTGTCGCGACGAATCATGTCGGTCAACTGTTGCTGGGCATTCTCATAGGTGGCCTCGTTCTTCCAGTCGATGGTCCAATAGCAGGGAATCTCGCTCCATACCAGGATACCCATCCTTTCGGCTTCGCGTACCATATATTCATTATGCGGATAGTGGGCCAGACGCACGTAGTTGCAACCCAGCTCCTTGGCCCATGTGAGCAGTGTGCGGGCATCGTCTGCTGAGTTGGCACGTCCGCCACCATTAGGCTTCTCTTCGTGCATGCTAATGCCCTTTAGGAATATCGGCTCGCCATTGAGCAGTATCTGTTTGCCGCGCGTCTCGATGGTGCGGAAACCGATTTCGTCACCGATAGTCTCGCCATCCATCTCCAGTTCTACCCGATAGAGCTTGGGATTCGCAGGAGACCAAAGCGAAAGTTTAGAGTTGAGTGTTGAGAGTTGAGAGTTAATGCTACCATTGGCATCGGTTACGAACTTCTGCTTGATTTTCAGTTCGGGAATGCTCAGCGTCACCTCGCGGCCAGCCTCCTTGCGGTTCAGTTGCAAAGAGAAACTAATCTCTCTCCTCTTTCTACTCTCCACTTTCCTCTTTAACGACAGTGAATAGTCCTCGATATAGGTGGGTGAAACGTCGACGAGCAGCACGTCGCGAGTGATGCCGCCATAGTTCCACCAGTCGAAGATCTGCGTGGGCACAGCCGATGCGCTACGTTTGTTATCGACCTTCACGATAACGACATTCCGCCCCTCGTGCAACAGGTCGGTGACGTCGAAATTAAATGGTGTGAAACCGCCCACATGGTGTCCTGCCTTCTTGCCGTTCACATACACGTGGCAGTCGTAGTTGACGGCGCCGAAGTAAAGCATTGCCCGCCGGTCGCCCTGAGGCTGGTAGTCAAAGTACCGCTGGAACCATACTGTGCCCTCGTAGAAGAACAGCCGATCGTCCTGCGTATTCCAGTCGCCAGGCACCGTCATTGTCGGAGCAGCGTCGAAGTCATATTCTATCAGGTCCTCAGGCTGCTGCGGCTTGGCATTCTGGAAGAATCCCCAGCGCGTAGGATTCATGCGGTAGTCGTAGTAGCCTTCCTCCTGCACATCCACGATGTAGTGCCAGTCGCCGTTGAGCGACATTGCCTGACGGTTTATCACGTTCGTTATCTGCGGCACGCCCTGTGCCCATGATCCCATCACTCCCGTAACGGCTAGCACCCATGTCAATAGCATTTTCATATATCTTGTTTCTATTGCAATTATATTTCGTTTGTCGTTTGGCAAGAATTTGCTGCAAAGGTACGAATAAACGAGAGAAATACAAAATGAAAACTTGGTTTTATTTTATAACTTAAATACATTTGGTTTTTCGCTCACTTATTCGTACCATTGTCCGTGGTTTCTGAGAAGGAAAGAAAAATCGACAGTGAAATGGCTATACAGGTAACATATAGAAGAACCAGAAGACTTTCGATGCGCATCGTGAAGAATTCCGTCGTAGTAATGGGACAAAATTGATAAAATGTCGTGATAATATTTTGATAATTGTAATATTTTTCGTTACTTTGCAGGAAAATTTCAACTATCATTTTATGAAACGACTTATTTCAACTATTACCTTATGCATAACGGCGCTGGTGCTTTTTGCACAGCATGAGAAGCCTTGTGGCCCTGTGCCGTCAGAAAATCAGCTGCGATGGCAGGATATGGAGATGTATGCGTTTATTCACTATTCGCTGAATACGTATACCGACCAGGAATGGGGCTATGGCAACGAAGACCCGAAGTTGTTTAATCCCTCTGATTTGGACTGTCGCCAGTGGGCGCGTGTCTGTAAGCAGGCGGGTATGAAGGGTATCATCTTCACGGCCAAGCACCATTGCGGTTTCTGCATGTGGCCTTCGAAATATACGGAGTACTCGGTGAAGAATTCACCTTGGAAAAACGGGCAGGGCGATGTGGTGCGCGAACTGGCAGAGGCCTGTCGTGAAGAGGGCCTGGAATATGCCGTCTACTTGTCGCCGTGGGACCGCAACCATCCTGATTACGGTCGTCCGGAATATGTCACCTACTTCCGCAACCAGCTGCGTGAACTGCTTACCAACTATGGTGAGATGTTCGAGGTGTGGTTCGATGGAGCCAATGGTGGCGACGGGTGGTATGGCGGTGCCAACGAGGTGCGCAAGATTGACCGCACGACGTACTATGAGTGGCCCGAGACCTACCGCATGATTCGTGAACTGCAACCCAAGTGCCTTATTTGGAACGATGGCAGCGATCGTGGTGACTTGCGCTGGGTGGGCACTGAGGCTGGTAATATTGGCGAAACCAACTGGAGCTTGCTGAACGACAAGGGCGACGTGCCTTACGAACAGTTGCACTATGGGGTGGAAAACGGTAATGTGTGGTGTCCTGGTGAGACAAATACGAGCATCCGCCCGGGGTGGTTCTACCACGAGACGGAGAACGAGAACGTGAAGAGTCTGTCGAAACTGATGGATACTTATTATAAGTCGGTAGGCAGGAACTCGTGTCTGTTGCTCAATTTCCCCATTGCTCCCAACGGACGTATCCATCCTACGGACAGCTTGAGAGGTATTGCTTTCAAGAATATGATTGATGAGGTATTCAAGACCGACTTAGCAAAGAAAGCCAAGATAAAGAAGCAAGGAAAAGAAACCTTCATCACATTCAGAAAACCTACAACTTTCAACCGCTTTGTGGTAGAGGAAGACATCCGCTACGGGCAGCGCGTGAAGAAGTTCTCGCTCGAAGCCGAAGTGGATGGCAAGTTGGTACCGCTGGATGACGAGTTAGTCACTTCACACCCCTCCATGCAGGGAGGGGACGGGGGTGGGTCTCTTACCACCATCGGACATCGTCGCATCATCTGCTTCCCAACGGTCAACGCCACAAAACTGCGTTTCACCGTCCTCGATGCGAAATGCGATCCTGTCATCAAGCGCACGTCAGTCTATCTGGCACCTGAAATCACTAAGGACACTCCTGATAGCGGCGAGAAACACGCCTCGGATTACTATATCTTCTTCGGTGCAGACAAGATGATGTTTGTGACGCTGAACGACGAGTCGACCGTTACCGCATTCCGCTATCTGCCGCCACAGGATTCCCGAGAAGGACTTGTCACCCACTACCGCATCTCTGGCTCTACCGACTGGAATACGTGGGAAACGCTGGGCGAAGGCGAGTTCTCGAACATCGTCAATAACCCCATTTGGCAAACCGTTCGTTGCAAACCCACTCGTGCGAAAATCATCCGTGTGGAGGGTCTGCGCCTGGCACAGGGCCATCGAATGGGATATAGTGATATTGAAGTAGTAACGGAGAAATGAAATAAATAAAAAAAATGAAAAAGATTGTAGCTCTTTTCGCAGCGTTACTGATGGCTCATGCAGCCGTTGGTGCCAATCATGGTTTAGCTCGCAAACAATTATTCGATGCCGACTGGCAATTCTCTGGGGACAGCACCAAGTGGCGGACGGTCAACCTGCCACACGACTGGAGCATTGAGTGTGACTTCGACAAGGATGCGCCTGCCGGTCACGATGGTGCCTATCTGCCAACGGGCAAAGGCTGGTACCGGAAACAGTTTAGAGTTGAGAGTTTAGAGTTGAGAGATAAAAAGATGCGCCTGTATTTCGAGGGCGTGTATATGAATGCCGAGGTCTATGTGAACGGACAGAAGGCCGGCGGTCATCCCTACGGCTATTCCTCGTTTTTTGTGGATATCACACCCTATGTGAAGGTTGGTGAGAACGAAGTGGAGGTGCGAGTGGATAACTCGCAGCAGAAGAACTGTCGCTGGTACTCAGGTTCGGGCATCTATCGCCATGTGTGGCTGCTGACCACAGGAAAACGATACATCGACGAATGGAGCGTCAGTGTAGCTACTCCCACTATTCACCAGGTGGAAATCAAGGCCGAGGTGGTGATGGAGGACGGTTCGAGGAAACCCATCAGCAAACTCATCGACGTGGAGAATCCCCGCTTGTGGTCGCCCGAGGATCCTTACCTCTACCATACAACCATCGAGGCTGAGGGTGATGTCGTGCCCGTCACCTATGGCATCCGCACCATCGACTACTCTGCCGAGAAGGGGCTGTTGCTGAACGGCAAACCCATCGTGCTTAATGGCGGCTGCGTACACCACGACAACGGCATCCTGGGTGCCTGCGCTTTCGACGCTGCCGAATACCGCCGTGTTCGCTTGCTTAAGAAAGCGGGGTTCAACGCTATGCGAACTTCACATAATCCGCCATCAGAGACATTCCTCAGGGCATGCGACGAACTGGGACTGCTGGTCATCGACGAGGCTTTCGACGGATGGCGCGACAAGAAGAACACTTACGACTATTCCACGCTCATCGACCAATGGTGGCAAGAGGATATCAAGGCCATGGTTTTGCGCGACCGCAACCACCCCAGCGTGTTCTGCTGGTCAACTGGCAACGAGGTCATCGAGCGCAAGAAGATTGAGGTGGTGAAGACCGCCCACAACCTGAATACACTCTGTCGACAGCTTGACCCACAGAAGCGTCCCGTCACTTCTGCGCTCTGTGCGTGGGATCCCGAATGGGACATCTACGACCCACTGGCAGCTGAGCACGACATCGTGGGCTACAACTACATGATCCACAAATCGCAGAGTGACCACGAGCGCGTGCCCAACCGTGTAATGGTGCAGACGGAGAGCTACTCGCGCGACACCTGGCGCAACTACCGCAAGGTGCAGGACGAGCCATGGGTTATCGGTGACTTTGTGTGGACAGCGATGGACTATCTTGGAGAGTCGGGCATCGGACGCTGGTACTATGAAGGCGAGCCAGCCAAGGAACCATGGGAGGCTCCGATGTTCCCCAACCATGCAGCCTATTGTGGCGACATCGACCTCACTGGTCAGCGCAAGCCCATCAGCCACTACCGTTCCATGCTGTGGAACCAGGATGGCGAGCAGCTCTATATGGCGGTACGTGAGCCTGACGGCTATTACGGAAAGATTCATACCACGATGTGGAGCGTATGGCCTACCTATGAGAACTGGACATGGCCAGGACACGAGGGTAAGAACATCGACGTGGAGGTGTATTCACACTACCCACTAGTGCGTCTTTACCTGAACGACCAACTTATAGGCGAGAAAGAAGTGGCGCAGGGAATGGCTACGTTTACGCTGCCTTATCAGCCTGGTACGATCCGTGCTGAAGCTGGGGGAGAAAGTGTCATCCTGCAGACTGCCAATGAAGCCAAGGCCATCCGCCTGACAGCCGACCGCACAACCATCAAGGCAGATGGTCAGGATCTGGCGTTCATCACCGTTGAGTTGACAGATGCCCAAGGCATCCTGAATCCCCTTGCCGCCAACGAGTTGACAGCTACCGTCAGCGGCTCAGCCAAGCTCATAGGCTTCGGCAATGCCGACATCAAGGACTGCGACCGCTACACTGACAGCACTCACAAGGCTTGGAAGGGTCGTGCCCTGCTTGTTGTCAGGAGCACAGGAAAGAAGGGTAAGGCAACGATAACCGTGCAAGGTAATGGTATGAAGTCCTCACGCATCACACTATCAACTACAGACAAATAATGAAATCATGAAATCATGAAAAGAATCATCGTTGTATTTGCCTCATTGCTGGCCATCACGGCGCAAGCACAAACACACGACTGGGAGAACCCTTCGGTTCTGGGTATCAATAAATTACCTTATCATGCCACGTTGCAGCTGCCTTCGAAACAGAAGGAGTGCCGGGAGATTCAGTCGCTCGACGGACAGTGGCTGTTCCATTGGTCGAAGGACCCTGAGTCGCGTCCTACCGATTTCTACCAGGAGGACTACGACGTGAGCCGTTGGGACCAGATTACGGTTCCTGGCAACTGGCAGTTGCAGGGCTTTGGCAAACCCATTTATGTGAATATGCAGTATCCCTTCCGTCGCGATCGCCCCAGCGTTACCGGAGAGCCTAATAAGGACTGGTACGCCTACGACCATCGCAATCCCGTGGGCTCCTATGTCACCTTCTTCGATGCCACCTCTGAAATGCTCTCGAAGAACCTCATACTCCACTTTGGCGGTGTTCATTCTGCCTTCTACGTGTGGGTGAATGGGCAGAAGGTGGGCTATAGTCAGAACTCGATGTCGCCCGCTGAGTTCGACGTGACGAAATACGTTCGCGAAGGACGCAATAAGCTGGCTGTCGAGGTGTATCGCTGGAGCGACGGCAGCTATCTGGAGGATCAGGACATGTGGCGCCTGAGTGGTATCTTCCGTAGCGTGCAGCTGTGGGTGCGCCCGTTGGTACACATCGCCGACTATCACGTCACGGCTGTGCCTGACAAGGACTTCTCGCAGGCTCAGGTAACTGCCGACATCGCCGTCTGTAACACAGGCAGGAAGCCTGTAAAGGACATCAAGGCGGTATTGACCATCGAAGGCAATAAGAATGAGGGATTCCTGAAGCGACTGGCCGCTGGCGACACTTCCCACGTGACGATTACCTACACGTTGAACAACCCCCGCCTGTGGTCAGCCGAGAAGCCCAACCTCTATCCTTTTAGCATTGAACTGAAGACAACCCCTGTCGAAGAGGTCTTCGAACACTTCGACTACCACCTTGGCGTGAAGCACGTGGAGTGCGTTGGCGAGGTCTTCAAGATCAATGGCAAGAATGTCAAGCTGCGTGGTGTCAATCGTCACGACCACCATCCCGTCACGGGACGCTTTGTCGACGATGCCACCTACGAACAGGACATCCGACTGATGAAGCAGGCTAACATCAATTTCCTGCGCACATCGCACTATCCTGATCGTGAATACCTCTATGAGCTCTGCGACCGCTGGGGCATCTATGTCATGGACGAAGCCAACCAGGAAACCCATGGCTATGGCTATGCCAATCGCGAGATGGGTGAGGATAGGGCATGGGAGAGTGCCCATGTCGACCGGGCCGAATCGCTGGTAAAGCGCGACTTCAACCACCCCTGCGTCATCCTCTGGAGTCTGGGCAACGAGGGTGGGGTAGGCCCTAACATTCAGGCCATGTACGACACCGTATGCCGACTGGATTCTACGCGTTTGCCATTTTACGATTGTCATCCCCGCTACTCTGCTCTCCATGACTTTGGCTACCCAACGCCAGACGTATTGAAAGCCGAAGCCGAGAAGGAAACGGAGAAACCGCTCATTGCCCGTGAATATGCGCACGCCATGGGCAACTCCATGGGTAACTTCCAAGAGTACTGGGATGTCATCTATGCCGACAGCAGCATCGCTGGTGCCGCCATCTGGGACTGGGTGGACCAGGGGATTAGTGCAAACTCTACATTCCTATACGGTGGTGATTTCGGCGACCAGCCCAACGACGGACCTTTCTGCATCAATGGTCTGCTGGCGCCCGACCGCAAACCCCATCCGCATTATTACGAGGTGCAGCACGTCTATCAGCCCATTACTTTTGTGTGTGAAGACGATGCCATCCGACTCATCAATCGCGACCAGTTTACGGGTCTTGGCGAATACGACTATTACTACACCCTCGCATGCAATGGAGAGACAATCGGCGGTGGACTGCTGGATCTGAAAGACGACCGCATCGAGATGCCCTATTATCCTGACGACAACGAGGTGACGATAACCGTTGAAGCCCGTCTGAAGGAAGATAAGCCTTGGGCCAAGGCAGGCTTTGCCGTTGCCAGCGAACAGTTCGTCCTCAGAGAATATATCTTCCCCTGGGGTGAACCCACCGCTGCAGATGGTAACGTAAAAAACATAAAGATTGATGGCAATAAGCTCGTGTCTTGGATTATTGATGGCCAGGAAATGCTGCAAGCACCCCTCGAACCCTTCTTCTGGAAGCCCGAGAACGACAACCAGCATGCCGCAGGGTTTGCCCGTCGTACCGCCGTGTGGAGAAAGGCTACTGACGTCACGGTGAAATATACCGTCATCGACGAGCGCACTATTCAGGTTGATGTCGACTACCAGCCTACAGGCACCGATAAACCCGTAATGCCTAAGTTCGGAATGCGCATGCGTGTTCCTGCTAATTTCACCCAGGTTGAGTACTATGGTCGAGGTCCTTGGGAGAACTATCCCGACCGCAAGCGCAGTGCCTTCCTTGGTCGTTACAAGATGCCGCTGAGCGAGTTCGAGACGGAATATATCCATCCCCAGGACAACGGTTGTCGCACCGACGTCCGCTGGTTCCAACTCACCTCTCACCGCTCACCTCTCACCACTCTAAGAATCAGTGGACTCCAGCCCCTCTGCATCCGTGCTTGGGACTATGGTGAGGAAGACCTTGAACCAGCCCGTCATCCGAATGAGATCCAGCGGGGCCGTTTTGTCAATCTCAACATCGACCTCAACGTGCATGGAGTGGGTGGTGTAGACACCTGGGGCCAGCGCACCCTGCCGCAATATACCATCGACGGCAACAAACCCTATCACTATAGCTTTATCTTAGAGTGGACAAAATAAGGATTTATTTTACTTCAAGAAGCAACGAGTGCAATGCTGCTCACGATCAGCAGCACTGCACAAGTGTTTTCAAAAAGGATTGGCCCGGAGGCCAAACCTTCTTTCATTTTTTCATTTTAAAAAGGTGATGGCCCGGAGGCCAAACCTTTTACTTTACGCTCCTTCGAAGCCGCTGGGGTCGTTGGCACCGCCGTCGCTCTTGACGAACTGCTTGGTGGTCACCTCACTCGACTGGCCGTCCTTGATGGCGATGGCCTTCAGGGTAACCGACGAGCTCACGGTGATGGCCTCGGTGTACAGCGTGCTGCTGGCCATAGGAGTAGAGCCGTCCGAGGTGTAGCGAATCTCAGCGCCGTCAGGACCGCTCATGGTCACCTGTGTCGACGTGGTGAATGCAGCCTCACCGCCAATGGTCGGAGCCGCTACGCCAGTGGTAATGCTGCCGCTGCCGCCGCTGTTCGAACCTCCGCTGTTGCCGCCGTTCCCTGAGCCACTGCCTCCGTTCCCACTATTAGAATCTGTGGGATCTGTGAGATCTGTGTGACCTCCCTTGGCTGCGGCAATCTCGGCCTTGGCCTTGTCAGTCCAGGCGAACTTGGCAGACTTCTTCAGCTCTTCGCGGGTGAACTCGCCGGTCGACTGAGCCAGCAGCTTGATGGTCTTCACGGCAGGACCGGTCT
>JAEEVW010000073.1 GCA_016291085.1 Prevotella sp.
TTCCAATCATTCCGATGGGTAAACTGATCCAACCGCAGGATATTTCAGAAACCATTCTGTTTTTGGCAAGCGAACAGGCACGGATGCTTACAGGACAAGTCATAAAGGTATCTGGTGGGCATGCACTCTAACCATATAATATGTATATGACGATAGAAGAGTATCTGAATAAGCCATATTGGGTGATTGACATACTGCCCAAACAAGTGCCCGCTGACAGCAAAGGGCAGTACTTCAAGATAGAGAAATACTATCTGGAGCATCCTCAGATTGACATCATCTACAGAAAGTTCACCAATATCCTGCTGAAGCTGAACTGCTATGAAGATATCGATGTGAGTCACGACGGTGAGGAATGGATGACGAATCCTGCCCCACATGAATTGGAGGCTGCATTGTTGGGAAGTCTGGCCGACAATCAGATGTTCTACATCATCCTGAAATCAGGCGATGTCCTGATAACAGTCAGCGGTGATGACACCTATATGATCGTTTATAATCCAACGGAGGAGTCAAAAGAATTGATAGACTCTTTGGCTGTCTCTGAGGGATTGTTTATGTGGAAACCAAATAATTAGAGAAATATGACAGACCAGATTGTAGCCAATCTAGGCGAAAACAGGCCAAACCCCAACAAGGCTTTCCCGAATCCGAACATTCCAAGCCTCTGTTACATCAAGAATGTGGTAAAGAATCCGCGTGTCATCATCGGTGACTATACCTATTACGATGACGTGGATGGTGCTGACCAATTTGAGAAGCACGTCACGCACTTCTACGACTTCATCGGTGACAAGCTGATAATCGGGAAATTCTGTGCTATTGCCAAAGGCGTGGAGTTTGTGATGAATGGAGCCAATCATAGAATGGATTGCGCGACCACCTATCCGTTTTACATCATGGGTGGCGATTGGGGAAGTGCTATTGCTCCTGTAAAGGACGAACTGCCGCTGAAAGGAGATACCGTCGTTGGCAACGATGTTTGGATTGGTCAGAACGTGACTATTATGCCAGGCGTTCATATCGGCGATGGAGCCATCATTGGAACCAATTCGGTTGTCGCAAAGGATATTCCTCCGTATGCTATTGCCGTTGGAAATCCCTGTCGAGTAGTTAGGAAACGCTTCGACGATGAATTGATAGATATTTTGCTCAAGCTCCGATGGTGGGACAAAAGCATTGAGGAGATAGAAAACCTCATGCCGATACTATCGTGTGGTGATTTGGAGAAGGTCAAGGAAGAACTGAAGACAAGGCTATGATCATACTGATAACAGGTGCATCACATACAGGTAAGACTCGTCTGGCACAACGGATGCTGGAAGTGTATAAATATCCGTATCTATCCATCGACCATCTGAAAATGGGATTGATTCGTAGTGGAAAGACCGGCCTTACACCAAAGGATGACGCGGCATTGACTGATTATCTTTGGCCGATTGTTAGGGAGATGAATAAATGAAGTGGACGGTACTAACAGATAATCGCATTCAGAATCCATTGCTTCAGACGGAGCATGGTTTGTCTATCCTGTTAGAAACAGAGAAGCATCGCATCTTGCTTGACACAGGAGCAAGCGATGTGTTTATCCGTAATGCAGAGAAGTTGGGCATCGACCTCAGTACGGTGGACTATGTGTTTATCTCCCATGGACATAGCGACCATGCTGGAGGCCTAAAGCATTTCATGGAGATTAACGACAAAGCAAAAGTCATTGTGTCGCCAGATGCCATCAAAGGGAGATACTACTCTAAACGTCAAAACCTGCATGGCATAACTACCGAATGGCCAGAGATTCCGCAAGAGCGATTACTAACAGTTGAACATAGCGAAAGCATTGGCGATGACATCTTCATCTTAGCGCACATACCTCAGATTCATCCGATGCCGGAAGGTAATCAGCATCTGTTCGTGGAGAACCCAGATGGCAGCTATGTGAACGATGATTTCCGTCACGAGTTGGCGCTATATACAGATGGGTTGCTCTTTACAGGTTGTGCTCATAGCGGCCTAGAAAATATCCTTGCAGCATGCCCTTTCCCTGTAAATACCGTCGTGGGAGGATTCCATCTGCTCGACAATCATGAGAGCGAAGACAAGCTTTCAGAACTTGCCTATAGGTTGACAGATGCCTATCCTAAGACGCAGTTCTACACCAGCCATTGCACGGGAGACGCTGTATTTGCCACCTTACATCAAGTGATTGGCGACAAGATACATGCTTTTTCTAGTGGAACAACAAAATGCGAAGTATGAACATCGAACAAGTAAGAGAATACACGTTGTCACTCTTAGGTGTGACTGAAGACCAACCCTTTGGCGATGACATTATTACCTACCAACTCGAGGGCAAGATATTCGTCTGTCTATGGATAGGTGGTGGCAAATATGACATGAAAGACGGTGAACCAAGACTCGCCCTGAAACTGGCACCAGAAAGGAATGAGGAACTTCGGGCACAGTTCTCGGCAGTGACTCCAGCCTATCATTGGAACAAGAAACACTGGAGCGACGTATATTACGAGCAGTTAGATGATAACCAGGTCGAGGAATGGATCAAAGAATCCTATCGACTTGTAGCATCCAAACTTCCAAAGGCTATTCGACAAAAGTATATATTATGATGACCATCGACACCACAAACATGTGCTCGCACCTGCAGAAGAAGCTGTTTGAAGAGGATGGCATCTATCTTTATCGTAACTATCTGCTCAAATTTTGCTTGCGGAAGTCATTGGGTGACTTTCCAAAGGCGCGACGACAGAACTTGCCGAAGAACGAGAGGTTTGGAAAACCGAGTTCTTCGGCTATTTCTTTCACTGAGAGGTCGGTGTTCAGCAGGTAGTAGCGCACGTCGGCCTCGGTGTATTCGCGAATCCATTCAAGAGCAGTCTTGCCGCTCACCTCACGGGTTACCTTCGTCAGGTAGTTGGGCGACACACAGAGTTCCTGGGCGTAGGTATCAACCAACTGATGCTTAACGTGGCGGGTGGTAAGCAGTTCGAGGAACCGCTTGAAAAGAGCCGATTTCTGGTTGGTGATACCCTCCGTCTCGATGACGGGCACATCAGCCAGCATCTTTTCCAGATAGTCAAGCAGTATGGCTTGCAGGAGTGCATGTACCACCTCGTGGTGGAAACGCCGTTCGTGCTGCTGCATCTTAAAATAAATAATGTCGCGATAGTAGGCAAACTGCTTTCTCACTTCC
Organism: Prevotella sp.; assembly: GCA_016291085.1. GTDB lineage: Bacteria > Bacteroidota > Bacteroidia > Bacteroidales > Bacteroidaceae > Prevotella. Next base: position 3,209 of record JAEEVW010000073.1, read on the forward strand.
TCGTCAGCTACGATGTGGTTGGTGCGGTTCACGTAGATGCTGCGGTTCCACTCTTCGATATGACTGCCTAACAGTCGCTTAACTAACAGGCTGGAGATGCCCACAAAGTCACAGCTCAGATCAGGACTGGCCATATAGTTGCTCAGTCGCGTCTTGGGAGGCAGTATCAATGCATCCACACCCTGCATCTGAATGGTCTCGCCATTCACGTCCACCATGAGCCTACCCTTGTTGCAGGCCAGCACCAGGTAGCGGTCAAGCTCCTGTGTCTCCAGCTTCACCAGCTCGCCAAACTCCGTGAGCATCAGCACGTCGTCATCGATATAATCAAACTTTATTTCTTCCATCGCTGCAAAGGTAGCCATAATCCATCGCATTTTAGTGTTCCAAATCCTTCCAAGAATGATTCTTTTCTATATACAACGGAAATATACCACTCTTATTGTGTTTTGGGACACCAAAGTATCAAAATAATGCTGTACTTTTGCACCAGATTTCTAAAACAAACGATTATGAGCAAAGTAATTCTTATCACAGGAGCAAGCAGCGGTATCGGTTTCACCACCGCTAAGGATCTGGCCGAGCAGGGCCACAAGGTATATGGCGCAGCACGCCGGGTAGAGAAAATGGAGGAACTGAAACAGTATGGCGTCACTCCTATCAAGATGGACGTGACAGACGAACAGTCCGTCAACGAAGCCGTTGAGCAGATTATCGCCGCAGAGAAACGCATCGACGTGCTGGTGAACAATGCTGGTTATGGTTCGTATGGTGCCGCGGAGGATGTAAGCATCGACGAGGCACGTCGCCAGTTCGAGGTGAACGTGTTCGGCTTGGCTATCCTCACAAAGAAGGTACTGCCCTACATGCGAGAGCAGCATAGCGGCACCATTATTAATGTATCGTCGATTGGCGGACGACTGACCACCTACTTCGGAGCCTGGTATCATGCCACGAAGCATGCCGTAGAGGGATTCAGCGATGCCCTGCGCATGGAGGTTGGCAATTTCGGTATCAACGTAGCCATCATCGAGCCGGGCGGCATCAAGACCGAATGGGGCTTCATCGCTGCCGACCATCTGAAAGAGTCTGCCAAGGGCGGTGCTTACGAGGAGCAGGCCACCAAGACCGCTGAGGGTATTCGCAAGCAGTACAGCGGCAACATGCTCAGCGACCCGAAGGTCATCTCCAAGGCCATCTCTAAGGCTGTCAAAGCCCGCCGTCCCAAGGCTCGCTACACTATCGGTTTCATGGCCATGCCGTTGGTATGGCTGCACACCATCCTGCCTGCCCGCTGGTTCGACTATATCATGATGCATGCCAGCTAAAGCAGTTCATATTTCATAAATTTCGGGGAAAAACAAAAAAAAGCCGCTAATTCATTGTGAATCAGCGGCCTTTTCCGATATAGGTGGTCGAGGTGACAGCAATGCTTCTGGCTTGTGAAAAAGCATGTAATTTTATGAAGTCACTACTCGATAATTCCTGAATCTAGTGCAAAATTACTACATTTTTGTTAGATAATTATCAAAAAAGGCTATTTTTGGGGCTTTTTTATGATTTGGAGGATTGGGATTTTATACTTATCTTTGCACCGAATCCAAGGGGACACTCTTCAATTTGTAAACCAAAAACGGTGAGGTTCATCCCTACCCGTCTAAAATTGGATTTAACATTTGGTCAATTGACCATAAGTTGCCAAAAGGCAGCCAACCAAAGGGGAAAGGAATTCTTATTCGACTATCGCCTATACTTGAGAAAATGTTCTTGGGGACGCAAAATTACTATAAAAATGCAAATTCCCCTGGGGGCGGGGACAGACGTTCAAATACGAACCCGAAAAAATAGAATAATTTGGGGACAATACGTAGAGCCGAACATTTCCAAACCCATTCGGGAAACCCACGAACAGAGGTAAATGCAGGGTTGCAGCCGTCATTTTGGTACAGTTTTTTACTTCTTACCATCAAAGGTAACATTTACCGATCAAGGTTCAAGAACGCCTTCCTTCTTACACAAATATTATTAATCACTAAAAAAGAAAAGTAAGATGGAAACAAGATTGAACATCAAATTTCGATTGAAGCCGAGAAAGGCAAAGAATTCATTTTATGACATAGATGGATTCAACACTGAGAACGTGCTCATTACTATGAGAGTGACTTATGACAAAATGCGACTGGAGTTTACCACAGGATACCATATCGATGCCAGGTACTGGGATGCAGTGGCAGAGAGAGCCATAGGAAACGGAAGTGACGGAAAGACTGCAGAAGAAATCAACAAAGGATTGACAAACTTGTCGTATGCCGTTAGAGCTACGGCTGTCATGTTTTCCGAGAGAGGTTACATACCTACACAGGAAGAATTCAAAGCGTCATTTCAGAGAATCAAAAGCGGAGGTATGTCTGCTTACCCTAACCCTGTAAAGCCCAAAAGAGGTCGTCCACGCAAATCTGAGAAACAGGACAAAATTAGTTCACAATCTTTGCAAATAGGACAAAATACGGTCATTAACAATTATTCAGAAAATAAAGTGACCGTTAATAATAACCAGCATTTATCCCTTTGGGAGGTCTATCATGAATACGAAGCATATGCAGGTAAATTAAATGACTGGTCTATTAAGACTCGTAAGAAGTATGAGACTATCAGGTTTAACCTTAGATCGTTTCGAGACTGGAAAAGGCAGCATGGTTTGTCTAACTTCGAGGTGACCTTTGATTATTTAGATGAAGATGGGTTACAGGCTTTTGTAGATTATTTGCGTGACGTTAAGAAGTACGTCAACAATACAATACGTAAGGATGTTGCCATGCTGAAAGTTGTTATCCGCTGGGCATATCGTAAGCGTTACCACACAAACAACATGTTTGAGGCATTCAGACCAGCCTTGAAAAGTGCCAAGCAAAAAGTGATCTTTTTCAACAAGAAGGAACTGGAACGTTTGGAGAAATTCGAGATACCAGAGACAAAACTATATCTAATAAGGACACGTGACGTATTCCTATTCCAATGCTACACGGGCATTCGTTATTCTGACTTGGCCAATCTACGTCGCTGCGACGTTCATGACACTTACATCGAGATAACGACTGTTAAGACTGTAGACTCACTGAGGATTGAATTAAACAGTCATAGTCGTGCGATTCTCAAGAAATATGAGCCGTTTGAATTCAAGGATGGTAAGGCTCTTCCAGTTGCAAGTAATCAGAAGATGAACAAATATCTGCATGAATTATGTGAGTTGGTTGGGTTCGACGAGCCTATCCGCATTACTTATTATAGAGGTAGCGAGCGTTTTGACGAAATTAAACCCAAGCATAAATTGATTGGCACCCACACAGGCAGGCGTTCATTTATCTGTAATGCTCTCGGAATGGGAAACTCTCCGCAGGTTGTTATGAAATGGACTGGCCACTCAGACTACAAGGCCATGAAGCCATATATCGATGTGTGTGACGAGATCAAGGCCGAGGCCATGAAGAAGTTCGATGACTTTTAAGTCACAAATTAAAAGATTGAGAGTGAATAAACATAGTAAACAACAAGAAAATTAGCATATATGTTGATTTTTTGCTCAAAACATTTGGAAAAATCAACTTTTATGTTTATTTTTGCAAACAAAAAGGAAATGAGAACAAACTGGATGATTGATGAAGTCCGCCGTAGTATCACTCCAGAGATGAAACTACAGATGGAAATGTCGGTGGCCATAGCCAACCGTATCTGCGATATTCTTGAAGCCAAAGGAATGACGCAGAAAGAGCTGGCTAGGAAACTTGGCAAGACGGAGACAGAGGTGAGCCGATGGCTGTCAGGCACACACAACCTGACGCTTTCCACTATCAGCAAGGTATCGGTAGCCCTCGGTGAAGACATCGTGATAATACCAGAAAGGAAAAACTGACAAAAAAGAAACAACAGAATATGGAATCGAACAAGATAGTCAATAATCAGGAATCGTTTGAAGAGCTGGCTCAAAGTCTGAAGACGATGAACGAAGCCTTTCAACAGAGTGCAGCAAGTGCAATAAACAAGCATGTGACCTGCCGCAACTGGCTCAACGGTTTCTATATCGTACATTACGAGCAGAATGGAAGTGACAGGGCCAAGTATGGAGAAAAGCTTCTGCAGAAACTGTCTGAAAGACTGAATATGAAAGGGTATTCATATAGAGATCTGAGATTATATAGGCAATTCTTTATTGAATACAGGCAGCTCTATTCTGAAATTTGTCAGTACGTAAATCATATCTCAGCAATGAGCCAATCACTGATTGGCCAATTGGAACCAGGCACAATTAGGCAATCACTGATTGCCAAATTACAAAGCACTGACAACCAAACAGATATAATTTGGCAATCACCGATTGCCAAATCTGACGAACAGAGCATCAATATACCTGCAGAAAGGCTTTTCAACCGTTTGTCATACACCCATTTTGTGCAGCTTCTGCCTATAGAAGATCCGTTGGAAAGGGCTTTCTATGAGATAGAATGCATGAAGGGAGTCTGGAGCACTCGTGAGTTGAAGCGTCAGATAGACAGCGGGTATTTCACTCGTAGCGGTCTGAGTCGTGATAAGGAAGCCCTGCGTGAACTGGCCAATCAAGGTGCCGTTCAGCAAAGTCTGACGGATACCGTCAAGTCACCATTCGTGTTTGAGTTTCTCGGACTCGATGCCAAGGATGTGGTTGAGGAATCCGAACTGGAGTCGGCCCTGATGGATCATCTGCAGGAGTTTATGCTCGAACTCGGCAACGGATTCTGCTTTGAGGCACGTCAGAAGCGAATCATGGTTGACGAGGAATACTACTACATGGACATGGTATTCTACAACCGCATGGCCCGGTTCGGTGTCGTTCTGGAGTTGAAATCCCATAAGCTGGACTATAAGGACGTGGCTCAGTTGAACATGTATCTGGCATATTATCGCAAGAACATGATGCAGGAGGGTGACAATCCTCCAGTTGGAATTCTTCTCTGCACTGAGGCAGGAAAAGAAATGGTGGAATATGCCACGACAGGAATTGACGAGAACCTTTTCATCTCGAAATACCTGCTGAAGTTACCGTCTCAGGAAGAGATGGAACGCTGGCTGCATAAGGAATTACAGGAGTTGAGATAGCGGTATGCAAAAGAAGATACTGTTCCTTCACGGATTCTATGCCAGTGGTAGTTGTGTGCCTGCTCTGGCATTGAAGGAAGCTTTCGAGAAGAGAGCCACCGTACTGACACCAGACCTCCCACTCCATCCAGCCGATGCCGTCAGGCTTATCCGTGACATCTGCGACCAAGAGAAACCTGATGTGCTTGTGGGCAACAGCTGCGGCTCATTCTATGCGCAGATGATCTCACCCATTATCGGAGTCCCTGCCCTACTCGGCAATCCGCATTTCAAAATGTCAGACTTCCTCCGCGAGCGTATCGGTAACCATCAGTATAAGTCACCAAGAGCAGACGGGAAACAGGACTTTACCATCGATGAACAGCTTGTCAGCGAGTTCGAGGAGATGGAGGCCCATCAGTTCGACTGCTGTAATATATATAATAAGGTACGTGTTTGGGGACTCTTCGGCGAGGAGG
>JAEEVW010000005.1 GCA_016291085.1 Prevotella sp.
CTTGTCCAAAATCTTTGCTGAACTACTTCGACCAATACCATAGATATAGGTCAATGCGATTTCGCCACGCTTCTCTTGGGGCAAATCTACTCCAACAATTCTTATTGCCATTTGTTAAAACTAAAAATAATGATATAAAAAATTCGAATTTCCGCTAAAAAGCATGCAAAGGTACGCAGAATTTCTGAGACTCCGCTACCTTTTTATGCTTATTTAACATAAATCTTTAACCCTGACGCATCTTGTACTTGGGGTTCTTCTTGTTGATTACGAACAGGCGACCCTTACGACGTACGATCTTGCAGTCGGGGGTACGCTTCTTCAATGATGCTCTTGTCTTCATATTGTTGTTCTCCTTATATTATTTGTATCTGAATACAATTCGTCCTTTTGTCAGGTCGTACGGACTCATCTCTACCTTCACCTTGTCGCCGGGCAGAATCTTGATGTAGTGCATACGCATCTTACCAGAGATGTGCGCAATAATGGGCACACCATTTTCCAACTCCACTCGGAACATTGCATTAGAGAGTGCCTCTACGATGGTTCCGTCTTGCTCTATCGCACCTTGCTTTGCCATATAAATTTAATATAGTTTACCTTCTATGTTCTCAACCTCTTCGAATGAGGATAAAATCTCTGCCTTGCCCTTGCGAACGACCACCGTATGCTCGAAATGAGCAGCGGGCTTGCCGTCTTGCGTGCGGATGGTCCAACGGTCCTGGTCGAGCCAGATGTCGCGCTTGCCCATGGTAATCATCGGTTCGATGGCAATACACATGGAAGCTTTCAACATCACACCGTTTCCACGACGTCCGTAGTTAGGCACCTGGGGATCTTCATGCATCTCACGACCGATACCATGTCCAGTCAATTCACGGACGATACCATAGTGGTGAGCTTCACAATGGTCCTGCACAGCACTGCTAATGTCACCGAGGTGACGACCTGCAACGGCGTTGTCGACACCCTTGTAAAGGGCCTCCTTCGTGGTGCGGAGCAACTCTTTGACCTCTTCGCTGACCTCGCCGACACAGAATGTGTAGCAGGAGTCACCGCAAAAGCCGTTCAGCAGCGTGCCACAGTCGATGGAGATGATATCACCGTCTTTAAGCACTGTCTCGGCATTGGGGACGCCATGCACGACGACGTCGTTTACCGAGGTGCAGATGCTGGCGGGAAACGGCCCTCCATATGGATTGGGGAAACCCTTGAATGTCGGGATAGCACCATGGTCGCGAATGAATTCGTCGGCCAACTGATCCAACTGGAGGGTCGTTATACCAGGCTTGATATGTTTTGCTAATTCGCCAAGAGTCTTACCAACAAGTTGGTTAGCCTGGCGCATCAGCTCGATTTCATCTTCAGTCTTCAGGAAGATCTTCATACTGGCTTAGTACGCACTCATTCCACGTCCATGGATGCGGCCTGAGTTGAGCAGACCGTCGTAGTGGCGCATGAGCAGATGGCTCTCGATCTGCTGCAGTGTGTCGAGAACGACACCCACGAGAATCAGCAGTGAGGTACCACCGAAGAACTGAGAGAAGGCATCCTGCACATCGAGCAGTCCTGCGAGAGCGGGCATGATGGCAATGAAGGCAATGAACAGCGAACCAGGCAGGGTGATGCGAGACATCACCTCGTCGATAAAGTCTGCTGTCGGCTTACCGGGCTTGATGCCAGGGATAAAGCCGTTGTTGCGCTTCATGTCCTCAGCCATCTGCGTGGGATTGAGCGTGATGGCAGTGTAGAAGTAGGTGAATGCGATAATCAGGAATGCAAAGATGATGTTGTAGGTCCAGCTGTGATGATCGAGCATGGAACGAACAAACCAGTTGGCATTTTCAGGAGCAGCATACTGTACGAAAGCCAACGGAATGAACATCAATGCCTGAGCAAAGATGATAGGCATCACGTTAGCAGCGAACAACTTCAGGGGGATGTACTGACGTGCACCACCGACCTGCTGGCCACCGACAATGCGTTTTGCATACTGTACGGGCACCTTGCGAACACCCTGTACGAGAACGATTGCTGCACATACTACTGCATAGAGAATGATAATCTCGACGAGGAACATCACGAGACCACCACCGCTGATGGCGGTGAAACGTGATGACACCTCCTGGATGAATGCCTGCGGGAGACGGGCAATAATACCAATCATAATGATCAGCGAGATACCATTTCCAATACCCTTATCGGTAATGCGCTCACCCAGCCAGAGGATGAACATACTGCCGGCAGCCAGGATGATTGTTGCTGGGAATACGAATACTGACCAGCTAATACCTGATGCCAAAGCAGCACCGGCCTGCATCTTCAGATTGATGAGGTAACTCGGAGCCTGGAACAGCAGAATAGCCACTGTCAGGTAGCGAGTATAGGTCATAATCTTCTTGCGGCCGCTCTCACCCTCGCGCTGCATCTTCTGGAAGTAAGGCACAGCGACAGCGAGGAGCTGCATAACGATGGAAGCAGAGATGTAAGGCATGATTCCTAACGCAAAGATTGATGCGTTGGAGAATGCACCACCAGAGAACATATCCAGCAGTGACATCAGACCACCAGCGGTCTGTGACTGCAGCTTGTCCAGCAAAGCAGGATTGATGCCAGGCAGTACAACAAACGAACCGAAACGGTAGATGGCTACAAACAGCATCGTGATGAGGATGCGCTGACGCAGATCCTCAATCTTCCATATGTTCTTCAGTGTCTCTATTAACTTCTTCATCTTGACTATTAGATAATTGTTGCGTTACCACCAACTGCCTTGATAGCTTCCTCGGCAGTCTTTGAGAATGCGTTGGCCTCTACGTCAACCTTAGCCTTCAGCTCACCGTTACCAAGGATCTTAACGAGCTCCTTGCCATTGGTCAGACCTGCAGCCACCAGCTCGGCAATACCGATCTTGGTGTAGCCTTTCTCCTCTGCCAGTTTCTGCAGAGTAGAGAGGTTCACTGCAAAGTACTCCTTGTGGTTGATGTTCTTGAAGCCGAACTTCGGCAGACGACGCTGCAGAGGCATCTGACCACCTTCGAAACCAACCTTTTTCTTGTAACCAGAACGAGCCTTGGCACCCTTATGACCACGGGTAGAAGTGCCACCGAGACCTGAGCCAGGTCCGCGACCGATTCTACGACGTGAATGGGTTGAACCCTCAGCCGGTTTTAAAGTATGTAGTTTCATAATCGTAATACGTTTTAATTGTTGTGATGAAATTAATCGATAACAGTCACCAGATGGTGAACCTTACGGATCATACCGCGGATGACAGGAGTATCTTCCTTCTCTACGACCTGGGAAATCTTGTGAAGACCGAGTGCCTCAAGAGTGCGCTTCTGGTCAACGGGATAACCGATCTTGCTCTTAATCTGCTTAATCTTAATTGTTGCCATAGTTCTTTCTCCTTATTATCCTCTAAATACTTTTTCCATACTGATACCACGTGTACCTGCAACAGTGTAGGCATCACGCATCTGACTCAGCGCCTCGATAGTTGCCTTTACCAGGTTGTGGGGGTTAGAAGAGCCCTTCGACTTAGCGAGGACGTCCTTCACACCAACACTCTCCAGTACGGCACGCATAGCACCACCTGCTACCAGACCGGTACCGGCTGCAGCGGGACGGAGGAATACGTGAGCACCACCAAAACGAGCTTCCATCTCATGAGGGATAGTACCCTTGAGCACGGGAACTTTCACCAGATTCTTCTTGGCTGCCTCTGTACCCTTGGCGATGGCTGCGGTAACTTCACCAGCCTTGCCAAGACCCCAGCCAATGATACCGTTGCCGTCGCCGACAACAACAATGGCTGCGAATGTAAAGGTGCGACCACCCTTCGTTACCTTGGTAACACGGTTGATGGCAACCAGTCTGTCTTTCAACTCTACGTCGCTATTTATCTTAACTTTGTTCATTGCCATAATCGTTTAAAATTTAAGTCCACCTTTACGTGCTGCATCAGCCAGGGACTTTACGCGGCCATGATACAGATAACCGTTACGGTCGAAGACCACGGCGCTAACGCCAGCCTCCTGAGCCTTTGCGGCAATCAGCTCACCAACCTTCTCAGCCTGCTGGATCTTAGGCATAGCCTCCAGACCGATAGAAGATGCTGCAGCAAGAGTTTTACCTTCCAAATCGTTAATCACCTGAACGTAGATCTGCTTGTTCGAGCGGAACACGCTCATACGAGGACGCTCGGCAGTACCGAAAACGTTCTTACGAATTCTATATTTAATCTTAATTCGTCTTTCTACTTTCTTTGTTGTCATAATCGTCAATCAATTAAAATTACTTAGCTGAGGCTGACTTACCCGACTTACGACGGATAACCTCGCCCTTGAACAAAATACCCTTACCCTTGTAAGGCTCCGGCATACGGAAAGAACGAATTTTTGCACAAATCAGTCCGAGCAATGCCTTGTCGCATGACTCCAGAATAATCTGGGGGTTCTGGTTACGCTCCATCTTGGTCTCAACCTTCACCTCCTTAGGAAGCTGGATGAAGATGGGGTGTGTATAACCCAGCGAGAACTCTATGATGTTTCCCTGGTTTGACACACGGTAACCAACACCGATCAGCTCCATTTCCTTCTTGTAACCCTCGCTGACACCAACAACCATGTTGTTGACCAGAGCGCGGTAGAGGCCATGGAAAGCCTGCTTCTGCTTGATATTTACGGGGCTATTCTCGTCAATCTCGAAAGTGATCTGACCGTCAGCGATGTTCATCTTGATGCTGGCGTCAACCTTCTGAGAGAGCTCGCCCTTCGGACCCTTTACTGTAACAACACCGTCCTGACCCTGAGCGACTGTAACGCCTGCAGGGATACTAATTGGCAATTTTCCTATTCTTGACATATTCAGGTCCTCCAATTAATAAACGTAGCAAAGCACCTCACCGCCGATCTTCAGCTGTGAAGCCTCTTTGTCTGTCATTACACCTTGGGATGTAGATAAGATGGCTATACCTAATCCGTTAATTACTCTCGGCATGTTTTTGTAACCAGTGTACTTACGAAGACCTGGTGTAGACACGCGCTTCAGGCACTTGATGGCGTTAGCCTTGGTGGCAGGGTCATACTTCAAAGCCACCTTGATAGTACCCTGAGGTCCATCCTCAACGAACTTGTAGTTCAGGATGTAACCCTTCTCGAAGAGGATCTTTGTGATTTCCTTCTTCAAGTTAGACGCAGGAACCTCAACCACGCGGTGGTTGGCCATAATGGCGTTTCTGAGTCTGGTCAGATAATCTGCTATTGGATCTGTCATAAAATAAATTGTTTAATTAATCGGGACTACCCCGACAATATTAAATAAATAGATTTCTCTCTCTTCTCGGAAGGATTACCAGCTTGCCTTCTTGACGCCGGGAATCAGACCGCTTGATGCCATCTCACGGAACTGAATACGGCTGAGACCGAACTGGCGCATATATCCCTTGGGACGACCCGTAATCTTGCAACGATTGTGCAGACGGATGGGGTTAGCGTTCTTGGGAATGCTCTGCAGCTTGCGAGCAGCCTCATAAGCCTCTGCAGGATCCTCGGACGTTGCGATAATCTTCTTCAAGGCTGCACGCTTATCAGCATAACGGGCAACGAGCTTAGCACGCTTCACCTCACGAGCCTTCATTGATTCTTTTGCCATATCTCTTAATCTTTTTTAGCGTTCTTAAACGGCAGACCGAAAGCCTTCAGCAGTGCATAACCCTCCTCGTCAGTCTTAGCGCTGGTGACGAAGGTGATGTTCATACCCTGAATGCGGTCTACAGTGTCGATGTTAATCTCAGGGAAGATGATCTGCTCCTGAATACCGAGGGTGTAGTTTCCACGACCATCGAACTTGCTCTCGATACCCTTGAAGTCACGGATACGGGGCAGAGCCACGCGAACCAGCTTCTCCAGGAACTCATACATGCGCTCACGACGCAGTGTCACCATCACGCCGATAGGCATCTTCTTACGGAGCTTGAAGTTAGCGATATCCTTCTTAGAATAAGTAGCCACAGCCTTCTGACCGCAGATTGTGGTAATCTCGTTGATTGCCACGTCGATGATTTTCTTGTCCTGTGTGGCATCACCCAGACCCTGGTTGATGACAATCTTCTTCAGGACGGGAACCTGCATCTTAGAGGTGTAGTTGAACTGCTTCTCCAATGCCGGAGCAATCTGCTCGACATAAACCTTCTTCAATTGTGCTGTATTTGCCATTACTTAATCTCCTCCCCTGACTTTTTAGCGATACGGATGACGTTCTTGCCCTCGTGCTTGATAGCCACACGGGTAGCCTTGCCGCTCTTCGGATCGATGAGACTTAAATTTGAGATATGTATCGGAGCCTCCTGCTTCACGATACCACCCTGCGGGTTCTTGGCACTCGGCTTCGTGCTCTTCGAGACGATGTTCACGCCCTCTACGATGGCGCGCTGCTTCTCGACCAGCACCTTGAGCACCTTACCAGTCTTGCCCTTGTCCTCACCGGCCAGGACCATGACTGTATCGTTTTTTCTAATATGTAACTTAGCCATTACTTTTTATACTTTAATATTGTTAAAGAACCTCAGGTGCGAGTGAAACAACCTTCATGTTGACGGCGCGCAGCTCACGAGCCACGGGGCCGAAGATACGGCTGCCGCGAAGTTCACCGGCGTTGTTCAACAGTACACAGGCATTGTCGTCGAAACGGATGTAAGAACCGTCAGCGCGACGGATCTCCTTCTTCGTACGAACTACCAGAGCCTTCGATACTGCACCCTTTTTAACGTCACTTGTGGGGATTGCGTTCTTAATTGCAACAACAATCACATCACCTACGCTGGCGTAGCGGCGACGGGTACCACCCAGCACACGGATGCACAGAGCCTCGCGAGCACCGCTGTTATCAGCTACGGTAAGTCTTGTTTCTGTCTGAATCATAATTACTTAGCCTTTTCTACGATTTGTACTAAACGCCATCTCTTTGTCTTTGAGAGGGGGCGGGTCTCCATAATCAGAACGGTGTCACCAATCTGGCACTCATTCTTCTCATCGTGAGCATGGTACTTCTTTGTCTTCTGGACAAACTTACCATAAATCGGGTGCTTCTCCTTGAACTTAGCTGCAATAACAATGGTTTTATCCATTTTGTTGCTGATAACGACACCCTGTCTTGTCTTTCTTAAATTTCTTGTTTCCATCTGGACCATTATTATTTGTTAAGTTCTCTCTGACGGAGTTCTGTCTTCATACGTGCGATGTCACGACGTGCGGCCTTAATCAGCGATGGATTCTCCAGCGGAGTAACAGCGTGGTTCAACTTCATCTGGTTGTAGTTAGCAACCTCAGTCTCCAGCTTCTCGGCCAGTTCCTTGGTCTCCAGACCTTTAATTTCATTCATCTTCATAGCTTAAGCGTTTTTATCGTAATCGCGTCTAACAATAAACTTAGTCTTCACGGGGAGCTTCTGAGCACCAAGGCGCAGAGCCTCCTTGGCGATCTCAAAAGGAACACCCTCTACCTCAAACAGGATACGTCCCGGGGTTACAGGTGCCACCCATCCTGCGGGGTCACCCTTACCCTTACCCATACGTACGTCAGCAGGCTTACGAGTAATGGGTTTGTCGGGGAAGATGCGAATCCAAACCTGACCTTCACGGTTCATGTAACGGTTGATGGCAACACGGGCTGCCTCAATCTGGCGGCTGTCAATCCACTTGGCGTCAAGCGTCTTGATGCCGAAGCTTCCGAAAGCCAGCTGCGTTCCGCGGTGGGCGTTGCCTTTGTTGCCACGTCCGTCCTGCGGCCTTCTATATCTTACTCTTTTGGGTTGTAACATGATAGCTTCTTACTTTACACTTGTTAATTACTTCTTCTTGTTGCGGAAACGTCTGCCACCATTGTCACGACCACCGTTCGAGCGGGCTGCGCCCTTCTCCTGTGTGAAGTTAGGAGCCAAGTCAACCTTTCCATAAACCTCACCACGGCAGATCCAGACCTTCAGACCCAGCAGGCCAACCTTTGTGAGAGCCTCTGCCTGGCAGTAATCAATGTCAGCACGGAAGGTGTGCAGCGGAGTGCGGCCTTCCTTAATCATTTCGCTACGTGCGATTTCAGCGCCGTTCAGACGACCCGAGATCTGCACCTTGATGCCTTCTGCTCCAGCGCGCATGGTGTTAGCCACAGCCATCTTGATAGCACGGCGGTAAGCAATCTTACCCTCTATCTGGCGAGCGAGGTTGTTGGCTACGATGTTTGCATCGAGTTCAGGCTTCTTTACCTCGAAGATATTAATCTGTATCTCCTTGTCATAGAGTTTCTTCAGCTCTTCCTTGAGCTTGTCGACATCCTGACCACCCTTACCAATGACCAGACCCGGACGGGCTGTGCAGATGGTGATGGTAACCAGCTTCAGTGTACGCTCGATGACAATCTTCGAGATACTGGCCTTAGCCAGACGCTCGTTCAGATACTTACGGATTTTCTGGTCCTCGACCAGGTTGTCGCCGAAGTTCTTGCCTCCGAACCAATTTGAATCCCAACCCTTGACGATGCCAAGACGGTTGCTAATAGGATTTACTTTCTGTCCCATACCTTATTGCTTAATCATTAGTTTTAGCGTCGACAAACAGAGTGACGTGGTTGCTGCGCTTGCGGATGCGGTAGCCACGGCCCTGAGGTGCCGGTCTCATACGTTTCATTGTCACACCTTCGTCGACGAAGACACGGCTTACATACAGTTCACCGTCTTCTGCCTTGCGGTCATTCTTGGCCTCCCAGTTGGCGATAGCCGAGCGGAGAAGCTTTTCTACATTCTCTGAGGCAGCCTTCTTCGAGAAGTGCAGCACACCAAGTGCGCGATTCACCTCCATACCGCGGATCATGTCAACGACATAACGCATCTTGCGGGGTGAAGAGGGACAGCCTTTCAGCTTTGCAAAGTACTGTGTCTTATTGGCTGCTTTTCTCTGTTCAGCCGCTAATCTTTTTCTTGCTCCCATTATTTTAATTTCTTAATTTCTTGATTTTAAATTTCCCTGGAGCTTACTTCTTGTTACCAGCATGGCCACCGAAACGACGTGTGGGAGAGAACTCACCCAACTTGTGTCCAACCATGTTCTCGGTAATGTAAACAGGGATGAATTTGTTACCGTTATGAACTGCAACTGTATGTCCCACGAAATCGGGGGAAATCATTGAAGCTCTGGCCCATGTCTTTACGACATTCTTCTTACCGCTCTCATTCATAGCGAGAATCTTCTTCTCGAGCGATACGTTGATGTACGGGCCTTTTTTTAATGAACGACTCATAATTTACTCTTTCTTAACTTCGTGATTACTTCTTGTTAGCTCTTTCGATGATGTACTTGTTCGACTGCTTCTTCGGAGCGCGAGTCTTGAGACCCTTAGCGTACAAGCCCTTACGTGAACGTGGATGTCCACCAGACTGACGGCCTTCACCACCACCCATTGGGTGATCGTGCGGGTTCATAACAACACCACGGTTGTGGGGGCGACGTCCCAACCAGCGTGAGCGACCAGCCTTACCAGACTGCTCCAGAGCGTGGTCAGAGTTACCGACACTACCAATAGTAGCCTTGCAGGCAGAGAGCACCTGACGCGTCTCACCTGAAGGAAGCTTAATCACACAGTAGCTACCCTCACGAGAAGTCAACTGAGCAAAATTACCAGCCGAACGAACCAGCAGGGCACCCTGTCCGGGACGCAACTCAATGTTGTGAATCACGGTACCCACAGGGATGTTGGCCAGGGGAAGAGCATTACCCACCTCGGGCACTGCCTCTGCGCCAGACATCAGGGTTGCACCAACCTCCAGTCCGTTAGGAGCAATGATATAACGTTTTTCACCATCAGCGTAGTAAAGCAGTGCAATGCGAGCTGAACGGTTAGGATCATACTCGATTGTCTTCACTACAGCTGGAACACCATCCTTCTCTCGCTTGAAGTCGATCAGACGATACTTCTTCTTGTGACCACCGCCCATATAGCGGACAGTCATCTTACCGGTGTTGTTTCGACCGCCGGTAGAACGCTTACCGTAAACGAGAGACTTCTCTGGCACGGATGCAGTAATATCCTCGAACGTGCCAATAACCTTGTGTCTTTGACCCGGAGTAACGGGCTTTAATTTACGTACTGCCATTTCTTATTATTGAATATTGCTATAAAAATCAATGCTGTCGCCCTCCTTAAGAGTAACGATTGCCTTCTTGAACGCATTCTTCTGACCTCTCACGAGACCTGCCTTGGTATAGCGGCTTGAACGCTTACCGGCATAGCGAATGGTGTTCACACTCTCTACTGTAACGTTGTACAGGCCCTCAATCTCCTTGGCGATCTCCACCTTGTTAGCCTGGGGCTTCACGATGAAGCCGTACTTGGCGTGGGCCTTCTTCGTTACCATCTCACCACGGTTCTTACCGGTCTTGGCCTTGAAAGTCCTTTCGGTAGAAGACTTCTCCGTGATGTTGGTCATTTTCTCTGTAATCAGAGGCTTTATAATAAAACTCATCGTAATTTACTATTTGACTATTTACTATTTACTATTTAACCCAACACACCATCAATGGCCTTCAGAGAATTCTCGGTAATAACCATCACGTCAGCATTCAGCACCTTATAGGTATTGACATTGGCTGCGATGATGCACTCTGCCTTCTGCAGGTTGCGAGCCGACAGATACACATTCTTATTAGACTCGGGCAGCACCACCAGCACCTTCTTGCCGTCAACCTTCAGGTTCTGGGCCAGGCTGATGAACTCCTTCGTCTTGGGAGCCTCGAACTGGAAGTCCTCAACAACGATGATGGCGTTCTCCTGAGCCTTGTACGACAGAGCCGAACGGCGAGCCAGCTGCTTCACCTTCTTGTTCAGCTTGAAACCGTAGTCGCGTGGTGTAGGACCGAACACGCGGCCACCACCCTTCAGCAGAGGTGAGTTGATATCACCATGACGAGCACCGCCGCCGCCCTTCTGGCGACCCAGCTTGCGGGTAGAACCGGCATGCTCAGAGCGCTCCTTAGCCTTTGCGGTACCCTGGCGCTGGTTAGCGAGATACTGCTTTACATCCAGATAAATCACATGGTCGTTAGGCTCAATGCCGAAGATAGCATCGTTCAACGTAACCTTACGTCCGGTCTCCTGACCTTTGATATTCAATACGTTAATTTCCATAGCTTACTTCTTAATTAAAACAGTTGAACCATTACAACCAGCGCAGCTACCCTTCACAAGAATGAGGTTGTGCTCTGGAATCACCTTTAACACACGTAAGTTCTGCGTTGTCACGCGGTCGCCACCCATCTGGCCACCCATGCGCATACCTTTGAACACCTTGGCGGGATAAGAACAAGCACCGATAGAACCGGGCTTACGCAGACGGTCGTCCTGACCGTGGGTGCTCTGACCGACACCACCGAAACCGTGGCGCTTTACTACACCCTGGAAACCCTTACCCTTCGAGGTACCAACAACGTCGACAAACTCTGCATCACTGAAGAGGTCGACAGTAATTGTGTCACCGAGGTTATGCTCCTCGTCAAACTTGAACTCGGCCAAGTGGGCCTTTGGTGTTGTACCTGCCTTCTTGAAGATACCCATCATTGGCTTGGTGGTGTTCTTTTCTTTCTTCTCACCAAAGGCCAACTGAAGGGCGGTGTAACCGTCCTTCTCGACGGTCTTCACCTGTGTAACAACACAAGGACCAGCTTCGATAACAGTGCACGGCACATTCTTACCGTCGGCACTGAAAACGGATGTCATTCCGATTTTTCTTCCAATTAATCCTGGCATTTCAGTTTAAAATTTAAATAAAATAATGTTGTTTTGAATATATTCTCTCTTTTTAAGTGCTCTTCCGCTCCTCCTTTGCCCACAAACGCACTTAAAAAGAAACGCACTCACTTCTTCTCAAACAGAAGGTTAAGTCGCTCTGTTTCAGTGTATTGTTAGCTCACGAGCCAGCGCAATACGCACTTTAGCGGCTGCAAAGATACACATTATTTATAAACTACACAATACGAATAGTCTATAAATTAATATTTTTTAAGATGATTTAAGACTCTAAAATCGTATTGGCTATCTTATCGACGTTCATGCTGCGGGCACTGGCGTCGAAGATGTCCTTATAGAGTCCACCCTGCCTGTAGACCTCCTGCGGCGTTCCCGCCTGCACCACCCGACCCTGTTGCAACACGTAGATGCGGTCGGCGTCAATGATCTGTCCGATATTGTGCGAGATGATAATCACCGTCCTGCCCTGCTTGATGGCGTCGATACTCGCCTTGATTTGTTCGGTGGCGATAGCATCAAGGCTGGCCGTAGGCTCATCTAAAAATATAATAGGTGGATTCTTGATAAACATGCGCGCTATGGCGATGCGTTGCTGCTGCCCGCCACTCAGCTGCAGGGCCATCGTGTCGAAGCCATGCGGCAACTGCACGATCTGGTCGTAGATGTATGCCTGCTGCGCTGCCCTGACCACATCCTCGTGGGTGGCCTGCGGACAACCGTATTTGATATTCTCCTCGATGGTGCCGTCGAAGATATGGTTCTTCTGCAACACCAGTCCGACATTCTCGCGCAGCCATTCCGTGTTCCACTCCTTCAGCGACACACCGTCCAGCTCGATGCTACCCTCCTGCGGCTCGTAGAACTTGTCCAGCAGGTTCACAATGGTACTCTTACCCGCGCCGCTCAGACCCACTAGGGCCGTAATCTTGCCGCTCTCGATGTGCATCGACACATCCCACAGTGCCTGCGTGCCGTTCGAGTAGGTGAAGTCTACACCCTTCAGTTCGAAGTCACCCCTTACCGTCTCCGGCTTGTGCGTACCCGTGGTTTCCACCTCGTCGTCGGCGTGCAGGATGCCAAAGAATCCCTCGGCATAGATCAGCGCGTCGTTCATGTCGTCGTAGATGCGGTGCAACTGTCGGATGGGTGCGCTGACATTGGCAAACAACATCACGTGGTACATAATCTTACCGATCGACATGCCCGGGTACTCAATCAGCACCAGGTACGCCGTTAATATAATAATAAGTACGGTACCAATCTGTTCCAGGAAGCTCTTCAGTCCGTTGAACATATAACTCTGCTTGCGCGTATTCAGCTGCAGACCCGTCATCTGGCGCTGGATGGCAGCCTGACGGTCGGCCTCAATCTGTTCGCGGTTGAACGACTTGATGACACTGATGCTCTCCAGGATATTCAGGATGCCCTGACTCACCGCCTGGTGTGAACCGAAGATGCCACGCCGTCCGCCTTTCATGCGCGACGCCTGCACGTAGGTCACCCAGAAGTACAGCGGCACGATGCACAGTGCCACGAGTCCCACAAACACGTTAGCCATAAACATCAGTGCCAATGCCAGCACGGCACTCGTAAACAGCGGCAGGATTTCAATGAAGAAGTTGTTCACCGTGTTCGACAGACTCATGATACCGCGGTCGATGCGCGACTGCAGCTTACCCGTCTCGTTGCCCTCGCTGGTGAAGAACGCCATACGGAACGACAGAATCCGATCCACCACGCGCAACGACAGGTCGCGACTCACCAGAATCCTCATCCGCTCGCCGTAGTAGCGCTGGAAAAAGGTCACCACAGCACCCACCACCTCCTTGCCCAGTAGCACGATGGTGATAATGGTCAGAATCTTCACCGCCTCGCCCCAGGCAAAGCCACCCTCGCGCTGTATCAGGGCATTGATGGCATCCACCGCACGGTCCAACACCACAGCATTCACCTGTGCCATCAGCGATCCCACAAGCGTCAATACCAGTGTCAGCGTGATGAGCCACCGGTAGGGCAGCACAAACGGCAGGATATTCTTCAACAGCGACCAGATGGTCATCCGCCCTTTATTATCATCCATCTTACCTCTTACTTCTTCCATCTTACATCTCTTTATCGTCTGCAAAAATACACATATTTTCGGAATTCACCAAAATAAATTTGATTTTATCGGAATAATACACTACCTTTGCACCATATTATATATATAACGACAGATAACAATGAAGAAGGCGATTTGGACGATAGTCATTATTCTGGTCATAGTGGTTGCGGCTGTTTTCGGGAGCAGCATCTTCATGCTCCACTATTCCCTGGATCCCGACCCCAGCCGCGCCGACACGGCACTCTGCTACCAGCGGCTGTTCAACACCTATCCCGAGACGCGCCCGTGGATCGACAGTCTCAGACGGGCCAATGCCCTGCGCGACACCTTTGTGACGACGCCTACCGGCGAGCGCCACCACGCGCTATACGTCAACCGGGGGAGCCAGAAGACCGCTCTAATCATTCATGGCTGGCGCGACTGTTCCATCGACTTCCTCTTTCTGGCACGCCTCTACGAACACGAGTTGGGTTACAACATCGTCATGCCCGACCTCCACGCCCACGGCCTCAGCGAGGGCGATATGATCCAGATGGGGTGTCTCGACCGCAAGGATGCCGTCCACTGGCTCACCGTGTTCCAGACCGACACGATGGTCGTTCATGGGGTCTCGATGGGTGGAGCCACCACCATGATGACGTCTGCCGAGCCACTGCCCCCTGGCATCCGCGACATCCATTTCGTCGACGACTGCGGCTACACCAGCGTCTGGGACGAGTTCTCGGGCGAGATACAAAACCAGTTCGGTTTGCCGCCCTTCCCCCTGATGTACACTACCAACCTGCTGTGCAAGTTGTGGCTGGACTGGAGCTTCAACGAGGCCTCAGCCCTTGATGCCGTCCGCCGCTCGCCCCACCCCATGCTGTTCATTCACGGCAGCGCCGACACCTTCGTCCCCACCGCGATGGTCCACCGCCTCTATGCCGCCAAACCATCGAAGAAAACCCTCTGGATTGCCCCCGACGCCAGACACGCCGAGTCCTACCTGATGCACAAAGACGAATACCTCCATCGCCTCCGCGACTTCCTAAGCAACAAAGAGCCCCGAACGAAATAATTTTTTCGCCGAACGGAATTAATTTTTCGCCGAACGGAATAAAATTTTCTCTGGCAGAAAAAAAATAATTTTTGTCTTTTGCTACCATGCTACCATGAATCTTTGGGAGTGTCTTTATTTAGAGACGATTCCAATATGGCAGCAAGTGTGGTAGCATGGCAGCAAAAGGCGAAAAACACCCAAAAAAACAACCCAAAACCGACCGAAAGCAAGAAAAAACATGCCAAAACGTTTGGAAATCGTTCATTTTTTTTGTATCTTTGCATCGATAATAATAACTAACATAAATAATGAAAAACATGAAACTGACATTTGTACTCAGAGACAAGAAAAATGCACTGAAGCTCTCGACAAAGACTATGGAGCGCTTCATCGAACGTATCAAGACCGACACCAAGGACGGCATCGTCGCCCGCCGGCGCAGACAGCTAAGCTATGGACCCGATGTTGACGGATTCGACAGCCAGTATCCCTCACACTTGGTCTATCCTTCCGCAGTATTCGAAAAGGACGACAACGACAACCTCCGCATGAAAACCTTCAACGGCGTGGTAGCGCTGACGGTGGACGGCCTTGAGAATGAAGAGGACATAGAATCCGTCAAGCGTGCGGCGCGGATTCTGCACTATACCCTGGCCGCCTTCACCGGACCGTCAGCACATGAGGTCATCATCCTGGTAAGAATCGAAACGTCAGAGACGTCCACAATAACCCAGCCTTATTCAGAAATAACCCAGCCTTATTCAGAAATAAGTGGCACTTATTCAAAAATAAGCGGTCCTTATTCGGAAATAAGTGGCTCTTATCTGACGGAGGAAGAAGCCAATGCGCTTTGTCAGGAAGGGCACCACCTGGCCGCCACACTCTACCAGTCCATCATGCCGAAAGCCATCCGAAGGGAATCGGCATCAGTGAGGAGTTGCTTCCGCATGCCGTTAGACGCGTCGCCCTATTACAACCCCAAGGCAGTGGCGCTGCCCGTCAGCGCGAAACCCGTAATGGCGGAGCCGGCGTCTGTCACCGCCATCTTACCCACCGCCGACTCTACAGACGAGGAATCGCAGGAGGTGAGCCGCAAGACACGGCAACTGATGGATTTCCTGAATGCGCACTACCAGTTCCGCTACAACACCATCATGGGCTATACGGAATACAAGGACAACAGGTATCCCTACCTGGAATGGCGTCCTTTGGACAGCCGGGCCATGAAGGGCATGACCATGATGGTGCGCCTCGGCGGCATCGATGCCCGCGACAACGACGTGCGCCGATATGTGCAGTCGGACATGATCCACGTCTACGACCCCGTCAGCGACTACCTGTGGGAGCAGTACTACAAGTGGGACGGCAAGGACCACATCCGGCGTCTGGCCCGCACCGTGCCCACGAAAAATCCACACTGGGAGGAATGGTTCTACACCTGGTTCCTCGGTATGGTACACCAGTGGCAGGTAGGCAGCATGGCCAAGTACGGCAACCAAGCCGTACCATTGCTCATTTCCTCGCAGGGCTGGAACAAGACCACTTTCTGCGAACAGTTGCTGCCCCCTGAACTACGTTTCGGCTATACAGGCAATCTGCAAATAGACGACAAGAAACAGGTCTTGCAGCAGATGGCGCAGATGCTGCTCATCAACCTCGACGAGTTCAACCAGATTTCACCCCGCACACAGCAGGGATTCCTGAAGAACATCATCACCCTCTCGTCCATCAAAATCAAGCGTCCCTACGGCCGGCATGTCGAGGACTTCCCGCGACGCGCCTCGTTCATCGCCACCACCAATCAGGCAGATGTGCTGGCCGACCCGTCTGGCAGCCGCCGGTTCCTCAGCGTGGAACTCACCGCCCCCATCGACGTCAGCACGCCGCCCAACTACGAACAGCTCTACGCCCAGGCCATGCACGCCCTTCACAAAGCCCACGAACGCTACTACTTCGGCCCGGAAGAGACGCAGCAGATTGTAGAATGGAACAAGAGATTCAGCATAAAGACCGCCGCCGAGCAGTTCTTCCTCGACTATTTCGAACCCGCCGACGACGAGACGGAAGGCGAATGGATCAGCGCCTCGGCCATCTTCAGCTTCCTGAAGGAGAAAGTCGGTGTCAGCCTCCTGAAACCTGCCAACGTCGCATCCTTCGGACGCAGGCTCGCCAACATCCCCGGGCTGAAAAAACGCGTAACATGCAGTAATTCGCTCTATCTGCTGAAGCGAAAACAGCCATAACAGCCATCTTGCTACCATGCTACCATAACTGCTACCATATCGGAACAACCTTTAAACAAAGAACTTCCGAAAGATTTATGGTAGCATGGTAGCAAAATCGCACAAAAAATTTTTCCGACAACTATTAATCTCCGCAACTGCTACTATTAATTCCCACAATTGCTACTATTAATGCTAGCAATTACCACTATTAAATGACAAAAAACGGACTAGAATTTGGTCAGTTCGATTTTTTTTCGTACCTTCGCGGCCGAATTCAAGGGGTGCTCACGGTTGTGGGCTGAGATGATACCCTTCAGAACCTGATTCGGATAATGCCGACGTAGGGATGAATAGAGTAGCTCTTCCCCCTTATTTTAAAGTATTAATAAATAAGGTAAAAAGAAATGAGAAAGATTTTAGTTTTGGCTGCCGTTGTTGCGTTAACGGCTCGAGCTAACACGGTGAACGAAAACGTGGTTTACGACTCCACCAAGGTGGAGCAGTTGCAGGAGGTGGTGGTGCAAGGCGTGCGTGCACAAAAGAATGCGCCGTTTGCCACCAGTAACATCAAGAAGAAAGACCTGGGCGATTTTTCGAGGACAGGTAAGGAACTGCCTTTCCTTTTCTCACAGACGCCAGGTGTGTTGGCGTGGAGCGAGAACGGATTGGGCACGGGAACGACCTATATGCGTATTCGCGGTGCCGGTGACTCCCGTATCAACGTAACGTTGGACGGTGTGCCCCTGAACTCACCGGAGGACCAGTGTGTGTTTTGGGCGAACATGAACTCGTACGGTTCGCTGCTGGGTTCGGTACAGATACAGCGCGGCGTGGGAACGTCGACCAACGGCGACGGTGCCTTTGGCGGTACGGTGGCTATGTCGTCGGCAACGCCCTTGCAGACCATGGGCGGCGAGGTGAATTTCTCGTACGGCTCATACAACACCTACAACTTCGGCGGTAAGTTCTCGACGGGCCTTCTTTGGAACCACTGGATACTGGACGGTGCCTACCACGAGACGCATACCGACGGTTTCCTAAATGGCACCAGCGGCAGAAGTGGTTCATATTATGGCGGCCTAAGCTATGTGTCTGACGATTTCGTCGTCAGATATAAAAACATCGGCAATTTCGAGCGTACCGGCCAGGCATGGAACGGCGTTACAGCCGGTAACAACGACTATTCGCTGATGGACGGCTGCTACGACGACGGCTCGTGGACCTACACAAGCAAAACGGGCATCAAGGACTACGAGGACATGTGGAACGCAGGGCTGGGCAAGTTCAACTCGCTCTATGAATATCTGGTAACGGGCGATGACGGTCTGTTTGTGAAGGATGCCAACGGTAACTACCAGACGGCACGCTATCAGATGGCCGACGGCAGTTTCTGGGACAAGACGACGGACAATTTCTGGCAGAACCATAATATATTGTCGGCAGCATGGAACATTAACGACCATTGGTCGACGACGGCCTCGTTGCACTACACCTACGGATACGGCTATTACGAGGAGTTCCGCCAGAACAACAAGTTGGCGAAGTATGGTCTGACCTTCAAGGACAGCGAGGGCAACAAGGTGAAGAAGACCGATTTTGTGCGTAAGAAGGGACTGGAGCAGCACACCTACGGACTGGTGTGGAATGCCAACTATAAAGATGATGCGTGGGACGTTATCGGCGGGGTGTCGCTACAGAACTACGATGGTTATCACTTCGGATACCTGACCTATGCGAAGCATGCCGAGTTGAGTAAAACGCTGCTGGCCAACGGCAACTATCGCTACTACGACTCGCCTGCCCACAAGCTGGACGGCAACGTATTCCTGAAAGCCGTCTACCACATCAACGAGCAGTGGGACGTATTTGCCGACATACAGTATCGCCACGTGGGATTCAAGACCGACGGATACAATGACAAATACTATACCGATGCCAATGGTGACCTCCAGAAGCACTATCTGGATGTCGACAAGAAGTATGACTTTCTGAATCCGAAGGCCGGTTTCTCGTGGTCGCTAGGCGGTCACCGCGTGTATGGTTCGCTGGCTATGAGTCATCGTGAGCCAGAGCGTAACAACTTCACCGACAATGGCCACTACCCTGCCCCAAAAGCTGAGCAGTTACTTGACTATGAACTGGGCTACACTTACAACGGCGATTGCTGGCGTGTAGGCGTGAACGGCTATTATATGGACTACAAAGACCAGTTTGTACAGACGGGTGAGGTCAGCGACATCGGCGAGAATCTGACAACGAACATCAAGAATTCTTATCGTATGGGCGTGGAGCTACAGGCCGGCGTAGACCCCGCCTCGTGGCTCACCATTGAGGGTAATGCCGCCCTGAGCAAGAACAAGATCAAGGACTTCGATGAGCAGGTTCAGGTCGATTGGGGCGACTATACCACCATTCACTACGACCATTCGACGCTGGCCTTCAGTCCATCGACGATTCTGAACGGTTTCATCAACTTCCACTACAAGGGCATTCAGGCCGTGTGGCACACCAATTTCGTGTCGCGCCAGTATCTGGACAACACAGAGTGCAAGGACCGCTCGCTGCCGTCGTATAGCGTATCGAACGCCTCCGTCAGCTATACGATAAAGCCTAAGAAGGTGATAAAGGAGGTGATTATCGGCCTGAACGCCAATAATATCTTCAACCGCCACTATGCCGCCAGTGGATGGGTATATTCAGCTATTCTCAGCGACAGCCATCCCAACGAGAACCGCTACTATCAGATTGGTTTCATCCCCATGTCGGGATTCACGATGATGGGAAACGTGACGGTGAGATTTTAGTTGACAGTTGATAGTTGATAGTTGACAGTTAAAAATGGCGCTCGACTGGCTTGACATATTCACCACGATACTCGGCCTGATTTATATCTGGCTGGAGTATCGTGCGCATATTGCCCTTTGGGTGGTAGGCATCATCATGCCAGCACTCGACATCTACCTGTACTGGAGTCATGGGTTGTATGGGGACGCAGGTATGGCCTGCTATTATACCCTTGCTGCCTTCTACGGATTCTATATCTGGAAATTCAAGAAGACCAGGAAGAAAAAAGAGTCGTTGCCAATTATCTTTATGCCTCGCAACCAGTATCTGCCTGCTATGCTGTTTTTCCTGATTTCATGGGGAGTTATCTACTACATTCTCGTGACATGGACCAACTCCACAGTGCCCCTACTCGACTCGTTTACCAACGCCGTATCATTTGTGGCACTATGGGCATTGGCACGCAAATATGTGGAGCAGTGGATATTCTGGATTGTCGTCGATGCTGTCTGTACATTTCTCTATATACAAAAGGGTATTCCCTTCAAGGCCCTGCTCTATGGTCTCTATGTTGCCATTGCCATAGCCGGCTATCGGAAATGGAAGAGCGTAGCAAAAACGGTAAAAAGAGACCAGAAATGAGTTAGCCTACATCCAAGAATTTGAGTTCTGCTTCGAGCATGGCCAGTTTGGGCATGTCGTAGCCGGCCTCACGGGCAATTTCGATAGGTCGTGTATAGAGATAGTAAATCTCCATGCGGCGATGGAAGTCGTAGTCCAGCCGCATGGATGGTGAATAGGGCGTCATGGCATCGGTCATCTCCAGCATTTTCTGGGCAAACGACTCGTCGATATTCTTCACGCCCAAATGTTGGGCGGCACCGATGACCTCCATCATCTGCTCGTAGATGAGCTGACGCGTGGCAGGATGCTGGAGCAACAGATTGGTCTGTGTCTTCAGCGCCACTGTCATACCGTTAAACGGCATGTTCCACACGGCTTTTTTCCATCGTGCCTCGTGATATTCCACGAGTCCGGCCTTTACACCGGCCGCATTGAAGTCATCGACCACCTGCTGTAGCAAAGCCTCATCGCGACAAGAGTAATTGCCCAGATTGATTTGTCCGTAACACTGGTGGTTGACACGTCCCGGTTCCGTCTTGGCAGAGCAGATAAACGCCAAGCCAGCGGCCAATTGAATGTCAGGAAACATCTGCTGCACGTCTTGTTCGACACCGATACCATTCTGAATGAGTATGACCAGCGTCTTAGGTCCCAACAATGGGGGCAGCAAATCGCGCAACTTATTATTGTTGATGGACTTCAAGCACACCAGCACGACATCGCACTGGGGCATATCCTCGGTTTGGTTGTACACGTGCGGATTGTCCAAATGGAACGAGCCGTCGCACGAATCAATCTGCAGACCGTGTTGTCGGACATATTCATAATCACTACGCAGCAGGAAATGCAATTCCTGTCCACTCTGAGCCAATCGTGCGCCGTAGTATCCGCCAATGGCTCCAGAACCTATTACTCCGTATTTCATTTCGCAAAATCAGATTTTAGGGTGCAAAATTACAAAAATAAAAATAAAATTAGTACCTTTGCACCCAAAATTTGAAAGAAATGAAGATTGAGCAACAAATAATGGCTGCTGCACAGGCAGCAGTAAAGGCACTCTACGGACAGGACGTGCCCGAAAAGATGGTGCAAATGCAAAAGACCCGCAGCGAGTTTGAAGGTAACCTGACGCTGGTGGTATTCCCATTCGTAAAGATGGCCAAGAAGTCGCCTGAGCAGACTGGTCAGGAGTTGGGTGAATATCTGGTAGCCAACTGCGACGCCGTCAGCAAATTCAATGTCGTGAAGGGCTTTTTGAATCTCAGCATCAGCGACGAGGCTTGGCTTTCGCTGTTAACTGATATCGATAAGGACGAGCACTACGGTGAACGTCCCGCCGACGAGAGTTCACCTCTCGTCATGATTGAATACTCATCGCCCAATACCAACAAGCCCCTGCATTTGGGACATGTGCGCAACAACCTGCTGGGCTGGTCATTAGCTCAGATTATGGAGGCCAACGGCAACAAGGTGGTAAAGACCAATATCGTAAACGACCGTGGTATCCATATCTGTAAATCGATGCTCGCCTGGCTGAAGTGGGGCAATGGCGAGACTCCCGAGTCTTCAGGCAAGAAAGGCGACCACCTGATTGGCGACTACTATGTAGCCTTCGACAAACACTATCGTGAGGAGATTAAGGAACTCGTGGCTCAGGGCATGGACGAGGAAAAGGCCAAGCAGGAGGCTCCGCTCATCAAGGAGGCTCACGAAATGCTGGTGAAATGGGAGCAGAACGACCCCGAGGTGCGCGCTCTGTGGGAGAAGATGAACAACTGGGTGTATGCCGGTTTCGACGAGACCTACAAGAAGATGGGCGTTGCGTTCGATAAGATTTACTACGAGAGTCAGACCTACCTGAAGGGTAAGGCCAAGGTAGAAGAGGGACTCGCCAAGGGTCTCTTCGAGCGTCATGAGGACAACTCGGTATGGGCCGATCTGACCAATGAGGGACTAGACCAGAAACTGCTGTTGCGTAGCGATGGAACCAGCGTTTATATGACGCAGGACATCGGTACAGCCGAGATGCGTTTCCAGGACTACCCCATCGACAAGATGATCTACGTAGTGGGCAACGAGCAGAACTACCATTTCCAGGTACTCTCCATCCTGCTCGACCGTCTGGGCTTCAAGTGGGGCAAGGAGTTGGTCCACTTCTCTTACGGTATGGTGGAGTTGCCTAATGGCAAGATGAAGAGCCGTGAGGGAACGGTGGTAGATGCTGACGATTTGATGGCGCTGATGGTAGAAGATGCTTACAAGACCTCAATGGAACTCGGAAAATTCGACGACATGACCGAAGAGGAGCGTCGTGAGATTGCCCGCATTGTGGGTATGGGTGCCCTGAAGTACTTCATCCTGAAGGTGGATGCTCGCAAAAACATGCTGTTCAATCCCGAGGAAAGTATCGATTTCAACGGCAATACCGGTCCCTTCATCCAATACACCTATGCGCGTATCCGCAGCATTCTGAGGAAAGCCGCTAATCATAATTCTCAATTCTCAATTCTCAATTCTCAATTAAGTGAGAAGGAGATCGAGCTCATCCAGAAGATGTCGGAGTATGGTGCTGCTGTGGAGCAGGCCGGCAAGGACTACAGCCCGTCAGGCATTGCCAACTATTGCTACGAGTTGACGAAGGTGTTCAACCAGTTCTACCACGACTTCTCTATCCTCAACGAACCCGATGAGCAGAAGAAGGCCGTCCGCCTGATGCTGGCCAAGAACGTGGCGAAGATTCTGAAGAACGGCATGGCCTTGCTGGGCATTGAGGTTCCCGAAAGAATGTAAGGTATGTTGCGACTGAGTCGCAACAAACAATAAAAAAAGATGCAGAACCCTCCCGACTACAGACACGACACAGTGCTGCCCCTACCCATGGAAGTTAGGGCAGACGCGTGGGCTGTGGATGCGGCCTGTAGCGGGAATCCAGGACCGATGGAGTATCAGGCGATAGACCTGCAGACGGGCTATCGCGTGTTCCATTTCGGACCTGTGAAGGGTACCAACAATATCGGGGAGTTTCTGGCCATCGTTCATGCGCTGGCCCTTTGCTGGCAACAAGGGTTGCACAACAAAACCATCTATAGCGATTCGTATAATGCCATTCTCTGGGTGAACAAGCGTAAATGCAAGACCAAACTGGAGCGCACCCAAGAGACAGAGCAACTTTTCCAAATTATCGTTCGCGCTGAAAACTGGCTACAAACCCACCAGTGGCGCAATCCCATCATTAAATGGGAGACAAAGCAATGGGGCGAAGTTCCTGCTGACTTTGGTAGGAAGTAAGGCCTTTACCTGCGATAATAGCACAAGGTATTATCGCCACATTCCACCTTATTATATATAATAGCCCCTGCAGGCAGTTGGGGTGCCTGT
Source organism: Prevotella sp. (assembly GCA_016291085.1). Taxonomy (GTDB): domain Bacteria; phylum Bacteroidota; class Bacteroidia; order Bacteroidales; family Bacteroidaceae; genus Prevotella. The sequence goes on from JAEEVW010000005.1 coordinate 23,950, forward strand.
GTGCCACCACTCACCGTAATCGGTGCCGTCTCGACGCGTATCTCATCCCACAGACCAGCCTCGATGAACGACTCATGCGTTTGACGTCCTCCTTCGACGATGAGCGACTGAATGCCGTGCTGATAAAGGTCATCCATGAGTTGCGGCAAGGGACGATGATGCGTCAATACAATGCGTTGGGGATTGGGACCGTGCCAATAACGGACAGTGAGCTGAGGACGTTCACGAATGTCGGTAGTATGCCCCACCAGTATGGCATCCTCCTCGGCGCGAAGTTGGTGGGAAAACATCTGTGTCTGTTCGTTGGAAATCTGCAACGCCTTGCCATTCTCATCAATAAAACCATTGGCAGTCTGTGCCCACTTCAGGATGATGTAGGGACGGTGTTCGCGATGAAAGGTAAAGAAACGGCGGTTTAGCCACTGGCACTCTTTTTCGAGTACGCCAACAACGACCTCGAGACCCGCATCCTTTAATTTTTTGATGCCTCGACCCTGTACCTCAGCAAAGGGGTCGATGGTGCCAACAACGACACGTCTTACCCCCTTCTTGATTATCAGATCGGCGCAAGGGGGAGTCTTACCATAATGCGAACAAGGCTCTAACGACACGTAGATGGTGGCATCCTTCAGCAGCGCCTCATCCTCTGGATGCACGCTGGCAAAGGCATTGACTTCGGCATGTCCCTCACCACAACGCACATGATAACCCTCGCTGATGATACGCCCATTCACAACTATAACGGCACCTACCATCGGGTTTGGACGGGCACCCTGAATACCATTGGCAGCAAGCTGAATGCAACGCTGCATGTATTTTTCGTCAACGATTTTTTGGTCGTTTTCCATAAAATGATTATTTTTGCAGTATGAACTACAACGAACTGTGGCATTTGCTGGCGCAAAGATACGACGAGGGTGAGGCGAAAGCCATTGCCCGGATGACGTATGAAGTGCGCTTTGGACTGACCTTTTCAGACCTTTGCCTCGGCAAAGATACGCAATTATCTGCAGACGACCAAACGGAATTGGAAGAAATCGCCCAGAGACTGTCGCAAGGCGAGCCCATACAGTATGTTTTAGGACAAACAGGATTCTGCGGAAGGTTTTTCATTGTCAATGAGGCCGTGCTGATTCCACGTCCTGAGACGGAAGAACTGTGTCGGTGGATAGCTGAAAGTGAAAAACGAAAAGTGATCAGTGATAAGTGTTCAATCCTCGATATTGGTACGGGCTCGGGGTGTATCGCCATCACGCTGGCTGCTGAGATGCTTCAGGCACAGGTTACAGCGTGGGACATTTCCGCAGAAGCATTGGAGGTGGCCCGCGAGAACGCCAAACGCACCAATGTTCACGTGTCTTTCGAACAAGTCGACGCCTTACATCTTACATCAGACATCTTACATCAGACATCGGAAGTCTTCGACCTCATCGTCAGCAATCCCCCCTATATATGTAATAAGGAACGCGCGACGATGGAGGCGAATGTGCTGGAGCACGAACCCCATACGGCATTGTTTGTACCCGACGACAACCCGCTACTGTTCTATCGTGCCATCGCCCAATACGGACAGACGGCACTAAAGGAAGGTGGCTGGTTGTATTTTGAAATCAATCCCCTCTATGCAGATGCCCTCGCTGACATGTTAAAAATGATGTCGTACTACGACATCAACATCAAACAAGACCAATTTGGTAAACAACGAATGATGAGAGCACGTAAAAAGTAAAAGGGTAAAAAAGTAAAAAGGTAAAAAAGATGAAAACCGAAAACGAAGCCTACCTGACGCTGGCAGCACTCTGTGCACAGGCCGAGCACTGCCAATACGAAATGCTGGAGAAGATGCGTCGCTGGGAACTGTCTGAAGAAGCACAGGCCCGTGTGATGGCTAAGCTTATTAAGGAGCGCTATGTCGACGACGAGCGCTACACCCAAGCTTTTGTCAAGGACAAGATTCGCTATAACAAGTGGGGCCGTCGCAAGGTAGAGCAGGGTCTGTGGCAGAAGCGTATTGACGAAGACATTCGCAAACGTGTGCTCGACGACGTAGACGATGACGAGTATCTGAGTGTGCTACGCCCCCTGCTGAAACAAAAGCGTAAGACTATCAAGGCTAAGAACGACTACGAGCTGAACCAAAAATTGATGCGGTTTGCACTGGGACGTGGCTTTACGTTCGACATCATCCGGCAGTGTTTGGACGTTGAAGAGCCAGAAGACTTAGAAGAGATGGAAGACGTATGAATTGGTGGACCAGGATACTTGACTTCATTTCGCCCCGTCTTTGTGTGGTGTGTGGCGAACGGTTGTCGCCTACCGAACGAAGCCTTTGTTCGGTTTGTATGCTGCATCTACCGCGTACCACCTACCAGTTTTCGCCTGACGACAATCCCATGGCGCAGCTGTTCTGGCATCTGACACCCATTAAGCGAGCCGCCGCCCTACTCTACTACGAGCCGCATTCTGAACTGGCCCGTCTCATCTATGATCTGAAATATCACGACCGTCCGGATATTGGCGAGGACATGGGCAGACTGATGGCCAACGAGATGCAGTTGGCACACTATTTTGACGGCATTGACGTCTTGCTGCCCGTTCCTCTGTCTCGCAAACGACTCCGTCAACGCGGCTACAATCAAAGTGAAATGCTAGCTATTGGCGTCAGTGACATCACCCACCTGCCCATCGTTACCAACGCTTTGCGAAGGAAGCACTTCGTCAAGAGCCAGACCCGCCTCAGCCGGCATGAACGCCAGGAAAACGTGGAGGACATGTTTGAACTACGTGACGGCAGTCGGCTGCAAGGCAAACACGTGCTACTCATTGATGACATCTGCACCACCGGAGCCACACTGATAGCCTGCATTGATGCACTCAAAAACATTCCAGGCATACGACTCAGTGTGCTCACCTTAGGCTTCACAAAGACGTAGAATCGTGCAAACGGTTGCACATCTCACTTAAAAATATTCGCATTCATAGAACCAATTATTCAAAAATAGTTCTTAAATTTGCACTCAGAAACTAATAACCCAATGATTATGAAACGTTTATTTACATCTATCATCACATTATTGGCCACATTACCCATGCTTTCTCAGGGCTGGCCAGAGAACTATCCTGGCGTCATGCTGCAGGGCTTCTATTGGAATGGCTATGCTGATTCCCAATGGCTTCTCCTTGATAAACAAGCTGACAACCTATCGAAAGTGTTTGACCTCGTATGGTTTCCACAGAGTGGCAATTGCGGCGGACAGTCGATGGGCTACGATGATTTCTATTGGTTCCCTGGTGAAGGTCGCTACACCACCTCGTTTGGTACGGAAGAGGAACTCCGCTCACTGATTACCACCTTCAAAGCCAAAGGCATTGGTATCATTGCCGATGTTGTCATCAACCACCGCAAAAACGTCAGTAACTGGGTAGACTTCCCGAAGGAGGTCTATAATGGTGTGGAGTATGAACTGAAGTCGACAGACATCTGCTCTGACGATGACGGAGGTGCTACCAAAAATTGGGCTACAAAAAACGGATACACCCTTGGCAACGCTGAGCAACCCAGCGAAGTATACAGTGGTTCTTGTGAAGGATGGTCTGGAATGCGCGATTTAGACCATACCAGCCAGAATGTGCAAACCACCGTCAAGGCCTATTTGCATATGTTGCTAGAGGATCTAAAATATGACGGTTTCCGTTACGATATGGTGAAAGGCTATCCTGGCAAGTATACTGCTATGTACAATAAGTATGCAAATCCCACCTTTTCCGTAGGTGAATTCTGGGATGGCTATGCCCCCAACTGTATTAAGTGGCTTGATGCTACAAAGGACGAAAATGGAGTCATTCAAAGTGCTGTCTTCGACTTTGCCTTCCGCTATACCGTTCGCAACGCTCTCAGAGGCAGCAGTAGTGACAACAACAATAATAACTGGAAGCAGGCGGCCAATATGGAACTTCTCTCTGCCGGTAGCGTCATGTCAAATGAGAACTACCGTCGCTATGCAGTAACCTTCGTTGAGAATCACGATACAGAACTTCGTGATGCCAACAATCAACAGGACCCTATACGCAAAGACACGCTGGCAGCCAACGCCTACCTGCTCGCCATGCCTGGAACTCCCTGTGTGTTTTTCAAGCACTGGCTGGCCTATAAGCAGGAGATTGCCAACATGATCGCCGTGCGCAAGGCCATTGGTATTACTAATATGAGCAGTCCGACCACCATTGGATACAAGAAGGACTATTACGCTGTACAGGTTACCGGCAGTAACAACAAGAAATTGCTTTGTGTCGTCGGCAAGGATGCCGCTACATACACGCCGAATAGCGATGCTTGGAAAAAGGTTATCAGCGGTTACCATTACGTTTATTATGTCCAGGGTATTGAACCCAGCGCAATCTCCCTGCCCGAGATAACGGATGAGCCGAAGCCAACAGAAGCGCCCTTTGGTGGTGTGCCCTCATTCTGCACGGTTAACGACGGTGAGATATGTGCCTTCTTTGAGGCACCTGTCACTTGGGGTGCTATCAGCCAGACATGGGCATGGATGAAAAATCATGACGGTAAAGAATACCTCGGCGTTGAATGGCCTGGCGTTAATGCCACACTATTGGGCAAGGCTGATAACGGCAACAAGGTGTTCAAGTGGGTCAGCACTAAGACAACAGCCCCCGACTTTATCATCTTCAGCGGTGCCGGTGCACAAACGAAAGACCTCCCATTTGTCAACTGCGGCTACTACACCAAAGACGGCAATAAGGCTATCGTCAGCACAGGCATTCATACTATCAATGCTGACAATCAAAGCCCTGTCCGCATCTACTCCATTGATGGTAAACTGATGCACGAAATGCCTAAGGGCACCAGCGAAACTGAAGCACTCAACCAGTTAAAACATGGCATTTACATTGTCAATGGTCGAAAGGTTGTGAAATAATTAACGGCAGAGTTTTTGTCCGACAGCACGAATCACGAACCAACAGTGCAGCAGGACAGTCTGCACCCAGCCATAGTGATGAGCCATCACGCGGAAACGCTCCCTGAGCGACGCGTGATGGTTTTTCGTGGTGGCACCCTCCTCCGTATAATTGGCAACGACCATATTGGTATTACACAGGTGGAGACCCATGCGCTCCGTTTCCTTCATCACACGGATGCACCAGTCGACATCGGCAGAGAAACGATAACGGGTATCGTATTGTTGATTTTTGGCAATATCCGTACGAGCATAGAAGGCCTGATGACATACCAGCATGCCCTGCCGAAACGAACGCCACGATAGTTGCTGTGGAGGTTGGTGCTTACGTGGATGCAGGAAATGCCCCTCATCATCCACGATATTCGTATTGCCATAAAGCACGCCAGGAAGTTCGTCGGTAGGCAGTTCGCTCAACTGGCAACGCTGCACGATTTTCTCCAGCGTGTCAGCATGAGGAAAGGAATCGCCAGCATTCATATAGACGATATAATCGCCCGAAGCCTGTGTCAAGCCTTTATTCATCGCATCGTAGATACCATGATCGGGTTCAGACAGGATAATCACCTTATGGCCACTGTCTGAGGCATCACTCTTCGCCTTATATTGTTCGGCTAACTGTAGTGTGCCGTCTTTCGAGGCCCCGTCAACTATCAGGTGTTCCACTCCCTCGTAGGTCTGAGCGAGCACACTGTCGAGCGTCCGCTGCAACACCTTCTCGGCATTATAGGTTATCGTAACGATAGAAAAGCGTATCATATTCGTCGTTATTTACTTTTTTATATATATCTTCTTTCCGTTGACAATATATATACCACTGCTGCTGATGGCCTTAATCTTCTGACCTTGTAACGTATAAATACCTGTCTTTTGTTCATCGTTGTCGTTGTCTATAGTAGAGATACTAGTGGGAGGTGGCAGTAATCCAAGTTCCAAGAGTTTCTGATAGACAAGCTTTGCCTTAATGGCATACCCGTAAGCGTTTTCATGATGGTCGTCTAAAAAAAGAGATTGCGGAGGTCTGCCTGATAGGATGTCGTTAAGGTCATTTGGGGTCGGCGTAATTCCAGCATCTTCAAGTCCATGTTCAACATAATACTGGCTAAGACTGATATATCTGTTTCCAAAAGCCTCCGAGAAAGCGTCCTCTGTAGTAGTTGAAGTGACATAATAATGACTTGCCCTTCCAATCACGACATACTCTTTACTATCAGAATAGTCGACCATCTCCTTGTATTGGTTTATCCAGTCACTAACAGACGAAAAACCTCCATTGTAACCGATGTCCATTATCAGGATGTCGTTGCGATGATGCAGCATGGCATCGGTAATGATTCTTGTTGGCTTGTCGACGACTACGGCGTAGCCATCAGTAAACCTGCTGAAATAGAACGTTTTCTGACTTGAGTCACTCCAGTCGTGTCGGATGGCCCCTTCAACGCCATTAATCACACATGGATTGCAGCCGGCCTCAGGAACTCTGAGATGACTATTAATCGCTATTTTAACTTCTGTACCTGATGATTCAGGTATCGTGAAAGGTTGGACAATCAGTTCACGGGCACCTTGGCGTTGCATGATTTCTGTTGATTTCTCGCCATTTGCGCCAAAGTTATAGACTGTAATGTCATAATGATTCTCTTCAAGGAGGTTTTGTAGCATGGAAGGGTAAGAGACTCCTGGTTCCTGATTACCCTGAGTCTTGGAGTCACCCCAGCAACTGATACCTTCAAAAGTCATTTGTGAATAAACCGTGAATGGTAAGAATGACAATATGAGAAGGATTTTTCTCATAGCGTTTTTACAATTTTCGCGGGATTTCCTGCCACGACGCAATTGTCGGGCACATCGTGGAACACCACAGAACCTGCGGCAATCTTCACATTATTGCCGACGCGAATGCCTCCATAGACAGTAGCTCCCGTGTAGATGGACACATTGTCGCCAATGGTGGGCCGCCCGCCTTTGCCATTACCCAGCGTCACCAGTTGCAGGCAGTAGAAATTGCTGCCAATGCTTTCAGCATTCAGATAGGTAGCGTAATTGTGTTCAAAATGGGCACCAGGGCCAATGCACGTACACCAGATAGTCAAGGTACGCTCTGGCGGTAACAGCCACTGGATAGGCGCAGACAGATATTCACCTATTCTATAATAGAAGAGGTTACGGAAAGTACGTTCACGTGTACATGCTTTGATGAAATTAAGTACGGTTGGCTTGCGGTCCTGCACTTGTTGCAGGTCGGCAGCTATCGCCTTTCTCTTTACGAGAAATATAGCGATATGGGGCAACATGCGCAATGTTGATGCTGAGAGCAACAAGGTTTGTGTCAATGGATTCATTGCTTCTGCATTTGAGGGGTGATACGATTCTGATATTCTTCTATATAACGATTAGCCACACTCTGTTGAGAATACTTCTGAGCCACATGGTGCAGACACTCTCGACTCAATGTCGCGTAATCAGCATCAGCCAACACGTAGTGAATGCCCTCAGCCAAGTCAGCAGCATCACGCTCTTGAGCCACATAACCGTTCACCTGATGATGAATCATCTCCGGTATTCCTCCCACATGGAATCCCACACAAGGCACGCCACAGGCCATCGCCTCCATGAGGGTGTTGGGCAGGTTGTCTTCCAGCGAGGGCAGTACAAAAACATCCGCAGCATTATAGACGTTTACTATTTGTGAAGGATTGCTTACATATCCCAAAGGATAGGAAGGCAATGCCAACAGCGAAGCCACCTCCTCGGCATGTCCGCCAAGAATCGCCACCCCCGTATTATCTTTCATCTCGGGATGTTGTCCGACCAAACGACTGACAGCCTCCACAAAATAGCTGATGCCTTTGCGGGGATCGGTAACACGCTGGGAAACAAAAAGAATGACACGTCGGTCGTTAGGCAGTCCCACTGCTTGACGAGCCTGCTGTTTGTCCTGTGGACGAAACTGCCGAGTATCAATGGCATTGGGAATGCTGACAATGCGCTGCCCACTGAGCAGGGCACTCTTCCTGGCCTCTTCCGCCAGCCATTCACTGCAACACACATAGGTGATATGCTGTCCACTGAGCATCTGTCGCTTACGATTCCATACCCGACGGGCCAAACTGCCACCTGGCAACAACGGGCACTGGACACATTGCGACAGATATTGTTCACAGCCACGTGTATAGTGGCAAACAGACGTTGCCGGCCAGATATCGTGCATCGTCCACACTACAGGTTTCCCTGATGTCAGAATCTTACGAATACCTTTCAGCGACAACATTCCTTGATTGATCCAATGCAGATGTATCACGTCTGCTTCTTGGAATTCAGGCAGCGAGGTTATATCCGTACCGGCATTAGCCATATCCACCTCAAAGAGATGCTCGCGTCTGAAATGCAGATGCAGCCAAATCACAAAACGTTCCCATAGAAAGTTCCAGTGATGACGCCACGACGATGGTAAACCGGCGACCGTCAATTGGTCTGTCTCCTTGTCGCGCACCAACATTTTAGCTTTCACGCCATTGTTATTCAAAGCCTCCAACAGACGGTTAGCAGCTACTGCCGCTCCACCCGTCCGTTCACTCGTGTTTACTATCAGTACTCGCATACCTTATTATTATGGGTACAAAGGTAGTGCAAATCGAACGAAAAACCAAATTAATTGGAGTTTTTCTGAGATGCAGCCTACATTCACCTTTGGTGAAAGGTACGAATAAATATTTTAAAGGGCATTCACAAAAGGAAAATATTGTGTTAATTTCTGTTGTTTTCGCGCACAACTCTTGATTTAAATCAAGAATAAAGCGTTTTTACGCTAAAAAATAGGAAAAAGTATTTGATGATAACGAAAAAGTTCGTAACTTTGCATCGTCAAACAAAAATTGACGCTTGACTAAGTGAAGTCAAGAATTGGTTAATAGATTGTTTTAGGTTAGTAGTAATATTTATAGTTTTAGGTTTTTAGTTATTGGTAAGAAGAAAGTTTTAAATGTGTTAGGATAACAGTGGTCGTCGCGAGACGCTCATAACTTTCTTTTCTAAGGTAATAGTTAGTATGTTAAATATGCTGCCGAAAGGCAGACCTCCAGTCGAAAGACTGGAATTATCTTGAACAAAGGATTTTTAGTTAAACATAGGCTTTTTGAATACCACTGCTCGTTGATGAGTAGTGGTATTTTTTTTCGCTGAGCCCTAATCACTTTTCTATCAGTGCTACGGCATAGGCAGAAATTCCCTCCTGACGTCCCGTAAAGCCTAACTTTTCGGTAGTTGTCGCCTTGATAGAGATTGCATCGGTGTCACAGCCTATCACTTGGGCCATCACTTGCTGCATCTGGGGGATATGCGGATTCATCTTGGGGCGCTCCGCACATATTGTTGCATCGATATTCACTAAGTGATAGCCCTTAGTCGATATCAGTTCCATGGTTTTCTTTAGAATGATCTTGCTGTCCATTCCATCTGTTTCTGCTGATGTATCAGGAAAATGATAGCCAATATCACGCATATTAGCCGCCCCAAGGATGGCGTCACAGATAGCATGTATCAGCACGTCAGCATCACTATGTCCCAGCAAGCCCAACTCATGATCAATCTTAATGCCGCCAATCCAGAGGTCCCTGTTAGGAACCAACTGGTGGACGTCATAGCCCATTCCTACTCTAATCATCGTTTCTTATCGTTATGCCGTTATAACGTTATCACGTAATTACGATTGTATTTTTATTTAAACAAATCCTTGATTCCATCCATGTCGAAGGCCAAAGTGAAGCGCAGTGTCTGGTCCAAAGGATTGCTGCGGGCAGTCGAAATAACATAGCCCACATCCAGAGAGAACACATTCATGCGGAAACCGCCACCTACGGTGAAATACTTACGGTTACCCTTGTTTTCCGACTCGTGATGATAACCTGCACGCAGGGAGAACTGGTCGTGATAGACATATTCCGCACCAATACTCCACTGAATCTCCTCCAGTTCTTCCTTGAATCCGCCAGGAGCATCGGTAAAACTCTTAAAGATACCAGAGATGGAACTGACATCACTATACTCGTTGATGACGCGTTGTTCGTAGTCTTCCTTCGGCTCTCCATCGTTCTGCTTCGGCACAGTAGGCACCAATAGTTTATTGGCATCTGCAGAGATGGAGAAGCGGTTGTATTCGTCAACAGGAATCATCAACGATGCACCCAAACGCAGGTTGGCAGGCAGGAAGTTCGAGCGATCATCACCGAAATAGGTAATCTTCGAACCCACATTCTGCACGGTCAATCCCAAGCCTAGCTGGCACTCACGCTGTCCTATATTAAGGAAATTCTGATAGTAGAACGCCAAGTCAGCGGCAAAGGCCGAGGCAGGCGAGGCATCTTCCGTGTAATCATAGCGCAAATCACTATAGAGCCAACGCAGAGCAACACCCATCGAGAATTTTTCGGTGAGCATCAGTGAGGCACCCGCATCCAGAGACATCTCATAGGGTTTCACCGTCAAGGCGTTCTCTTCGAACGAAGTCATTACCTCACCCAGCGAGAAATAGCGCAGCGAGCCGCTAACCGACAAGTTATCGCCAATGCGATAGTAACCTGCCACATACGCCAAATCAATATCATTAACCAACTGACGCAACCAAGGGGTGTAGTTCAGTGCAATACCAGCCCTGCTGATACAGAACGGATACTTAGCTATGTTCCACGCCTGCGAGTTGACATCCGGATCTGTAGCTACACCCACATCACCCATACCTGCTGAACGGGCATCAGGAGCAATCGTTTGCGAGATGACAGCGTGCTCAATGGGATTAAACTGGCTCTTCGTATCCTGAGCAGAAACTGCTAAAGGTAAAAAGGTAAAAAGGTAAAAAGGTAAAACCTTTCTTACCAAACCTGCTACCTTATTATTCTTTTCTTTTCTCATATATGTCATTTTTTACTTTTTTACCTTTTTACTTTTATTTGTGGGTTAAAATAATCAATTTCTTTGCTTTCGAGGCATAGCTGCTGCCATCGCTGGCTATACGTATCCGATAGAGATAAACACCCGTCTGCAAGCGTCGTCCACCATCTACCGTCAAGTCCCAGTCAATGGTATAACTATTATCTGTCGACACGCCATTCTCTGCATGAGACCACAGATGGCGGCCTGAAATATCAAACACATCAAGTATTACATCCATATTGCTGCCAATACGATCATGCAGGATGCGGAACGATGTCGTAGTCGTTGCAGGGTTAACCGTCGCTTCCACATCAAAGAACAGCGGTTCCAACCCCTTCACCACATTGAAAGTCAGTTCTGCCGTCGACGAGTTATTCAGGATGTCCCATGCACGGAACAACAGTTTATGTTCGCCATACGACAATTCCGGAATGCTATAGCCCACCGAACCGCGGGTATAACTGCCGAAGTCATACTGGAAATAGTCGTTCAGCGAGTATGTCTTCGTCATCTCTCCATCAATAATCAGCTGCAGGTCATGTCCGATACCGCTTCCTGCAGCATTGATACCATCCTCGTCATTCAGCTGTGCCACGAAGTAGGGCGTCGGATTGACGCTGCCTCCATTGACAAACGACGAACTATTGAGATAACAGTAGATGTTAGGACCTATTCCATCCTGCGGAAGACCTCCAGAGCCGCTCATTATCACCTGATTACAGATGCCACTGGCCTCCATGGTCTTTTCGTCATTGACTGCATAGAGGTTAATCAATCCATTTGCATCTGAATAGCTAATATCCTTAGGTACAGCAAAAGTAAACGAGAAGCGTCCGCTCTTTACCAAGTCACTGCCGTTGAACAAGACATTAGGACGATCATAGAACACAAACGGTTCGCTGGCCTCTGACGGATCATTCATCTTACAGACAACACGTTCCAAAGCATCACGGACAATAGCAGTCAGCGTACCACTAAACGTGGTAGCCAGCTGTCCGTTTTCTGTAACATGACCAGTAACCGTTGCCGTCGAACCAGCCTTCAGCGTCTGTGTCTGACCACTCACCAGAGGCTGATTATTGATAGAGTCTATCTGAATACCCAAGGTCGGTGCTGCCAGTCTCATGGCAGGGTCTCCCATCAGGGTATACTGCAGTTTATTCTGAGTGCGGTCTGAAGAATAGACAGGATTTCCGTTGGAATAGCCCACAAGCGTACCAGTCTCTACCAGTTCGTTCTTGGCTCGACGAACGGCCTCACCAATAGGCAACATTCGACCATTCTCCTGACTTAACACATGACGTGTGAATGACATATTCATCAGTCGGTTATAGGTTTGGAACACAGTACGCGTTGTTCCAAAGAAGGCTATGGCACCGCCCATTTTATTAAACATCGCCGTTTCACCGATATTCTCTTCTTGCCCGTCAAAAGGCATAATGTCGCAAGACGCCGTTACCCACAAGGGCAGTCGCGAAGAGGTGTTATTGAAATCGGCCAAGCGGAGCACATATTCATGAGAGACGGCATCAGCACGTCCGTGTCCAGAGTAGTTCATGATTAATGCTCCTTGTTGCATCTGTTGTTTAATCAGTCGCGTCACGTCAGGATAGCTGTTTCCCGTCGATGAACTGACACGGTTATAGGCATCCCACATCACTCGCTTAATCTGATAAGTAGGATAGTATAGCTCCACCATTCGGGCTACGCTGTCGGCGTCTTGCATGTGGGCATTCTCGTTACCGTCATCACCCATCATGAAGAGCAGATTCTGCCAAGCTCCTGCTTGGTCGTTGTTTACATAGCTGATAACCTTGTCTACCACCACCTCTGCTTCCTCAGCCGTGCGAGCAGAGATACGTCCCACTGCCACGTCGGCCTTGCCGATTAGCATGTTATCACCCTCACCGTCATCCAACAGACAGAAATAGTCGTCCGTCACATAGCAATCGGTGGCACTATACGAGTTCTCACTTTCATAGCAAAGCAGGAAATCATCAGGCGAATAGCCTTTCCATTCAGAACATGCCATACGGTTATCCCACGCTCCGTCGCCCATCAGCAACAAATAGCGAGGCATATCGGTTTCGTTCTCAGCACGGTCGTAGAGCATTCTCAGATAGCGTCGATAGGCATTTGCGTCAGGCGTACCGCTTGAGAACTCATTAAACAACTCGTCGGCAGGCACTATTCTGACCTTCAGACTATCTCGCGACTCATGAAAAGCTTTCAGTCGTTCTGCTTGGCCAATCAGTTTCTGCGTGGTAGGAATGATGATGACCATATCCACAAACCCATCAGCATGATGGTCTTGGTTGGTGATACCATAGACATAGTCCGGAACAGGGAATGTCGCTGTCAGATCCGGCGCCGGTGCTGGTTCTAAAGCATGAATGGAAATATAGTCCAGACGAACATTGCCACCTCCGGCATTCGTCGAAATCGTCACCTTGTTAGAAGCCTGCAGATTTCTGATGGAATCAGTTCTCATGGCAGGAAACATCTGTTCGTAACTGCCATGTGCCTGAATGTTCAAAGTCCCGATTGACACATCATTGACACTGACGTCGACCTTTGTGACATTATCGCCTGTCACAACAATAGTCATAAGCCCTTTCTGACCGCCACCCTTTGCAGGGACGGTAAAAGAATGGCTGCCACCTGCAGTAATCAACGTGGCATCATACAGGTTTCGTCCTCCATGATACCAAGCATAATCATCTACTTCATACAATGTATTATAGTCGTCAGCCAGTGGATAATAATTATTTTTGAATTCCTCCTCACTCATCGTCAAGGGAATACTGTCGTTTTCCGTCAGGAAATAGCAGCCCACATTCGAATAAGGATTACGAACCCGTTGGTGCTTTTCGTTCCACGTTACAGGTCCAACGGCATAGAACAGACGCTTTCCACCGACCTCACAAATCGGCACTTCCTTCAGGTCGTCTGTCTCTGCCAGATAGGTTGCCATCAGTTTCTCGGGTTGCATGCCACCACCATAGCCATACACTTTTACCTTATTGATATCAGAGAATCCGGCCTTCCGAATGAGTTCGCTCGACAATTGATAGATACCCGTTGACGGAACACTGATCTTTACCCAGCGCCCTGAAGCCAGTACCGAATGAGCCGCATAGATACTCTCTGAAGAAGCAGGGGAACGACGTGCGGAACGGCGTTTTTCACCCTTCACTTCGAGCATAAAGCTCACCAGCTTCTGATATTGGCCGTCACGATACACCAAGGGCACAAACGAAACGGTCAGTTCTCCCTGTTTCCTGTCGACGCTGGTGGCTTGCATGATTTCCGGCATAGCAGGCAGAGGGGCTTTTGAGATTCGAAGATAACGCTGCACGTCAGCCTCGCTCATCGGGATAAATTCCGGATAGGTAATGGCAACGGAATAAGTAGAGTCTGCATAGTGCTGTCCTAACGCCACATGGTGTGTGAAGACCGGCAACAGCGAATCAATCCTGACCTGTTCTGCAGTCAAGTTAAAAAAGCGTTGCGCCTGGGTCGTCAGGCTCATCAACAGCAATCCTACACCTATTATTATATATCGTCTCATTTACAATTAAATTCTAACACTTTTCTTTCTTCCAGCCATCCTTCCAGATGGTCATCAATACGGACTGGACCTACCCCCACAGGAGTTCCTGTATAAAGCAAATCACCCGTTTTTAGCGTAAAGAACTGCGAGATGTAGGCTATCAGCTCATCAATTTTATAGAGCATGTCACTCGCGCAGCCTTCCTGCACCGTTTTCCCATTGATGTCAAGGTGGAAGTGTAAGGCCTGAACATCCAGGAATTTTTCCTTTGGCACCCAGTCGCCTATCACTGCCGAACCATCGAAACCCTTGCAGATCTCCCAGGGGTGTCCCTGCTTACGAGCCTCACGCTGCCAATCTCGAGCCGTGAAGTCAATACCCACGGTGACAGCGTCATAATACCGATGGGCAAAGCGTTCGGGAATGCTCTTACCCAGTCGGCTGATTCGTACCACCAGTTCCGTCTCATAATCTACCTGCTCGCTCCAGTCGGGGATGAAGAATGGCTTGTGATCCTTCAGCAACGCGGAGTCTGCTTTGGTGAAAATAACGGGACTCTCTGGTTTATATAACGCGCCATCCAGCTCTTTATTGTGTTGGATGTAATTCATTCCTACTGCAAATATCTTCATTTTTCTTCAGATTTTGGTGCAAAGATACGAAAAAATTCGTACCTTTGCCCCCAAATGAAGAAAATATCTTTCATCATCATCCTGCAGATACTGGTATTACAGGTCTGCGCGCAGCCGAAGGGCGACCCTCGGAGCATCTCTCTCATGGGTATACCCATCGAGGGTCCCATCGACTCGCTGCGCCAGTCGCTGGTGGCTGCACAGTTTGCAGAATGGGGCCAGTCCGATGACGGAGAAGACTATTATTTTCGCGGCAACTTCTACGGATTCCGTTCCAAACTGATGGTCAGTGTGGCACCGGAAACCAAGATGGTCACCTCGGCCTATGTTACCATTGGCCCCTATAGCACCCAGAAGATGCTGGACAAGAACCTGCAGTATTTCTTTTATAAGTTACAAAAGGACCACGGCACGTTCAGTCAGCGCGACGACAGTTGGTTCTACATCGACGACTTTGGCAGTATCAAGCTCTCTGTCGTCGACAACGAGAATGGTTCCCGCGACATCCGCGTGCTGTATCTTCCCTCTGTTGCCTATTACAAAGACGCGCTCTCCATGGGACTGCGTGGCGACATTCAGGAGGTAGTGACAGAGAATGCCGTTGCTGAAGACCAATTCATGCACTTTCACGGCAATGGTCAGATAGAGGATTTGGATCTCATTGACCGGGTTTACGACCGATATGGCTATCTGCTTCGTGCCCGGATGAAGGAAAAGGAAGGTTTTAGCACCATCGAATATATTTACGACGACAACTACCGCCTTACCAAGCGTACGCTGACTAACGAGGAAGCAGGCATCAGCTACGTCAACAGCTACACCTATAACGACCAGGACGAGGTGCTGACCCAGCATCAGAAGGTCTTTGACAAGAATGGGGAGTGCATCATGACCATCAATATGAGCAACAACTACATCACTCGCGACGATAATGGCAACTGGACCAGCAACTCACTCAGTCTTACGTATTGGGAGAAGGGCAGTCCAACCCAAAACACCACCGTTCTTCAACGGCGTACACTTACTTATTGGGAATAGACACGATGGCACAGAGACAGGTACAGGAACAGAAGCTCACGCAACAACAGAAGTTGACACAGAGCATTACGCAGCAACAACTGTTGCAGGCGCAACTGACTGAATTGCCTATCACCCAACTGTTAGAGCGCATCAAGACGGAGATGGACGACAACCCAGCTCTGGAGATATCGGCTGACGAAAACCAGGAGTTCCCAGAATATCCGGATAGTCCAGAAAATCCAGAGTCCCCCTCTTCCGACGATTACGAACAGGAAGAGCGCCAGTCTGCAATGGATGCCGCCTTGGAGTCTATTGGTCGCGACGACGAAGAGCTGCCCGTCTACCAAGGAGGACATTCCGGACAAGAGGACCGCGAAGAGATTGTCTACGGACAGACTGAATCCTTTATGGATCAGCTGATTGAGCAGATGAATATGGCTAATATTACGGAACGCCAGCGCGACATCATGGAATACCTCATCGGTTCGCTGGACGACGACGGGCTGCTCCGCAAGTCACTCGACAACATCAGCGACGAATTGGCCATCTACCATCATATTGATGCCAGCACGAAGGAAATAGAGGAAGTGCTGTTGTTGCTGCAGGAGTTCGACCCTGCCGGCATTGGAGCGCGAACCTTACAAGAGTGTCTGCTGCTACAGATTCAGCGACGGGAGCCATCCCGTCTTAAGGACCTGATGGTACTCACTGTCAGTGAATACTTTGACCTCTTCACCAAGAAACACTGGCAGCGACTTCAGCAAGTCCTTAAATTGAGCGACCTGCAGGCTGAGACACTCATCGCTGAATTGCGCAAGCTGAATCCGAAGCCGGGAGCATCCATCAGCGAGACCATCGGACGTTCTCTGCAGCAAATCACTCCCGACTTCATTGTCGAGACCCACGACGACGGCACTATCACCTTCTCGCTCAACGCTGCCGAGATGCCGGAGCTATGCGTCTCACCATCATTCACTGAAACACTCAGCGAATATCAGGACAGCAAAGAACAGCTCAGTCGCCAGTTATCAGAAGCGCTGATTTATACCCGGAAAAAGGTGGAATCTGCCCAGATGTTCATCGAAGCCATCAATATGCGGCGTCACACGCTGACCGTTACTATGCGGGCCATTATCCAATGGCAGCACCGTTTCTTTGAGGATGGCGACGAAGCATCCCTGCGCCCCATGATTCTGAAAGACATTGCTGAGCGGACTGGGCTGAATGTCAGCACCATTTCGCGTGTCAGCAATTCGAAATATGCCCAGACCCGCTGGGGCACCTTCCCCCTGCGCTACTTCTTCAGCGACAGCTATGTCACAGCTGACGGAGAAGAGCTGTCGACCCGTGAGATCAAAGCCGTTCTTCGGGAAATCATTGAAGCAGAAGACAAGCGCAAGCCTTTGAGCGACGATGCGCTGAAAGGACTGTTGGCTGAGAAGGGCTATCCCATTGCCCGTCGTACAGTCACAAAATATCGTGAACAAATGGGTATTCCAATTGCCCGCCTCCGTAAGTAATCATAAAGGTCAAAGTTCAATGTTCAAAGTTCAAAGGTTAAAGTGAAACGAGAAAAGCAAATCATCCTGGCTGCTCGCATCATGAGCATGGTGTTCACACCGTTCTATCTGCCCATCATCGGACTGATAGTACTCTTTGTGTTCAGCTATCTCAGCATGTTTTCCTGGGAATACAAGATTCAGGTACTGCTTCTGACTTATCTGTTCACCATTCTCCTCCCCACCCTGCTGATTCATCTATACCGACGCTATCAGGGTTGGAGCCTCATTGAGCTGGGTCACCGCGAACGACGCATGGTGCCATACGTCATCTCCATTATCTGCTACTTTACCTGTATCTATGTGATGGAACGTCTCCACATGCCTCATTTCATGGGATCCATTGTGGTGGCTGCCCTGTTGGTACAGATTGTATGTGCGCTCATCAATGTCTGGTGGAAGATTTCCACCCACACTGCCGCCATTGGAGGTTTGGGAGGAGCATTGTTTGCCTTTGCCTACTATTTAGGATTTAACCCCGTGTGGTGGCTCTGCCTGATCTTCATCGTGGGTGGCGTAATCGGCACCTGCCGAATGATTCTTCGCCAGCATAGCCTCGCGCAAGTCGTGGTTGGTTTCTGGACAGGATTCCTCTGCGCCGCAGTGGCGATATTGTTCTTATAACCCTAACATCCCTAATCACCCTACTCCCCCTAACAACCCTAATAAAATAAAATATGACCCCGTTAGTAAGCATTATCATGGGCAGCACGTCTGACCTGCCCGTTATGGAAAAAGCTTGTAAGCAACTTGACGCCTTACAGATTCCCTTCGAAGTCAACGCCCTCTCAGCACATCGCACGCCCGAGGCCGTTGAGCAGTTTGCAACCCAGGCCAAAGAGCGTGGATTGAAAGTCATCATTGCTGCTGCTGGTATGGCTGCCGCCCTGCCTGGTGTGATTGCAGCCTCAACGACGTTGCCCGTCATTGGTGTTCCCATCAAGGGTATGCTCGACGGACTGGACGCCATGCTGAGCATCATTCAGATGCCTCCAGGCATTCCCGTTGCCACCGTGGGTGTCAATGCGGCCCAGAATGCAGCCATCTTGGCTGTTGAGATGCTGGCACTGACGGACGAGGCCATCGCCCAGCGCTTGGCCGACTACAAGAGCGGGCTGAAAGCAAAGATTGAGAAAGCCAACCAAGATTTAGCAGAAATCAAGTATGAGTACAAGACGAATTAGCAGTGTGGCCCATGTGGGCAACATTGCCATTGGTGGCGACAACCCCATCCGCATCCAGTCGATGGCCACCACCGACACCAACGATACGGAGGCCAGCGTAGCCCAAGCCAAGCGCATCATCGATGCTGGTGGAGAACTGGTACGCTTTACGACTCAAGGCACTCGCGAGGCTGAGAACATGAAGAACATCTCAGCCCGTCTGAAGGCTGATGGCTATCAGACGCCGCTGGTGGCTGATGTGCATTTCACGGCTCATACGGCTGATATTGCAGCCCAATATTGCGAGAAGGTTCGTATCAACCCGGGCAACTACGTCGACCCGGGCCGTACCTTCAAACACCTGGAATATACCGACGAGGAGTATGCCGAGGAACTGAAGAAGATTGAAAACAAGCTCGTACCTTTTATCAATATCTGCAAGGAGCACCATACGGCTGTGCGTATCGGAGTGAATCACGGCTCGCTCTCCGACCGCATCATGAGCCGCTATGGAGACACCCCAGAGGGTATCGTCGAGAGTTGTATGGAGTTCCTGCGCATCTTCCGTCGCGAGCAGTTCGACGACGTGGTTATCAGCATCAAAGCTTCGAATACAGTAGTCATGGTGACCACCGTCCGCCTGCTCGTCAAGACAATGGACGCTGAGGACATGCACTACCCGCTGCACCTGGGCGTCACAGAGGCTGGCGAAGGGGAAGACGGACGCATCAAGTCGGCAGTAGGCATTGGTGCCCTGCTCACCGAGGGCATTGGCGACACCATCCGCGTGTCGCTCTCAGAAGAGCCCGAATGCGAGATTCCTGTAGCCCGCAAGCTGGTAGACCTCATCCCTGAGTGCACCCGCCTGCGCCAAGAAGCTGAGGCCAGCATCAAGGACGACACCATCACGCTGAACATCCCGTCTGTTGCGACTGAGTCGCAACCAACCGCCCAAAGCATGTCTTGTGCTTCGCGGTTTAGCCGCGAAGACGACTGGGAGACCTTCCAGCTCAAAGCCGCTATGGCAGTGGGGGCCCTGCTCATCGACCGCAAGGCCACAAAACTAGTAATTACTAGTGATACTAGTACGACTAGTCCAACTAGTCTGACTAGCCTTGCCGATGCCATTCTGCAGGCTGCCCGCATCAAATTCACCAAGACGGAGTACATCTCCTGCCCGGGTTGTGGCCGCACGCTTTACAACCTGCAGGAAACCATTGCCCGCATCAAGGCTGCTACCAGCCACTTGGTAGGACTGAAGATAGGCATTATGGGCTGCATTGTCAATGGTCCCGGCGAGATGGCTGATGCAGACTATGGTTACGTCGGCGCCGGACGCGGAAAGATTTCCCTCTACAAGCAGAAAGTCTGCGTCGAGAAGAATATCCCCGAGGAAGAAGCCGTCGAACGGCTGCTTCAGCTGATAGAGGAAGACGCCCCCAACCTAGGAAAGCCTAGAAAGACCTAGGAAAGCCTAGGCCTAAAACATTCTAAGCCTTAGGGTAAAAACCCCTAAGGCTTAGGATAAAGTTAAAACTGCGCCAATGGATGATAAAACTGCGTCGATGGACGATAAAACTGCGTCGATGGATGATAAAACTGCGCCAATGATTTATAGTTTCTTCTTATAGCAGCGGTGCTTGCGGTGAATGCGGGCTTCCAAATACTGCCACTGCGACAGCACGCCTTCGTTGCTTTCCATCTGCGGACCCGTTTCTGCCCATTCGAAGTTATAGCGTTCGAACCACTGTATCAGGTCGTCGAAGATAATCGAGTTGGCCCCCTTGGCACGATATTCAGGCAGCACGCCAATCAGCAGCAAGTCAACGACATTGGTCTTGTGCCACTTCAGCGTACGCAGCAAAGGCCACCAGCCAAAGGGCAGCAGACGCCCGTCACGGGTCTTGCGAAGCGCTGACGTAAACGAGGGGAACGTAATGCCGAAGCCCACCAGTTTATGCTCTGGCGTGTTCCAGTCCTCAACGGCAGTAACCAGATTCAAATCGGCAATCTTGATGTACTGGTCCACCAATTGGTTAATCTGGCGGTCAGACAACTCCGAATAGCCATACAGGTCTTTATACGTGGCATTGATGATGCGGAAGATTTCGTGACCCTTACCGCCTTCCAACAGTTCCTTACGGGTGAACTTCCTCACCTGCAGGTTATAGCGCTTGCCTATCATAGCGGCAATCTTATGGAACTTGTCAGGCACCTGATCAGGAACCTTCACCTTGCATTCCATATAGTCATTGTCCTTCTCGAAGCCACCAAGTTGCTCCATGTGCTGCGGATAATAGGAGTAATTGTAGTTGATGTACATCGTAGCGTCTTCCTCGAAACCCTCGATAAGCATACCCTCGCGATCCATATCGGTAAAGCCCATCGGACCAATCATCTCCGTCATGCCACGCTCACGACCCCACTGAGCAACTGTTTCCAATAGGGCACGCGACACTTCTAAGTCGTCCTCGAAATCCAGCCAGCCAAAGCGCACCTGCTGATGCTGCCAGCGCTCATTGGCACGATGGTTGATGATAGCAGCCACACGACCTACGGGACGACCGTCCTTGTAAGCCAGGAAATAGTCCGACTCACAGCACTCGAAAGCAGCATTGCGGTCGCTACGCAGCGTGTTCATCTCTTCTGAATACAAAAAAGGCACCGCCCACTGACAGTCGCGGTACATATCGTAATGAAACTGTACGAATTTCTTCAGTCCATTTCTGTCTTCAACCTTCTTTATCTCAATCATGCTGCAAAAATACAAAAAAAGTGGCAACCCTCCAAAGAGTTGCCACTTTTTTTATAACAATATTATTAATTACTTCATCACAACCTTCTTGCCATTGTGGATGAAGACACCCTTCGAAGGCTTGTCAACACGAACACCCTGGATGGTGTACCATGCACCGTCTTCAAACTTCTCAGCACTGATGCTCTCAATACCGGTGTTGTAGTGACCACCATTGATGTACCAGCGTGGGTCACCAGTTCTCTCAACATACTGCATTGAGTTTGCACTCAGCGTGAAGTCAGCATCAGCAGGCTTTCTGAAGTTAGGATTGGTGGTCAGAGCCGTACCACTCTTGTCGTAGCTAGCCTCGCTTGCAGAGATATCAACATCCTCATTGAAGTAGGTGTTCTTGTCGAACGTCAGAGGAGCATTGTCATTGAAGCGGCCACCAGCCAAGCGGCGGATGACATCCTTACTGCTGTTGTACCAGATGTTCTTCTCGATATCGAACTTAGAGTAAACCTGACCACTGATGCCATTGTAGTTAGCCCACTGGCCATCGCTCTTCAGCAGACCGTAGAACGTATTGTTCAGATAGGTCATGGTCTGGAACTCAGTGTCCTTATCGAAGCCATAACGGTCGAGACGGGCAGAGTTGTTGTAGCGGATGAAGTACTTAGCCACAGCATTGTTGCCATAAACGGTAGAGTTGACAATCGTGAAGTCCTTAACGCCACCTGCCTGGAATGAAATCAGAGCCTCGTTCTGAACGGCCTCAGTCTCAAGACCCAGCACACAATTGTCGATAGTCAGGTCGACTACGCAATACTTCGTGTTGTTGTCATAGATAATTGAGTTCTTCAAACCTGTTACGGTCAGGCCCTTCAGCGTCAGCTGGCTGATACCATAGTAGTCAGTGTTAGAACCGTCAGCCTTCTTCAGGAAGTCAACATCAGGAGTCTTGCTCAACAGGATGAATGCATCAGCATGCTTCACGTCAATCTTCACATTCTCACCAGAGAGAACCAGAGCCTTATCGGTTACGATGGTCTGCTTCACCTCGTAGCGAGTGTTGGCCTCCAACTCGAACTTCGAGAAGCCGTTCTTCACGGCCTCATTGATAACCTTAGCCAGATCCTTAGAGTCGTCAAAGCTGTCGTCAGTAATCTTTACTGTTGCATCGAGCCAGCGAGGATCACCAATCTTAGCAGCCTTCTGCTCGCAGATACCCAGCGAGAAGTTACCAGTAGCAGGATCATCAATAAATGCAATCTCACCTTCAACATTGGCAGCAATGGGCACATTAGAAGCCTTAGTTGTTGTAGAAGCACAAATGTCCTCAAAGGTCTTGTTGTCAGTAGTCCACTGGAACGAGTTATACTGTACCAACCAGTTCGGTGTTTTGTTGTTCGAAGCGTTGTTCAGACCAGTAATAAACTCATTCTTCTTACCAGAGTTAACAAAGATATTGTTCAGTACGGTGAAGTAGAGGAAATCCTTGTTGTTCTCACGAAGCTGGTTAACAGTGCGAGGCTTAGATACATTATAGAATGTGTTGTTTGTCAGTGTGAACGCCTGCTTCTGAGCACCACACTCAGAAAGCTTAGTACCACTCTGAGCCTTGAAGAAGCCACCATTGCCATTCCATGACGTATCATCATCAGCGCTAATCGTAGAATTATTCACAACGAGGTCCTCAACAAATCCCTTCTTCTGGAAATCAAATACGATAGCACTTACACCACCAATGAAACGAATAACAGAATTGTCTACCGTAATGCTAGGAATCAAGTACGGCTGTTCATTGGTTGAGAAGAGAGTCTTCTTCAGACCTGTAATGCTGATGTTCTTGAAGGCCACATTGTAAATAGTGGTGAAGAAGTCCTTTTCGTTGGGTTGATCACATGGTATCCACTGATCATTAATCTGAACGAACGGCTGAGTTCCCAACTGGCTGGCATCGATGATAGCAGGCTTTTCTTCGTCACCAATAATCTCGATAGCAGTCATCACCGTCAGAGGCTGAGAGATAACATACTCACCGTCAGGCTCCAGAGTCAGCTTGATATAAGCAGGATTCTCGCTCTCCTTGAAATAAGACATCAAGAAATAGAACAGGTCAGTGGGACCTTCCTCACCATCCAAGATGCCCAGATTATCGGGAACTGTCACGTCGATAGCGGCAGTAACACCAGTAGGCAGGTACATAGGCAACCAGCGTGGGTCACCAATGCGGTTCTTACAAGGCTCAGAAGACTCAAAGAGCGTGAAGTCGCCATTGGCAGCATCAGCAAATCCAGGATCACCACATACAGATTCCTTCACAATGTCCTCACCATCCTTCTGACCAGCCTTTGCAACCTCAGCATCACTCACGCATTCACCATTCCAGATGAACTCATTGCCTCTAACATCCCATACAGGAGTAGCACTGGCCTGACCCTTGTTGAAACCAACAACAGTTTGACCATTCTTACCACAATCAACAAAGATATTGTCGAAGATAAAATAACCATTCTGAGCAGTACCATTCTGCTTCAGGTCACAGAAGTTCTTACCGTTGGCAATATTCACGATGGTAGAGTTCTCAACGTCGAACTGCTGGAGCAGATCAGCATTCACATTCTTGGGACGGCTGCCATACTGAGCAAAGAAGCCAGTATTCTTGTCCTTCGCCCAAATGGTTGACTTAATGACCCTCACATATCCTACATAACCCTTACCGTTGAAGTCGATAAAGTTCTTATTGCCTGCAGGCATCTCGATGACGCAGTTGTCAACAACCAGTTCTTCCAACAATGTCTTCTGAGCATCCTTGATGAACGAATTCGTCATACCAGTCAGTGTCAAGCCGCTTACCTTTACAGAAGCAACGTACTTGTGGTCAGAAGCAGTTCCATCAGCCTTCTCGGCAAATACCTTGGTGCCGTCTAAAACGATGAACGGATCCTGCAATGCTGATGCATCAACTGTAGCACCGCCACCATTGACAGCGATTTCTCCACCAGCAGTCAGTGACTTGCTGATGGTGTAGTCAGCACCGCTCTTCAGCGTCAAAGTAAGATTACGGATGGGCAAGCCCTCTGCAGCTTCTTCCACAGCAGCAGTAATATCACCGCTTGCCACAGTCACCTGAACGTCCTTCATATAAGAAACAAGGAACTCAACAGCAGCAGCGGGCATAGTGAATGTCCACGTATTCTCGCCAGCAGCAGTCAGTTCAACATCCTTATAGAGACCAATGTTCTGAGGAGCCTGAGCTTCTTCCCAATCAACAAAAGCGTGTGCAACAACATCGTCAACGGCAAAGTTCTTATCAGGAGTAACGATGGCTGTAACAGTCTTTCCGGCCTCAGCCTTCTTCACCTCTTTACCATCTACAGTAAAGGTCACAGTACCATACTTAGAAATACCTTCCAATGCAAAGCCTGCACCAGAATCAGCAGTGCCAGAGAGGTAGGCACGAATCATCCAACAATAACCAGGGACACCAGCAGCAGCTACATCCATCCATTCCGTACCATCCAAACTTATCCAGCGGCCATTGGCATCACCACCGTCAACGCTGGCATTAGCAGGATAAGTACCATTTTCACTCAGCACAATCCAAAGATTTTGGCTTGCGTCAAATGTGACAGGAGCTTCTAACGTGATTTCATGGAAAGCATCACCGCCAACAGGAGTATACATCATCGAATAGATGGCATCTCCAGCAGGAGCAGTTTCGCCACCAGAGTAAATCAACAAGGTGATAGGATCTGTATTATAATCATTTTCATACACAGCAACTTTTTCAAGTGTATTACCTGTCAACGTACTTGCAGGAAGCATAATACCCCAATATATCGTGCCACCACCTACGCCGATAGAAGTAGCTTGCACTCCATCGTCATAATACATCCAATTGCCATCGACAGTGGGTGCCTTGGCAACCGCCTGTCCGGTTCTCCCTGGAGCCAAGGATTTATTTCCGTTGGCAGCAAAGAACTGTGCCCACGCGCCCGTCGTCACAATGAGGGCGAGGAGCATCATTAATGATCTTTTAATTGTCTTCATATTATTGTCTACTTTATTATTTCTTTTATTCAAGCTCGCCCATGCTCTTAACGAGCACGAGCAAGCTTAATACTATCTTACTTGATCACGGCCTTCTTACCATTGATGATGTAGACACCCTTCTGAGTCGGAGCAGCGTTGAGCTTGCGACCATTCAGATCATAGTACTGACCCTCAGTCTCCATCTTAGCATTTACGGTATTGATGCCAGTCGTTCCACCGTCACCATAAACAATAGCGAGACTCGGAGCCTTTGGAGCAGCATCCTTTACAAACTCCAGCCAGCACTTGTTAGCACCGATGGTACCAGCACCACGAACCCATGCAAAGCTTGTGCCATTGCAAGCGTAATACTCATTGGCAGCCATATCAGCTTCTGTGAAGGTCTGTCCAGTCAGTGTACCCTTGAACGCAGGAAGTACAGTAACCTCGTCAGCTGCAGGAGCATCGGCTGTTTCCTCGGCAGGAACAATCCACAACTCCTTCTCAGCACCGCTGTTGTAAATCAGCATCGGGGTGTTGGCAGCTACTACGTTAAGCGGAGTAACAGTAACCTCATTTCCGTTAAGACCAGTCACAGTCATCAACTCACAGTCTGTATCGTAGATCAGGATGTCCTTATCGGTATAATAAGTAATGTACGCGCCTGCGGGTATATTAATAGGAGAACCCAGACGAACAAGTTCGTAAGCAACGTTTACACGTCCGCCAGGACCTGGCATGATGAACGAAGCAGTGTTACCCTTCTTAGCCAGAGCAACATCCACACCAACAGGAGGAATAGAGCTGGCTGCAGGAACGGTGTAAGATGCAATTACTCCAGAAAGGCCTGTGGCTGTAGCATACGAAACAATCTCCTTTTCGTTAGCATCGGTGATTACAAAACCGCACTCACTATCATAGCTACCTGGTACCCATACGAAGTTGTATGTCTGTTCAGGAACAAGTTCAATGGTGCCTTCTGCCGAAGCTCCGCTAAGCGTCAGCTCGTTAACAACTTCACTTGTAGTTGCATTGACAATCTGGAGGGCAGCGCCATTCCAACCGTCACCATAGCTATCAGTGAGAACGTAATTGATAATCGGATCTGATGCTCCTACAGCATCATACGAAGCCGTTACACTTGCGAGCTTGTAGCCCTGTGCAGCATTAATCGTTACGGTTAAGCCCTGAGCGATATCAATCAGCTTACCATTAGCATCGACAGCCTTTGTGACGTCAGCATCACCAACCAGCACGTTGGCCTGACCACCCTGAATGGTGTATTGACCTTCAGTAGCGAAGATGATTTCACCATCCATTGCACGCAGCTCGTAGTTGATGGTAACATCCTCTGTCGGCATTTCGAACGTAGCACTGAAGAGATCCTCAGACAACGTTACCGTAGTACCGGTTGAGCTTGCGCTGACAAATCTGTAGCCCTTAGCAGCAGTAATAGTCACCGTGTAGGTCTCAGGAACTTCGAGCTTACCCTCAGCGTCAACAGCAGCCTTTTTACCATTCACTGTTACTGTAGCCTTACCATTCTGGATGCTCAAATCATTAGCAGCTACGAAGGTAACCTGATGTGGATAGGGAACAAACGTATACCAGAAGATTTCTGACTTATGCTCCTCACCGCCACCGCGATAGATGCTCTGGATACCAATCTTGTTCCAAGTACTGATGTCCATGTTCAGGTACAAACGATAGTTGTAAATATCATAATCATCAGTGAAGGTGTAAGGAATCTCTGTCATATCAGCATACAAGTACATGTATTCACTTGGTGACAGCGTCAGCGGGCTAACCGTGTGATTCACATCGTAATAATACTGATAAGACAACTTACCAACCAGAAGCGGATTACCCTCCGCATCAGTGTCAGGAACATTAATTGTCACATTGGGATAGTTGCCATCAAGTGTAGCAGCAGTAATTGTAGGCTGAGCAGGTGTTGCAGCTACGTCAGCAATCTCCTGCAGCGTCACATCCGTCAGAATCAGGTTAGGATCGTACAGCAACCATGCTGCGTTAATAAGCAAGTCGGTGGGTGACTCCATCGTCAGGGTCTTAGCCTCAGGATCGTATGCCATCACGACATCCTCAAGGCCATTCTCTCCATAACCAGCGAAATAATAATCAAAGACCCAGAACAAGAAACCAGCCTGTCCAAGGTACTGACCTGTGGGGAAGGTCACCTTGTTGGTCTTGGGATCCAAAGTACCCTTAATCCAAGCATCTGGCAGGTCTTCTGAGATACCCTGTACAAAGACATCAGTACCAGCAATGCCAACATTTACGTGCAGGTTGTAGTCTGAGAGAACATATTCACCAGTTTCCTGGTCTTCACTTATGCTCTGAGATTTGAAGAGCCACTCAGTGGTGACAATGTCAGGAGCAGCGAGTGGATCGGGAGCAGTGCCCTTCACCATAGCAGGAATCCAATAGAAGAAGCCATACCAGTCGTAATTCAAACTTGCGCACTCATAAATATAAATATTCTCTGGCCAAGTCATTGTGCCAGCCTCTGCGTCATAAGCTACCACAACTGCAGAGACCAGAGATCCAGCTTCCCAGTCATAGCCAACAAAGTAATAGTCATTTAAGTCATCGTCATAGCCATAATACTGATCAGAAGCAAACGAAATGCTCTTACCATCGGCACTTAAGGTTCCCTTAATCCAACCACCCTCAGTGACTGTATTGTAGCTAAATCCATAAACATAGACGTCATTACCGTCGAAACCAACCTTGAGGACTTTCTCTTCTGGAATCTCATCTTCACCATTGTAGAAATATCTGCCAACAGTCCAAGTTTCAGTAGTCAATCCTGCGGGAGGAGTAACGGTTTCAGGTTTTTCTGGAGCTCCCAAACTGAACACAGGAGCATCCCAATAGCAGTACACCTGAACCTCAGTAGCTGAAGCACTCTCAGCAATAAGGTCGGCGCACGTCAACGTACCAGCATCAGCATCATAAGTAAATGTGAATGCATCTTTAAATTCACTTGTTTGACTATCAATAGCAATCAAATACTCAGCGCCATACTCGTCCTCTCCCACAAACTGTCCACTGGGGAAGGTAATGGTGTTGTCAGACAAAGAACCTTTAACCCATGCAGTATTAAACCAATAAGCCAGATTCTGAATATAGACATCATTGCCTACAAAAGCAATATTAACTGTGGGAATCTTAGAAGTATAATCCAGCCACCCACTACTGCTGTTCACATAGAACTTTCCACCAGTAGTATAATATGGTGTAACCGAAGCGCCATCGGGCAATGTCACCAAACCACTGGTTCTGTTAGTCCTATTAGACTTAGACTTAGCATAAGCTTGCTGTGCTGCAAACTTTGGGCTAGTCTTTGCAGGAGCCTGCAAAGCAACAGGTAATACTGGTTTGTTAGCCTTAGCCTTCTGCATGTTCTGCGGAAGAGCAGGCTTCGCAAACTTGAATGCGCTAGCATTTTCCTGGGTCAACCTTCCAGTACGCATCGCCTGAAGAGCTTGCTGCTTCGGCGTGAGCACACGCTGGGTTGCACTAGGTTTCTGCGCAAACGCAACGACTGACATCAGTAACAATGCCAGTGTCAAGAGAGTAAAATTCTTAATTCTCATGTCGCAAAAATAATTAGTTTAACTTATAGTTTTTTTTAATAAATTTTGTCCTTTATCGTGCAAAGGTAGGGAAAAACTATGAAACAGCCAAATAAATCGCAAAAAAAAACACATTCCTACACATTATTTATAAATAAAGGAATGATGAATGCGTGCAGAAATGAAAGAAAATACGGGAATTATAAAAGAAAGTCGGTAGAAGCAGACAGGTGCATTTCCTGTTGGGCTACAGGGTGTCGGAACCAGAGTTCAGCAGCATGAAGCATCAGCCGCTGGCCCTTTTGTCGCTTTCCATAGAGTTCATCACCAACGATGGGACGCCCCAACCCGTCAGGATGAGCACAATGGATGCGCAACTGATGCGTGCGTCCCGTCTGGGGCCACAGCGCCACCAGGCAATCCGACAGGAATTCGTAGTCGGTAACGGCCCGCTTGCCATGTTCCAAATCGACCAGCTGTCGGGGGCGGTTCATGGGGTCAGGCCTCAGGGGCAGCGAGATGCGACCAGAATGGGTAGGGTTGGTAGGGGTGTTAGGCTTATTAGGTTCTAGGACGGCCAGGTACTTTTTCTTTACCTGATGTTTCACGAACTGCTCCTGCAGGGCGCGATACACCTCCTGTGTCTTGGCTGCAATGAGCAGTCCGCTGGTTCCCATATCAAGCCGATGGGCCACAAAGCTGCCCGGATAGCGTTCCTGCATGATGGTTTCCACACTATACTGCCCTATACGGCCTGGCACAGACAGCAGGCCAGAAGGTTTGTTGACCACCACCAGCCAATCGTCCTCATAGACGACGGGCAGCTCCATCTGCTGAAGGCCAAGCAGTTCCGGATCGGGGTCTACGTCCAGTCCCTGCAGCATCCACGTCAGAATGGGCTTGCACTTGCCACGACAAGCAGGATAGTAATTCAGATGATGACGCAACTCGGTCTTTGTGGTAGCTCCCCACCAGAACTCAGCCATACACAGGGGGTTCAGTCCCTGCTGATAGGCATATTGCAGTAGTTTCGGAGCACAGCAGTCGCCTGTGCCACCAGGGGGCAGCGGATATTTCTGCAATAACTTAGGGCGGTTATAATACTCCTGCCAGATGTCGACGAGGTCCTTCACCTCACCACGGGCATTCAGCAGCTGGTACTGATGAAACAGCCACGTCTGCAGCTCCTGCGAGAGCTGCTTGGAATCTCCATAAAGTCCGGAAATTCCGGATTTTCCGGATTCTTTAGCCATCCTGGAAATCTCGCGCTCGGTAGTCTTAAAGTGTCCATCGGGCTGTTGGGCGTCGTACACGGGCGGCACAAAGTATTCCCAGTCGTTCCTTCCTGCCAGCAAGCCGCTGTAAGCGGTCAGGAAACCATAGGATTTCCTAGGATTCCTAGGACTTCCTAGGATGTCTTGCTCTACGACCAAGACTCCAAACATCTTCCCCTGATCGGCATCTTCGCGAATCTCGGGGTGAGCAGCAATATACGCCTGCACTTCCTTGGCTGCCAACTGGCACAAGGGGTGCGGCTCGTAGCAGAACGGATAAGTAAACCGTTCTGGAGCCTCTAAATGACTGTCTAACAGATGCAGATGTTCCATTTTCGACTGCGAAGATACACAAAATTTGCAAACTCCATGTGACACTTAATAATAAATAAGGTTAAAGGCGCAAAAAATTCATTTTTCGATTCTCAATTCTCAATTATTCTGCGTATCTTTGCACTCCGAAAGATAACAACATATTCATTTTTAAACAATAGTAAGGTTATGATTATTGAACAAATTCACGCAAGAGAGATTCTGGATTCACGTGGTAATCCTACAGTAGAGGTTGAAGTAACTCTGGAGACTGGCGACATGGGTCGTGCCAGCGTTCCCTCTGGTGCTTCTACGGGTGAGAACGAGGCCCTTGAGCTTCGCGACGGTGACAAGAACCGCTACCTCGGTAAGGGTGTAGAGCAGGCTGTCAAGAACGTTAACGAGAAGATTGCTCCCGCCCTCATCGGTATGAGCGTACTGGATCAGCGTGCTATCGACGCTAAGATGCTGGAACTCGATGGTACTCCCACCAAGAAGAACCTCGGTGCCAACGCCATCCTCGGCGTATCGCTGGCTGTTGCACACACTGCTGCTAACTACCTGCAGATTCCTCTCTACCGCTATATCGGTGGTACTAACACCTACGTACTCCCCGTTCCCATGATGAACATTGTGAATGGTGGTGCTCACTCTGACGCCCCCATCGCTTTCCAGGAGTTCATGATTCGTCCCGTTGGCGCTACCTCTGAGAAGGAAGGTATCCGCATGGGTGCTGAGGTGTTCCACAACCTCGCCAAGCTGCTGAAGGCCCGTGGTCTCTCTACCGCTGTAGGTGATGAGGGTGGTTTCGCTCCCAACTTCGACGGTATCGAGGACGCTCTCGACACCATCATTGCTGCCATCAAGGCTGCTGGTTACGAGCCAGGCAAGGACGTGAAGATTGCTATGGACTGCGCTGCTTCTGAGTTCGCAGTACAGGAGAACGGCGAGTGGTTCTACGACTACCGTCAGCTGAAGAACGGCAAGAAGAAGGATCCCAACGGCAAGAAGCTCTCTGCCGCTGAGCAGATTGACTATCTGGAGCAGCTCATCACGAAGTATCCTATCGACTCTATCGAGGACGGTCTCGACGAGAACGACTGGGACAACTGGGTGAAGCTCACCGAGCGTATCGGCGACCGCTGCCAGCTGGTTGGTGACGACCTGTTCGTAACCAACGTGAAGTTCCTGGAGAAGGGTATCAAGATGGGTGCTGCCAACAGCATTCTGATCAAGGTGAACCAGATCGGTTCGCTGTCAGAGACTCTCGACGCTATCGAGATGGCTCACCGTCATGGTTACACCACCGTTACCAGCCACCGTTCTGGTGAGACTGAGGACACCACCATTGCTGACATCGCCGTTGCTACCAACAGTGGTCAGATCAAGACTGGTTCACTCTCTCGTACCGACCGTATGGCCAAGTACAACCAGCTCATCCGTATCGAGGAGCAGTTGGGCGACCGTGCCGTTTATGGTTACAAGAAGCTGAAGTAATCCACAGATTACTGATTCATAAAAGGAGGCTGTTCCGATGGGAACAGCCTCCTGTCTTTTTATCCGTTTCACCAACACGGGCTGACGCTCTCAGTCCGACGGCTTCGGACTCCCAGTCCGACGGCCTCGGACTCGCAGTCCGAAGGCGTCGGACTACGAGCCCCACTACTTCACTACAATGGTACGTCCTTTGTAAATGTAGAGACCCTTGGCGGGTTTGTCGACGCGGACACCCTGAATGGTGTACCATTTGCCATCTTTAGACGTTTCGCCAGTCAGTGTTGAGATGCCTGTATCCTGGGCCACGTAAACATTAAGGAATGTCATACAGCGGTCGTAGTAGTCATCACCACCAAAGAAAGCAGTAATAGTCACATCACCAGCTTTGTCGCCCAGCGTGACAACGCCTTGCTCATCAACAGTTGCCATCGTCTCGTCGCCAGACCAATAGACAAGAGGCAACTGGTTTGGATTGTGCATTTCGGGGATTTGGAACGTCTTGACGCTGAGCATCACCTGTATGTCAGATTCCTTAAACCACAGTTCAGGAACCGCCTTCTCGACAATCACCTCATAAGAAGCGACATCAGGAGCATACATCTCATTGCCGTCAAAGACAGCACTGATCATGGCGGAACCCGACTTGCCAATGGTGACAGCACCTGTTTCGGGGTCTACTGCTGCCACTTCGGGATTACTGCTTTCGTAAACCACTGGCACGTCAAATTGGTTGTTCAGCGTTGGAGACTTGAAAACAGGATCTTTTGCAACAGCAGAGAAACTGGTCTCTTCAAAACTCAACAACGCCTTGTAGCGTCCGACTTTCAGCGTATAGGAGGCTTTTCCTGCAGCATACTCATCATTACCTTTAAAGACAGCCATAATCTCTGTAACGCCCTCGACACCAGTCAACGTGATAACACCTGTCGATTCATCGATGGTGGCAATCTCTGTCTTGCTCGACGAATAGACAACGGGCAAATTGTAAGGATTGTTCAATACGGGCAGTTCATAACCCGGGCCAAACAACTCGGGCCGGACCATCGTCGTCGATACGGGGAATGACAAATCAGGACTGTGCTTCTCGGGTTTCATCAGCACGATATCGTCCAGACGGGCATTCTGAGATGTTTCATTGGCGAACGTCAGTTGCAGTGTCGACGTGTTATCGGGAACATTCACTATATAATTATAGGTCTTTCCGGAATGACTGTCAGAAGTGATGCAGACACCCTCTGTCTCAGAAGTAACCGTCAGCGATTTGTTACTCTTGAACGAAAGCTTGCATTCACCGGAAACCATGCCTATGGCAATATTTGCTGTCAGCGAGTTGACGTTGCGACTCTTATTGGGAACCAACACCTCAGGAGCCGTTCCACCTGCCAACTTCTCGTTATAGATGACAGCATATTCGCCTCCATCACCCGAATAACATGCATTTTCATTGACGACATCCTCAACAGGGAAATTTGCTGCAGCACCCGTGAAATCTTCCTTCCAAACATAGTCAACTGAAAGATCGGTAGGTGTCACACTGGCGAAGCGATACTTTGCCTCTCCCACCCAACTCTCATCATCTGCTGAGACAGCCATTGCCTTGATGGTCACATTAGTGCCAATAGTCAGTGGTTCGGTATATACCGTGCTGGCTGTGGTAGGATCGCTGCCGTCCATCGTATAATAGATGGTTGCACCTTCAGTAGCACATGTGATGCTGACAGTCTGAGGTTCGACATACACGCCACCCTTAGGTGAGAATTCTGGTGTCATGACGGTGCTGGTACCCAAGAAATCGAACGAAATGGTGCCATCCGCATTCTTGACGATGTTCTTGACACCTTTGTGCAACAACTTCATGCCATCCAAATTCTTATTATAAAGCTCTGCAGCAGGACTGGACGTATCAAAAAAAGTGTCATTGCCATTCATATTAGGATAGATGTCGTTACCAAGCTGAGTGGGATAGCGGTTAGCGCCATAACCCGTGAAGTTATAACTGCCGTCAGAAGGTATCCAAGTCATTCGCTGATGGTTGGGATCATCGTTGGGCTGGTTCATCGACCAAATATAGGCATTATAATCCACATGAATAATGAGCAGGCCACTGCCAGGCAGGCTCTGGTCCCACCCAGACAATGTGCGGTTTTCCAACAAGAAATACTCATCGCGATGTCCGTCGTTGTACATCACATAGAATTCGCCGCCATCCTGCAAGCCTTTCATGTTTTCTACTTTCGCCTTGCCTTTGTTCAGTTCTATAGGCAGCTTCCAGCCTGCCATCCAGCGCTCATAGCTGGTATAACCTGCCGGGCGGAAACCATAGCCGTTATACGAACCACCACTCATCAAGTCCCAGTTATCCATTCCCTGACCACCAGAATAGTCGATATCATAAAAGTCGGGATAGCCCAAGCAGTGACTGAATTCATGACACATGGTACCAATACCCTCAATCTGTCCATTAGCCATCAGCTCACTGCCACAGGCATAGGTGTTGACCTTCAGACCATTGCCGACGGTCACCATTCCCTCTCCACTATCTGACAAAGACCAGGCATGAGGCCAGATGGTATTGGTAGCGCCACCGTCAGCCTCGCCTTTACCGGCATAGACGAAATATACCTGATCTACATAGCCGTCACCGTCCCAGTCGTACTGGCTCCAGTTCTCCACCTGGTCTTTCACCAACTCGACAGCCTCATGGGCCATTTCTGCCGGGTGCTTGTCATTACCTTGGAAATCGTTACTACCATAATAAGATTGCGTTTTAGACACGGTAACTGGTCCCACGATATCGAAGGTCAGCTGAAACTGGCCTTCGCTTTGGGCATTGAAGTAGTCATACATAGACCCCACGAAATTACCCTCATTAAAATTCTGCTCATTGGCAATGCGTACGTAAAGGGCACTGTCGTTGCTGGCCTGGAACGAGACATTCGAGAAATTAACCAAGATGACCAGGCCCTTTTTCTGTCCGAAATAGGAACCTACTTCACCGATGCGACGGCTTTGCAACCGCTGGGCACGGCGCGCATTGGCTGCAGCACGGCGAGTCTTCGCGTGCTGTTTCACAGCCTCGGCATCCACCTCCGTGAAATAATCATGGCCGTCGATTTGTTGATAAGACTTGCCGTTGTCTGCCATCCAAAAGTGACCATATTCGTCACCAACCAGACGGGCATTGACAATG
Organism: Prevotella sp.; assembly: GCA_016291085.1. GTDB lineage: Bacteria > Bacteroidota > Bacteroidia > Bacteroidales > Bacteroidaceae > Prevotella. The sequence goes on from JAEEVW010000005.1 coordinate 59,428, forward strand.
GTTCCGTCACTCAATGTAATCGCTCCTGTCACGTTGCGCTTGGCAGGAACGGCCAGTATTGAGATACTTGTCAGTATCCACAATAAAACCATATAGTATCTTTTCATCTGCATCACTATTAAGAATATAAGTTTGACGAGCGTGCAAAGGTAGCTAAAAAAGGGAAATATACCAAACAATTGTATAAAAAATGCAATAATAGTACACTCTTTACCCGCCAAAAATTATTATTTTTATGTATTTTTGCAATTTTTTAGGAAAAATGTTGCATAATTGCAAAATAATTCGTAACTTCGCACCCTAAACAGCTAGTATTCAATGTATTCAACTTAATATTAAGTAATTATGAAAATGAAGAAAGTAATTTTAGTAGCTATTCTTGCCTTAGTAGGTATGAATGCTATGGCACAGCGCCAGGAGAAGGTCGTTGACCGTATCGACCAGCGCACCGTGCAGGAGTTAGATCACGTGGATGTAAACACGCTGTTCAAGCCTTACTGGTATCTTGATTTGCAGGGTGGTGCTCAGTGGACCATCGGTGAAGCCAAGTTCAAGGATCTGCTGTCACCCAACGTACAGCTGGGTATCGGCTACCAGTTCTCAAAGGTTGTTGGTGCCCGTCTGGCATTCAACGGCTGGCAGTCTAAGGGTGGTTTCGACAACCGTGAGATCATGAATTTCAAGTGGAAGTATATTGCTGGTGGTCTCGACCTGACCTTCAACCTGTCTAACCTGGTTGCTGGCTGGAACCCCAAGCGTCTGTTCAACCTGTCACTCTTCGTTGGTGGTGGTGCAAACTATGAGTTCGACAACGACGAGGCTAAGGCACTGGCTGCTCAGGGCTATAACATGCAGTATCTGTGGGATGACAAGGAGATTCGTCCTTATGGCCGCGTAGGTCTGCAGGCTATGTTCCGTCTGAGCGACGCTGTGAACCTGTTGTTCGAGGGTAACGCCAATGGTCTGAGCGACAAGTACAACTCTAAGTATGGTGACAACATCGACAAGTACGTGAATGCACTTGTTGGTCTGCGCATCAACCTGGGTAAGACCTATCGTGAGGAGTCTCATGAGGTTTACCGCGACGTGATTGTTTACGATACTATCTACAAGTATGTGACCATCGAGGAGCCCAAACCCGTTAAGATTGAGCCCATCCGCCGCGATGTATTCTTCATCATCAACAAGTACGACATTCAGGATACCGAGGTTGACAAGATTGCCGACGTTGCTGCATACCTGAAGAAGTATCCCAATGCAAAGGTGAACGTAGTAGGTTATGCTGACGCTGGTACTGGTAACGACAAGATCAACGACCGTCTGGCTAAGCAGCGTGCTGACATCGTAGTGAAGGAACTTATCGAGAAGTATGAAATCGCTGCAGAGCGCATCACCTACGACTCTAAGGGTGCACACGAGCAGCCGTTCGAAGAGAACGACAAGAACCGTGTATCTATCATGATTGCTGAATAATCATTCACAGTTCATAAAACAAACGAGGGGCTGCTCAATCGATGAGCAGCCCCTCGTTATTTCTTATTGGAGAAGAGCGAAATTACTCCCTCGTTCCTGTTAGTTCCACCTCGATGGAACCGCCATTGCTATGAACCATCACAGAGCGGACAAAGTCACCAGAAGGAACCGCACCTATATTCAGAAACACTTTCAGACGTCCGCCATGTCCTGGACGAATGGGACGCTCAGGATATTCTGCACGGATACAACTGCAGAATGGCTCTATGCTATCGATTACCAAAGGCTCACTACCATCGTTAATCATCAACACATCGCGCTGTATCATGCCCTCTTCCAGGCTCACCAATCCCAACTCCCATACAGGTTGTGGAATGACCAGATGTGCAGGACCTTCCTTAGGTTCCACAATACGTCCCTTATCCTTACAGCCAGTCATACCCATAGCCAACAGACATCCAGCCAACAATAACCATGCCCTACGGCAACTTTTCTGTTTCGTCATGATCATACCTATTGATATAAATAGGTGGCGACACCTTAAGCATCGCCACCCACATAGTTATACTCTTTATTACTTCTTTACCACCTTCTTGCCGTTGATGATGTATATGCCTTTGTTGGTCATTGCAGCAACACGGCGACCCTGCAAGTCGAAGATCATCTGCTCCTGAGTATCGTTAACAGGAACATTCTTGATATCTGTAGCTGCTTGATTGTCAATCTTGAATGTCATACTGATACGACCATTCACAATACAATCAGACTCTTTCACATCTTCACCAGCCAACCAACGGCCATACGTCTCATTACCGAAACTAGCCTCGGGGAAGACTACACGGGCGAGGAATGGCTTATTATCGAATTCACCAGGCTCAATCGCAGGATTCCAACGAATGATGTAGGCCTTCAAATTAGGATCGGCTCCACCATATTCCTCAGGCAGGGCAAAGTCCGGATATAATTCCAGTTTACCGTCACGATACATAATATCGTCGTTCCAACCATCAATAAGCGTGATGGTCTTGCTCGGATCTATACACATATCCTGGTAGACCTGACCCTTACGGATGTATACAAAGATATTATTCAGTACTGTGTCATAAAGGGGAGTATCACCCGATACTAAAGGCCAACCATAGAATTCAAAATTCTTGGTAAAGCTGGGTGCAGGAACCTCGAACGACAGCGTGACGTCACTCTCATTCACATTATCCTGCTCATAGGTAAATGTACCCTTCTCAATGAACAGGGAATAAACACCTGCTTCCAGGCCATCCACATGGATGGTGAACTGAGTCTGTGTACCCTCAACAGCCTCAATGAGCTTCTCGGAAGTAATCTTGGCAGTGACATCCACATCTCCCTGCTTTACCTTTACCTTCGTCGCATCACTCAGCTTAGCACTGGCCACTACACCTATAGTCAGTGTCATGGTGTGAGTAGTCATATCCACCGCTGAGAGTTCGAAAGTAGGAGTTACTGGCGGAACAACAGGCTTAATCTGTGGTTCATCAGTCTCTACAAAGCGGAAAGCATGTGTGAAGTCACTCTCAAAGAGCAGTGTATTCTTAGCCGGATCTGTGGCTACAGCAGGTGTTTCACCATGTTTCACCAAGGCATAAGTAGGATCTACTGCCGCACCTGTCGCATCAAGATTACCCATCGGGCCCTTGATGGTTATCAGACCAGCAACGACGCTCTGGTCAGGAGCGGGACCTTCTGCAGGAACAGGTAGTAACATCTTACCCAAGGTGAGGTTAGTCAAATAATTCTTCTTGTTCAAGACATTGGAAGTTGACATACCTGTATATAAATTCTCTGCAATAAGAACATGCAGATAATTATAGACATCATTACCCTCTTCATCCTTAGCCACTTTCAGACGCAGCACTGCTATGCCCTCGTCAGTAATATCCTCAATTTGGAAAGCAGTGGGGGTACCACCGATAGTCACTCCACCGTCAGCGAAAGACAGAGGAAGCTCAGCCTTATCCTTGTTCACGCTGGCAATAGTATACCACTTCTCCTTAGCAGGCAGTGTAATGGCTGTACAGTCATAGAACGCTTTGATAGCTGCATTGAGACTGGCAATGTCTGCATCAAGACCCTCCAACGTAGTTGCGAGTTCCTTGTCTTTTACTGCTGCCAAAGGATTGGTAGCATCATCAGCCTTAGGATAACCCACCTGGCCAATCAATGCAAACAGTTCTGCTGCCTTAGCCTGCAAATTGGTTGCCTCGACTCGCTTGTCATACAAAGGATCCACCATCTTCCACTTCAGCGTAATGGCTGGATTCCAATAGTCGTCAGGATCCAACGAACCATCCTGGAAGGGAACAAAGTTTGTATGAATAAGACTATCGGGAATGACGATGGTCCATTCGCCTAAGTTGGCCACACTGTTATCAAGAGCACCATGGTCGTTTGTCAATGACACCACATTCTTATTCAACTTGTCTATGCTCAGTGTGACGTTATACATGGTCTCGCCATTCTTGTACATCTTCACACGCTTGGCATCGTCAGTAACCACACGGACATCCTTGCCAAAAGTAAGTTTAATCGTTTGAGGCAATGATTTCACCTCACCCTCTTCAGGATTTACTGCTGTAGGAAGGAAGTTATCACGGATCTTACGAACCTTAAACTGATATACAGGCAATGCCTTGTTCTGCCATTCTTCACCATCCACGTTGCTCTTTACGCTTCGAGCTGGCACAGTAATGCTATAATCACCATCCTCTACAATTGGAGTCTTGGCAGCAATAGACAGCACCTTCTCTGAACAAGTAGGAACGATCTCTACCGCATTGCCCTTGGCATCTTTCATGGTGATTGCTGCCAGGTCCAGCGGAGAAACATCATAGGGGAATGTCAAATCGAGCGACTTAAACGAGGGTACCTGTAACACCTCAGTGGCAGTTGCAGAATAAGTCTTGGCAGATGCTCCGTTTGCATCGATAATCTCCGCCTTCGAAGGCTCCAGAACCTCTGATGTAGTGGTATAATATACGGTAACCGACATAATCTGAGGTTCAGCAGTAGAAGGATTAGAGAATAACACGGCAGAAGAACCACTCTCCGACGCGGCTGTCCAGGTGTTTGATTCAAAATCAAAGGTTCCCTCATTGACCTTCAACTCTTTCTGTGAACCCGTAAATATGATTTTGGTAATCATAGCGCCCAACTTACCGGCAATCTTCAATTTGGCATTGGAAGAAAAACCTACGTAATATTGAGTTGGGATACCTGGTATTTCCCTCGTATACAACTCAGCGATACCGTACATGTTATTCATTTCAAAAGAAAGCATGATCTGTTTCTCTTGGGTATCGGTGAAAGTATAATTGGAAATGATGACATAATTACCATTTCCAACTGCTGGTGTTACAGGAGGCGTCAATTTCGTGGGTTTCTGAAAGTCAAAAGTAACCTCCTTCGTTAACTGAGCCTGTCCTTGGAGGGACAACAGCGTCATCAGGAATAGTAGTATCTTCTTCATAAAACAATAAAATATGGGGTTACAAATCTTTATGCATTTCCAGTTGCTTATCCTCGTCTATGGCCTTATCCTGCGTCTTGACACAGAGTTTCCACTGATCATCCACTTTCACAGGATTAAACATAAACATGGTAGTAGCAGGAGCACCGCCGGTCTGTTCGGCAGTAGCAAAAGTTATCTCATACTTGACGTCATTACAGCCTTCAAGCATGAAAGAGTAATATTTCCGTTCGTAGTTAAGCACAGGGAATCGATTGAACTGACGCTGCAGACGACCTTTCAACTCATCTGACAGTGGAGTCAATTCTTGCGTACTATCATTATATTCATACAATGATGCTATCACTTCGTCAATCTTCTTACCTTTCAGCAACTCCATCGCATTGTCACACAACTGAAGCATCTGAGTGGTATCAGAAGCAGTCAACATGCCACGGAACTCTTCAATCTGTTCTTCGCGTGTCTGCGATTTCTTGTTTGAACAGGAAGATACCACCAAAATAGTGGCCATTGCAAGAAATAAAAAACCTATCTTTTTCATTGTAATTGTTGTTTTGAAAGAAAAAGAGAGTGCGTCCGCTCTCTGCGAGACGCACTCTCCTGTTAGAGCTTTAGATATTTGATATCTTATTCAAAAATCTGTCGATTAGTTATTACCATGAGTTGTATCAACCTTCCAAGTCAGCTCGCTGTCGAATACCCAACCCCACTCGTAACGAATAGCAACCGGGAACTTCAAGGTGAACTTGGTCAGTGTCAAAGCATCGTTCTCATAGTAGAATCCACCGAACTGAGCCTTGTTAGCGTTGTTCACAGGATAGATACCGAGTACCTGCTCAATGTTCTTCTCCTTATCAGCACGGTTGTACTGGATCAGGTTGTAAGGCTCATAATCCCAGTATGTTGCACCAGACAGCTTGCCGAACAGCGTACGAGCGGTGTTAGCAGGAGCAATCGTAGAAACAGTACCAGCATTCAAGCCACGCAGGCGGAGCTTAGATGTTACGGTGTTCAGAGCAACGAAGCCATTACCATCGTTCAGGTCAACCTTAACCTTAGAACCATCGAGGTTGATAGCAATACCCTTGATGTTGTAGTATGCCCAGAACCAGTAGTGGTTGTCATACATGTAACCATCAGTAGCAGGCTTATCACCACGCCAGTCAAACATCTTCAGGTTGTCGACGATGTATACAGTATTCTCGTTAGTCTTAGCATCGAGAGCATCATCAGGATTGTTGTTCGGCAAGTTGATAGGACGCTTCCAAGAGTTCATCACAGTAGCAACATTGTCGTCGTCATACTGCTTCTGACCTACGTAGTAAGCAACATCGTCATTGCACTGCTGTCCGATGAAGCCGAGCCAGCTGCGGAGTTCCTCATTGATGTTAGCATTGCCAACCTTGTAGCCAATAGCGTTCAGTACATCATAGCATACCCAGTTCTCGAATGCAGTCTGAGTAGCACTACCAATCAGGCCATCCTCAGCGGTCAGCCAGTGGAAGAGCTGAATCTCACCTGCATTGTCAGTGTTAGCGGCACCCTTAGTGTACTGCTGCTCGACAATCTTAGCAATCTGAGTGTACTTCTTAGTGGTCTTATCGTAAGCATACAGAATGTTATTGGTGAATACACCGGCATTGCTGTTGATAGCATACTTCTCCATATCGGCCTTCAAAGTAGCCTCACCCCACTTGTAACCCTCAGCAGGCTTAACAGTAGCTACATACTCTGCAGACAGTGCAGCAGTACCAGGAGTCTTCACGAAGGTGTTACCAGTCTGGATATAACGGTTGAACATGTTATCCCACAACGGGTCAGCTGCGCTAGGAGTAGCACTTGCATCAGACAAGTTGGTACCAATCTTACCAGAACGCTGGGTGGTGATGACATACTCGTGACCACTCAGACCCTTGATTTCGTAAGTCTTAGGAGCGAAGTAGTACCAGCCCTTAGCGATATCCTTAGGAACATTGGTGAACAAGGTGTGAGAAATAGTACCGAACCAGTTGTTGTCCTTGATAGTGAAACCATCACGTGGAGCCTCGATATCAACGAGGTAGCCGCTCCAACCATCATCTGAACCAGTCTTCCAGTTGTACCAGAAGTTAGGAATCTTCTGATCGAACTCAGCAACCTTACCAGCAGCACGCTTCAGAGTTACAGTCAGCTTAACCCATACGAAGGGCCACTCTGCATTGTAATCATCCTGAGTGTACTTAACGATTCCGTCAGGAATGTTCTTGTTAGCCTCCTCATAGGTCTTAGCCTTGAAGCGGATCCAACGAGTAACAGTAACTTCCTCACCAGCAGCCTTACCATGAGTCAGGTATTCAACCTCGTCAGCTGTCAGATACCAGTCGAACTTGTGGTTGGTCTGACCATCAGCATTCGGATAGTAGCGAACAACACCAAGAGCCTTATCCTCAAATGCATTAGAGGTCTCTTCCTTATCATTGTTGTTACCCTTCAGAGTAGGTTCACCAGTGTTACCATAGATGTCGCTACCGAAGTTGAAGATACGCATTGAATAAGTCTTGTGACCATCATAAGAAGGCAACTCAAGAGCATTAGCGGTTACGAATGGAGCATCAGCAGCAGCCACAGCACCGCCCTTAGCGATACAGTCAGCCCAGTAGAAGTAGTCGAACTTGTTCTTCTGATACTGGCCCATACCCTGCTCGAGAATCAGTCTTGAGAACTGAGCCCAGTTGGTGGTATAAACAAGACCATTACAGATGTCAGTAGTCTGAGTATCGAACTTATAAGTCTTAATCTGCAGGTTGTCGTTGGTGTTGGTAATGTGAATCAGGATATAACCATCAAGCAATACATCACCATCAGCATTCTTAACCATTACACGTACCAGAGGCTCACGGTCAATAGCAGTCTTGCTGCCCCATGTCTCAGCCTCAGTCTCAGCAATCTCATTAACAGTCAGAGCGCGAACACGACCGGTGTAGCTAATGCTCTCATTCTTAGCAGCTTCAACATCAGTATCGGTGAAGGTAGCATAACGAGAGTCATGAGTTACGTTGGTGTCAGTCTCATAGTCAACGAGCTGGAACTCATAGTGGAGTCCGTAGAATTCCTCGTCACCATAGTACTTCTTCACACCCAGAGGATCAAGAACATTAGACTCATGGTCACATGCATTCCAGTTAGTACCGCTAATTCTACGACGGATAACATCCTCCTTCAAGATACGAATACCAATGTACTCCTTCAGGTCAATGTAGCTGTCGTAAATGGGAAGTTCGAGAGCTGCACCAATAGCGTTGTCAAGAGCCTCCTTCGGAGAGTCCCAAACGAAGATTTGCTCATTGGTGTACCAACCCTTTTCATCACCAGTAACTTTACCAGTAGGACCAAAAGCGGGCTCCTTATACATAGGAGACTCAGCATGCTTTTTAGTCTGCCAAATCAGACCCTCAAGAGTCAGGCGATAAGGCAACAGCAGAGCATAGTCAGAGGTAACATCGGCACCGTCAATATTGTGGAGCTGCAGAGCAACGGTATTGTCGGTATCCTTGTGTGTACCTGCGTCGTTAACATACCAATCATACCAAGCCTTACCCCAAGGCATTGTGTAAGAAGCATCCAGAGTAGCAGGCAGATAGCCACCGTTGATATCACCACTTGTGGGATAGGGCTCCAGATAGTTGGGCTTCTCAATCTTCAGACCAACCTGCAGATAGTTAACAGAAGAGTTACCCGTACCGTCGTGAACACCAGTAGAACGAGAGGTCTTGATATCAAAAATATCAGCATCCTCAGTATAGAGACCCCAAGTCTTCGGAGAAGTCACATTCAAAGTCTTAGCAGCAGCACGTGTGTTAGCATACACTACGTTGGGCTCCAGCACATTGTAAGAAGGCTTGTTCTGGTCATAGCTCAGAACAGCATTAGAAGGATTGATCTCATAGTCTACACCAATAGTCTGACCAAAGATATAAGCCTTTCTGGTCTGAGTAGTTGCCTTAGGATTCTCTGACAGGTTATCAGGCAGATAGTTGAACATCGAAGGAGTATTCTTGATGTTCTTCTTGTGGTGAGTTGTCTGAGTATATGCGGGCAGAGAAGGATCCTTCACGAGGGTAGAGTCGCCCAACCAAGGATAATCAATCGTCTCAATACCATCGAGGTAGAAGTGAGGAATGAATACCAAGCTCTTCAGAGTTCCAGTCAAAGGAATCTCAACGGAAGTAATGTTACCGTTAGAATCAACCAAACCGCTCAGAAGCAGAACATTGTTGCCCCAAGATGCGTTAACAACAGGAGTGCCAACACCCTCAGAGTTGCTCCACTTAATATCGGTCTTGGTGGTTGTACCGGTGTTAGGATCTACCAGGTAGAAGTAACCATCGGCATTGGGAACGTAGTAAACGCCAGCAGCGCCGCCGTCCTTACCGTCCTTACCGTCCTTACCGTCGGCACCATCCTTACCGTCCTTACCGTCGACGCCGTCCTTACCGTTCTGGCCGTCCTTACCGTCGGTACCGATAGCCTTGTACGGAGTAACTGCACCGTTCTTGTACCAGAAACCGTCGTCGCCGATAGTCCAAACGTCACCGTCCTTACCAGCAGCGCCGTCCTTACCATTCACAATGTCCCAGCTTCTGCCGTCACTCAGAGTAACCTTGATACCTCCAGTAATCGGCGACACATCAGTCAGAAGATAGCCCTTCTGAATCTGAGCCTGAATGTCCTTAACCGCCTGGCTGAGATTGTCGATCTGTCCCTGCAAGTTCTTGATGTCGTCATCGTAGTCCTTACAAGAAACGAACGCACTTCCGGCAGCAAATAACATTGCTACTGAAAGCATTGCACTCAAAATTTTTTTGTTCATACGATTAAAATTAAATTAATAATAAAAAAGAATTTATTTGTTCTCTATTTTTGTTCTCAGTTTACCTTATTTATATGTTATTTTTATATAATATTTAGTGTTCAGTTCATACCTCACACAGTCGTTCCACCTAGCAGGAGTCACGTTTTTGGGTGCAAATATAGGCATTAATTCGCGAATCTGCAAGGATTTTCGGACTTTTTTTTGATTTTTGTGCAAAAAAATTGCTTTTTCTCTAGGCATACGTGCCTAAATAGGGATTTTTTCCACATTTTTTTGAATTTTTAAGATTATCAGCCTTTTTATGAGTTTTTGGTTACACCTTATTTATAAATATAGGAGAGCTCACCATGGTTTTTGTTTCACAACTCCTACTTACTTTCTCAAGAAATAGGGCGATCATGTTGACCGCCCTACTTGTACCCAGACCCGGGCTCGAACCGGGATGGGTTTCCCCACTGGTGTTTGAGACCAGCGCGTCTACCGATTCCGCCATCTGGGCTTAAGCGGGTGCAAAGGTACAAATAAGCGAGCAAATAACCAAAGAAAATCCGAATTATTTTTTGACGAATTTCCATAGTCGTTATAAAAACCTAAAAAAAGAATGATTATTTGCGGGTATGAAAGATTATTCGTAACTTAGCCGTCGTAAATAAACTTATTCTAATATAATGGAACCAAGCAACAAAAACTACTGCATCATTCTGGCAGGCGGCAAGGGTCGCAGACTATGGCCTTGCAGTCGCGCAGACTATCCGAAACAATTCCTGGATTTCTTTGGCACGGGACGTACCCAACTGCAACAGACCTTCGACAGGTTCTGCAAGGTAGTGCCCAAGGAGAATATATTTATATGTACGTGTAAGCAGTATCTGCCGATGGTACGCGAACAGGTACCCGAGTTGGACGAGCACAACATCTTGGTGGAACCCGTCAACCGCAATACGGCACCCAGCGTGGCCTGGGCACATATCCGAATCAAACGCCAGAATCCGGATGCCAACATCATCGTGACGCCTTCAGACCAGTTGGTCATGAACGAGGAGGCTTTCCTGAAATGTATGGAGGTGGGCTTGAGCTACGTATCAGATAATGATGTACTGCTGGCAATCGGAGTTGTACCCACACGACCAGAACCTGGTTATGGTTATATTCAAATGGGTGACCTGAGTTGCAAGCCCGACGTGTATCAGGTGAAGTCGTTTACGGAAAAGCCGGAACGCGAGTTTGCCAAGATGTTTATGGAAAGCGGCGAGTTCTATTGGAACACGGGTGTCTTTCTTTCAAACTCACGTAAGATGCACGACACGTTCACCCAACTCTTCCCTTCAGTACTGATTGATCTGCTAAAACATCCCAACTACACCTACGAGGACGAGTTGGAATACGTCGCTAAGCACTATCCGCGCTATCCTAACCTCTCGATAGACTACGCCATCCTGGAACACAGCGAACAGGTATACGTCATGAAGTGTAACTTCGGATGGGCTGATATCGGTACTTGGCACGCCGTCTACGAATGCATGAGTGCCGTCGACAACGACAATGTTGTCGTAGATTCAGAAGTGCTGCTCGAAGACTCGCACAACAACGTGATCAAATTGCCCAAAGGCAAATTGGGAGTCATCAACGGACTGGACGGATATATTGTGGCTGAACAGGGTAATGTGCTGCTGATTTGCAAGAAGGGCGATTCGTCAGCCTTGGTGCGGAAGTATGTCAACGAAGTACAGTTGAAATACGGAGAAGAGTATATATGATAGTTGGGGTTGATGCAAAGCGGATAGTGCGCAACGGGACTGGACTGGGCAGCTACGGACGGACGCTGGTGAACGACCTGCTGCGACGAGGCGACAGTGAGATGGAACTGAGGCTCTATGCCCCTGACGAGGGGAAGGATGCACTGAGGGGACAGATTATCGAAGGAGCCACTTTTTGTTATCCGACGGTTTTGCCGTCGGGAACAGCAGGAGCCATCCGGAAAGCCTGGTGGCGATCAAAAGGTATCGTCAAAGACCTGAAGCGCGACGGAGTCAATGTGTATCATGGATTGTCTGGCGAATTACCTATGGGACTCCGAAAGGCAGGCATACCTGGTGTAGTTACTATCCACGACCTCATTTTTTTACGTCACCCCGAATACTACCACTGGATAGACACCAAGATCTACGAATGGAAGTTCCGCCAAACGTTGCGCGAGGCCACACATATCATAGCCATCAGCGAACGGACCCGACAGGACATCATCGAACTGGGCGGAGCAGAATATGCCGATCGTATCAGTGTCATCTACCAGAGCTTTTCGCCCAGGTTTACCAAAGAGATATCAGCCAGCAAGAAAGCAGAAGTGAAACAGCGCTACGAACTACCTGCACGCTATGTGCTGAACGTAGGAACCATCGAACGACGGAAAAACCTGCAGCTGGTGGCGGAGGCACTGGATCTGTTGCCCAAGGACATCCATCTGGTGGCTGTAGGAAAAAAGACAGACTATGCCGAAGGACTGCCGAAAGACGAACGAATCCATCTGCTCAGCGGAGTACCCGATGACGACTTAGCGGCAATCTATGCTATGGGAGAGGTTTTCGCCTACCCATCGCGCTATGAGGGTTTTGGCATTCCTATTATTGAAGCCATTGCCGCCGGTCTGCCTGTGGTTGCCTGTACGGGATCGTGCTTAGAAGAGGCGGGTGGCCCATACTGCCGCTATGTGGACCCAGACAATCCAACAGAAATGGCCGAGGCACTGCAGATGTCACTACATGGGGCTTACGACCGGGAGCAACGGATTGCCAAAAGCCGCGAATACATCAAACGCTTTGAGGGTTGCGACGTAGCAGGACAGGTGGCAGAGATTTATAAGACCTTAAGCAAGACCTGAAGAAGCAAGTCCGTTTGGGAGGAGCCATTGATTTGCTGCAAACCACTGGAGATAACGGCACGGTCGAAATAGTCGGTCGTGCCGATTTTGGCTAAGAACGTCAGACGTCCCCAATCCGCACGGGCCATGAAGGAATAACGGATACCATGACCATAGAAAGCGGGGAAAGAGAAATCATGCAACACAGAAGGCTCGTACTGATAGAGGCGGCTGTCGTAGTCGTCGGAACGGAACCATCCAAAATAGCCCTGAAGGCGCAGGCTCCGATAACGGAAGGAAGCCTGCTGACTGACCATCACACCTCGGGAGGTTTGTTCACGACTACTCAGCCAAGCACCATCCACCTGAGTCTGTAAGGTTAGGGAGGTTGCCCCAGCCACATCAGACGAAATCACAGGACAGGTGAAGCGGATACGGGGTCGGTGTTCATAGCGATTAACGATTTGCACATGATCGGCATCGTCGTGTTGGCGTATCCGGAAACGGTAACGAGCCTCCAGGGTCCCTATATTATAATAGGTACGCGCGAGGAGAAAGGCGTCTATAGCATCGCTGGGTGCACTGACCAAATAGCGGAGGAAGGGGAAATGGGCATAGTCGAAATAGCCTTGGAGCAAGAACTTGCGGGATGGTTTCCATGTGGCACCCAAATAGAGGCCGTGTTCATTCTGTGTAGAACTCCCCTCGCTGAAACTACGAGCATGGCAGGAGGTATAGCGTTTGTCATAGTAGCGGTGAAGCAGCATCAGACTGACCTGATCTGTAGCACGGAGACTGGCAGTATGAATAGTCGCCAAAGCTCCCTCACGATTCAGAGCCGTCTCACCGGAAAAGGCAAAACGAGCTGAGGTCAAACCATAGTCCAGTGAGGCATTGAAGAACGAAGAGCCCTCAGGGTAGTATCGACGGTACGCCTGGGAACCCGAAGCAGTAGCCACATATGGAACGAGAATACGGTTAAAGCTGGTGTAAACAGCATTCAGGGAGATATGAGAGGAAAAATTGGGACGGGAGGGCGTCCAGGAAAGGCTAAAGCCCAAGTCTGTCTCATGGGTATTATTTTTCTTTTTCATCTCCGCTTCCGTACGATGGTAGCCGTCCGTATCAAGGGTTCGCACGGTTCCATTGGAATTGAGCGTAGCATCGATGGGACGCCAGGAGGCAAAAGCTGTCAGTCGCCAGTCGGAAGCCAAACGAACCGTCGCTGCTGCACCTTGCAGATAATCGGCCATAGAACGGGAAGTATAGGCTGTCAAAGCATGTGTACTGCGCCCTAAAGACTGCAGGGAGGCGAGTTTCCCCATATAGAAAGCAGAATTCATCACCAAACCCATGCCCAGCTGTACGCGATACATACCCAGGTTCAGCTCTTCCACCCGTCCCATCCGTCGGAGCTGAAAATAGTAGGAGTAATGGTCATACCCCAAGGTATTTCGATTAGAGAAGAAGGGCTCCCCAGCATCTTGAGCGGCAGTCAAGCCGAACTTCAACTGGTCACGGGAGGCAAACTGAAGACGCAAATCGTGGCGTTGCGGATAGCCAAGGTATTTACTGTCGTCGCCTTTTCGTTTGTAAAAAGGCTGACGGAAAGAACTCTCCAACGTAGCATGGCCTCTTCGAAACAGGTTTGAAAGCTCAGACTTGATGGTCTGATGGGGAACGAGCGTATCTCCAATCACTACAAAATAAGACAGCAGACTACGGGTTCCACGATCCAAACTCTCAATCATCTGCAATTCACTCAGCGAACGCAAGGGACGATAACGGTCCGTATAGGCAACCAACTCCTCTATCTGCTGGGCAGAGAGGAAAGGAAGCTGTTCAAGTTGGGAACGAGAGGTCTGGTTGAGATTGAGCGGATGCTCAGCAAGATCGGAAAGGAGTTCGAAGGTCTCCTCGCCATATTCATCAACGGCTTCGTCAGCAGAAAGCCAAGAAAGGAAGGCAGCCTGCCAATCACCTACTGGGAGTTGGGGTTGTTGCGACAAAGTCGCGACAAACGGAACAAGGAAGAAGAGAAGAGTAAGGACGATGCGCATAGTGTCTTACAATTGCCCCGCCTCAACCATCAAGACCACACGTTCTGTCAGTCTGTCGACACCCTCTGGATCATATTCCTTCTTCAAAGAGGCACCAAAAGCCCAGGCAAAAGCCTGATAGAAGCCAGCACGAAGAGGCCCGAGGAAGGCCTGGATGAGCTCATAACCAGAGGAATGGCTCTCACGATAGATTAACTTAATCAGCAGCTTACCCTGTGAATAGGTCAGTTTTTTCATGCGGGGCTTGTACTCCTTCATGATGCTCTTTTCGACACGTTCCAGGTGTTCTTCCTTCGCCTTCGCATTGGGCAACGTCTCCAGATACTCGGCCGTTTCCATCATAATCATCTTGGCCTCCTTGGCTATAGGCAAAACTATCTTGACATTCTTCACCAAACGCATATAAGCCCCTTCCTGTTTCTTATTTTCAAAGACTACAGGCGGAAAGACATAGACATTGTTCATCTCCATATACTGGATGCTATCACCTTTTTCGAAGACTTTTCCAACCTTGACAGTAGGAACGAAGGTAGGACTGTCCATATCCACCTGTTCCTTCCGCGTCTTCTGCGCCATAGCAACAGCCGCAACGAACAATAATCCTGCCAGCAGAGCCTTTCTCATCGGTTACTCAGAATAAATCAGTTGAACCAGCGTCTGTCCGACAGCCTGCAGGGTATTGCGGTCAATGTGTTGCATATCATCGCTGACGGTATGCCACGTCGGTCCGAAGGAACTCTGTTCGCAATCGGGATAGTGATTGATGATGTCGATGCAGGGGATGCCTGCCTTCTCGTTGACGGGAAGATGGTCGTCCGTGACGCCTCCACCATCTTTGTATGGGAAGATGCTACCATAACCTGCCGCGTTGGCAGCCTGCCAAACACGCTCCACGATGTTACGGGCATAGCGCATGGAGTAGTACTCACGATAGAATTTGGCGCCTTGACCACCCACCATATCGAGGAGAATACCATATTGGTAGTCTTTCGGATTCAAGGGAGCAGGATTGGCGGCCCAGTACTGGGCTCCCAAAGCCCACGAATCAGCGCCAGCCTCGTCGCTCCATTGGGGAACGCCCCAGTCTTCAGCGTCGAAACAGATGAAATCGACTGCCACACGGGCAGAATCATGTTGTTGCATTATACGGGCCAGTTCGAGCATCACAGCCACACCCGAAGCACCATCGTTGGCAGCCATCACGGGTTTGCGCCAATTACCTTCATCGGGGTCATTATCAGCCCACGGACGACTATCCCAGTGGGCACAGATAAGGACAGCCTCACCCCCTTCCCCTCTCCGACTGGCGAGGGGAGACTGCGCGATGATATTCGTGCTTTTGAGGACAGTGCCGTCATAGCCTTTCAAGTCAGCCTTTTGAAGGCTTACCTGATAGCCGTATTGTTCGAACTTCTGTTGAATCCATTGGGCACACTGCTCGTGGGCCTCGCTATTCATCGTGCGAGGGCCAAAAGAACATTGTGCAGCACAGAATGCATAAGCCGAATCTGCGTTGAACATTACTGTCACTACAGATTCAGCAACCTGGCTTTTCTTAGTCGTGCCGCAAGCAGCAAGGAAAAGTAAAAGAGTAAAAAGGTAAAAAGGTAAAAGCCTTTCTCCTGTCTTCTTTTCCATATTCATCATCTTTACTTTCATTTTTTACTCTTTTACTTTTTACTTTGTACCTGACGCATCACTCGCAGGAAGTTACCTCCCCAGATTTTCTCAATCTCCTGCTCGCTATACTGACGAGCCAGCAAGTGACGGGTGAAATTAATCAATTCTGCAGCGTTAGCGATACCACATACGCCACCATCACCATCGAAGTCGGTACCGATACCCACATGGTCGATACCCATCACCTCAATGGCATGTTCCAAATGACGTAAGCCATCCATCACAGTGGCTTCTCCATCCTTGACGAGGAAACCATTATACATAGTAACCTGCATCACACCACCCTTTGCCGCCAAAGCACGCATCTGCTCATCAGTCAGGTTACGCGGATGGTCGCAGAGGGCACGACAACTGGAATGGCTGCACACAATAGGCAGTTCGCTAAGTTCCAGCGCATCATAGAAACTCTTCTCTGAGGCATGGCTCAAATCCACCATGATACCCAGACGATTCATCTCAGCAATGACCTGACGTCCAAAAGCGCTCACGCCCTGATGCGTGCTGATGCCACGGGCAGAGTCACAAATATCGTTATCGCCATTGTGACACAGCGTCATATAGACGATGCCACGCTGGGCAAAATGCTGCAAACGTTCCAGCTGTCCATCGAGAGCAAGCCCATTCTCAATGCCAAGCATGATGCTATGGCGACCCTGCTGTTTATTCGTATAGAGGTCGGCAGGGGTACGAGCTATCCCGACTAACTGCTTATTTTTCTCAACCATCGCCTCAATCTTGTCGAAGATAAGGTCAGCATATTCCGTAGGACCTGCCACATCAAAGTCCACCTTCGACGTAAACTCCTCTCCCTGTTGGGGTTGCGGAAGATAGCATACCATAATGGTTGCATCCTGATGGCCCTCCGACATCTTGTGAAGATCGACCAAAATGCGTGGGTCACGGCTGCCGAAGTCTACTCCCTGCGGAAAAAACATCGGTGTGTCGCAATGGGTGTCGAGGGACAGTACGCGCTGGTGCAGATTGCAAGCCTCGCGATATTGGGCAGCCTCGCGAACCAGCCAGGAGAAGATGGGTAAACCATCTTCAGCGGGCAGGCACTCGGGGTGCCACTGTACGCCCAGGATGCTCTTATATTCACGACTTTCCATTGCCTCAATGATGCCATCCGATGAACGTCCGATTACACGGAAGCGTTCACCTGCGTCGCTGACAGCCTGGTGGTGGAAAGAGTTAACATATAACTTCTCCTCCTTATATATATTAAATAAGGTGGAGTCGGGTTCTATTGTCACCGTATGCGTAGGCTCTGAACGGTCTGCATCCTGCGAATGACGAATCTGGGCCACATCGCTGATATCCTGCTTCACCTGACCACCCAACGCCATCGCCAAAGTCTGGATTCCCCGGCAGATGCCCAACATGGGAATCTGACGGTTGTAGGCCAGCTGGGTAATCAGCAATTCCGGCAGATCACGCTCAGCATTGATACCTCCCAAACGCGGAGAGGGTTCCTCGCCAGCATACAGTGGATTATAGTCGGCACCACCTGTCAATAGGAGTCCGTCGATATGCTCCAAGGTGTTGATGATGGCATCGGTATCGGCAAGAGGAGGAATGATGACAGGAATGCCACCAGCCCGTAAGACCGACTTGTAATAGCCATCTTTGAGCATACAGGTCTGGTCGTTGAAGTTTCCCGTCAAACCGATAATGGGTTTTCTCGGAGCTTCCGGATAGGATGCATAGGCTTTCGCAAGCTGCGACTGCCAGTCAAAGCGATGGTTCATCAGCTGTTATTCGTCTAAATTTACTGGAATATCACGTTTAATGCTCTGTTCCAAAGAGATGAGCGTCTCAGTAGCCACCACACCAGGAATATCCTGCAGACGACCATTCAGCAGATGCATCAGTTGCTCGTTATCGCGGGCATAGAGCTTCACCAGCATGGTGTAAGGGCCTGTCGTGAAGTGACACTCCACCACTTCAGGAATATGACGCAGACACTCTACCACGTCCTTGTACATAGAGCCACGCTCCAATGTGATTCCCACATAGGTACAGGTTGAATAACCAAGGCTCTTGGGATTGATGTCGAAACCACTACCCATAATGACATCGCCCTCAATCAGGTGTTGAACACGCTGATGAATGGCCGCACGCGACACATTACACTCTGCGGCTACATCCTTGAACGGAATACGTGCATTCTTCGAAAGGATACTGAGTATCTTTTTGTCGAGATTATCAATTTTATCCATTGTATATTCGTTGTTAGTTTACAAATTGTAAGCAAAAGTACGCATTTTTGCGCAAACCAACAACATTTTGCTCCTAAAATATGTAAAAATCGTGCAATTTTGTGCCTTAACGCTTTCGAATAAGGGTCAAACCGTCACGTAAAGGCAATATCACACGTTCCACTCGCTGGTCACGGAGCACATAGTCATTGAAGGTCTCAATGCCACGCGTCTGGGGGTCTCGATCGTAGGCAGCATCAACCACATGGCCGTCCCACAGCGTATTGTCTGCCAGAATAAAACCTCCAGAACGCAAAATAGAGAGTGCCATTTCGTAAGTCTCACGGTAGGTCCGTTTATCCCCGTCGATAAAGACCATATCGAACGTCACGCCCAGACGGGGAGCTTCCGTTACGGCATCGCCAATGATAAAACGGATCTTGTCGCTGACGGGCGAACCTTCAATCCAAGGACGCGTAAAATCCTCCTGCTCGTCGTTGATTTCGAAGGTGTAGACCATGCCCCCTTCCTCCAATCCCTCTGCCAGACAGATAGCAGAATAGCCGCTGAAGGTACCTACCTCGAGGATGTTCTTGGGACGTATCATCGTCACCAGCATCTTCAGCAAGCGCCCCTGCAGGTGGCCAGATGCCATTCGTCCATGCAGCATATGGATGTTGGTAGCCCGCCAGAGCCGGTACAGATACTCCGGCTCTGGGTCGATATGCTGCGCGATGTAATCGTCGAGGGTCATGCCTTCAAAGCTTCGATGGCCAGGCGATAGCTGTCGAGTCCAAAGCCACAGATAACGCCCTTGCAGGCTGCGGAAATCATCGAATGATGTCGGAACTCCTCTCGCTGATGGACATTGGAGATATGTACCTCAACAACGGGACACTTCAGCGAACGAATACAGTCGTGGAGTGCCACAGAAGTATGGGTATAGGCTCCCGCATTCAGCACAATGCCATCAAAGGAAAAGCCCACCTCCTGCATCTTGTTAATCAGCTCGCCCTCGACATTGCTCTGGTAGTAGGCAATCTCAACATCGGGATACTGAGCCTGCAACTGAGGCAGGTATTGTTCGAACGACGAAGAACCATAAATGCCTGGTTCGCGGACGCCCAAGAGGTTCAAATTAGGACCATTAATAATCTGAATTTTCATATTTCAAAAATATTTCGTAACTTTGCACCCTGCAAAGGTACGAAATAAAATGGAAACGGACAAGAAAACAGAGGCAAATCATGTGGTAAAGGCCTATCAGCGCTACCTGAAGCTACAGCGAGGCTATTCTGCCAATACCCTCGACGCCTACCTGCGCGACCTCGAAAAGCTGCTCCACTATCTGGAACAGGAGGACAAACAGGTGCAGGACGTGCAACTGTCAGACCTACAGCACTTTGCCGCATCGCTTCACGACATCGGTATTCATCCCCGTTCGCAATGTCGCATCCTGAGCGGTGTACGTTCTTTCTTCCGTTTCCTGCAACTGGACGGCTATCGCGACGATGATCCCACAGAACTGCTGGAGTCGCCTGTTTTAGGCGAGCACCTACCAGAGGTACTGTCGGCAGAGGAAATTGACCAGTTGGAATACTCCATCGACCTGTCGAAATGGGAAGGCCATCGCAACAGGGCCATCATTGAAGTGCTGTTCAGCTGTGGCCTGCGTGTCAGTGAACTGGTCAACCTAAAACTCAGCAACCTGTTTCTCGACGAGCAGTATATCCGCGTGCTGGGCAAGGGCTCCAAGGAACGACTGGTGCCCATTTCCCCAAAGGCCATCAAAGAATTAGGCTTATGGTTTACAGACCGTAACCTCATGAATATCAAGGCGGGAGAGGAAGACTACGTATTTCTGAATCGTCGCGGAGCACATCTGACACGAACCATGATACTCATCATGATCAAACAACAGGCCATCGAGGCAGGCATCACCAAGACCATTTCGCCCCACACCCTACGACACTCCTTTGCCACCGCCTTGCTGGAAGGTGGTGCAGACCTGCGCGCCATTCAGGCGATGTTAGGGCACGAATCCATTGGAACGACGGAAATCTATACGCATATCGACATGAGTACCTTGCGTCAGGAAATCCTGGAGCACCATCCACGAAACATGAAAACAAAAATATAAGCAATATGGATATTAAAGAACTGTACCAATTGTACCAACAGCATCCGTGCATCACGACGGATTCACGCAATTGCCCTGAGGGCAGCATTTTCCTCGCATTGAAAGGCGCCTCATTTAATGGCAACCAGTTTGCCGTGCAGGCCCTCGAAAAGGGTTGCAGCTACGCCATTATCGACGAGTCGGATATTCTGGATAATCCGGATTGTCCAGAAAACCAAAAGCAGCATCTTATCCTCGTAAATGATTGTCTGCAAACCTACAAGGACCTGGCTCGCGAACACCGTCGTCAGTTTGACATTCCGATGGTGGGTATCACTGGCACCAATGGCAAGACGACTACCAAGGAACTGATTCGTGCCGTACTGGCAGAGGAATATGCAGTAATGGCTACAGAGGGTAATTTCAACAACGACGTAGGTGTGCCTAAGACGCTGTTCCGCTTGGACAAGAATACAGATATTGCCGTTGTGGAGATGGGTGCCTCGCATCCTGGCGACATCAAGACACTGGTAGAAACGGCAGAGCCCACCTGTGGTCTCATCACCAACGTGGGACGTGCCCATTTGCAGGGCTTTGGTTCGTTCGAGGGTGTCTGCAAAACCAAGGGCGAGCTGTACGACTTCCTCATGGCCCGCGACCTGCCCATCTTCGTCAATCGCGACAATGAGCACCTCATGAAGATGGTTAATGGTGAACGGTTAACGGTTCATGGTCAAAAGCCAGATATCTATTATTATGGACAGAGTGACAATCCTGACATTCTGATTCGTGGTGAGGTCATCTCGTGTGCTCCCTTCCTGAAGTTCCGTTGGCGCGAGCAAGACCACGATGCAGGCTATACTTCCGATTGGATGGAGGTACAGACACAATTGATTGGCGCCTATAACCTCGATAACATGCTGGCTGCTATCATCGTGGGCTATGTCAACAACATCCCCTTCGACAAGATTAATCATGCATTGGAGCACTATAAGCCTACGAACAACCGTTCGCAGTTGACAGAGACAGAGCATAACCACCTCATCGTGGACGCTTACAATGCCAACCCCACGTCGATGAAGGCTGCTATCGACAACTTCAAACGCATGGAGGTATCGCCCAAGATGGCCATTTTGGGTAAGATGGGCGAGCTGGGCGACGTCTCTGATGAGGAGCACCAGAAGGTTGTCGACATGTTGGCTGACGCTGGCTTCGACGAAGTGTGGCTCGTAGGCGACGAGTATTTCTCCACTCACCACTCACCTCTCACCAATCTCCGCCTTTTCCACGATGTCGAGGAAGTAAAAGCTGCGATTGCCCAAGAGCAACCGCAGCATCGATACATTCTGATTAAAGGGTCGAACAGCGTCAAGCTTTTCCAGCTGCCCGAGCTGTTGTAGT
Organism: Prevotella sp.; assembly: GCA_016291085.1. GTDB lineage: Bacteria > Bacteroidota > Bacteroidia > Bacteroidales > Bacteroidaceae > Prevotella. The sequence goes on from JAEEVW010000005.1 coordinate 81,573, forward strand.
GGCATCTTACCAGCCGCCAGGACCTCCACCACTTGAGGTGTAGTTGCTGAGCGTTACGCTGCTGCCACCATCGATAGTGCCATTGACGCTGGCCATACCATCGAACAGTTCCGTGCCTTCCGATACGGTGACGCCAGACTTTAAGGTAGGTGTCGACGAGGTGTAGACAATCAGTTTCTGACTGCCACTGCCTCCGCCACCAGGACCGCCTCCCCAGCCGCCTCCGCCACCACCAGAGGAAGACTTGGTAGGAGTCTTGAAGGCAGCCACCTGCGTGTCGCCATTATAGAGGGCATACCACGAGGTAGCATTCCACGAGGTGGTGTATTTGCACGTACCGCCCGAAATGCTGGAACCTCCCTCCAAATCGCCCACAGCGATGATGGTGCCACCCGTGATATAGAGTTTCTTGCCCTGCTCCGTATTGGCGTCGATAGATTTCTCTGCATTCCCTGTACCGATGGCATAGACCAGACCACCCTGGATATAGCAGTTGCCATTGGCGTCGATACCATCATTACCCGTTGAGTAGGCAAAGACGTAACCGCCACTGATGGTCAGGTCGCCAGAGCCTCCCGTCGAGGTGTTATACGAGGCATTGATGCCATCATCAGCGGCATTGACGGTAATCTGTCCGCCAGTAATCGTGATGCTGGTCTTCGATTCGATACCCTCGCCACCAGCGCCAGTCGTCGTGACGTAGATGACAGCATCGTCGCTAATCGTAATGGCACCATCAGCCTTGATGCCTTTAGGAGACGATTTGTAGTCGCTCTCGTATTTGTCCAGTTGCTGCGACGAGGTGACGACAGACAGGGTTCCCGTGCTGGAAGCCACTACGGCATTGCCAGACGTGCTGATAGTCGTCGTACCGCCCTTCATGGTAAGTGCGCCATCGACGTTGAGTCCCTTGCCGCCTGCACCCGTACTGGTCAGCGACAGCGTTCCACCACTGATGGTCATTGCTCCGTCGGCACTCAGACAAGACGCAGCCTTCGTCTTCAGTTTACTGCTGTCCCATACGCCTCCGCCAGAGGTGGTAATCGTCACCTTGCCCCCGCTGATGCGCATGTCGCCTTCGCTCTTGACACCCTTGGCGGCATCTGCCGTCACGTTGACAGTCAGCGTGCCGTCCTCGATATACACGTTGCCCGAGTCCTCGTCTTCATGATCCGTCGTCTCACCCGTTGAACCTGTCGTGGTGTCCTCAATGTCACACTGGATACCATCGTCGCCAACGCCCTTGATGGTAATGGTGCCGCTGGTCATCTGGAAGAACTGCTCGCAGTTGATGCCATCACCAACAGCCGACAGCACGTTGATGGTCGCATTCTTCAGCGTGATGTACTCACCCGTCTTGATACCGTGCTTCACCTGTCCAGTGATGTTGAGCGTACCCTTTTGGGCAAACTCCGCATGGCCCTTGATATACAGACAGCCCTTTTGCGAACCGCCAGCAGCATCAACCAGCGTATTGGTCGTACCAGTAATAACCTTCACCTTGATGCGCTTGCCGTTCTGGATGTGGACGGCAGCACCGCTATATACTGGTGTCGCATTGGTCAGCGTCAAGCCGTTAAACTCAACAGTAGCCTTATAGGAGCCCGACATATAGAACTCGCCATCCGTCGAAGTACCTGACAGCGTGTAGGTAATCTCCTCAGCGAGATTGTCACTTTGGGCTATCGAGACGTGAGCGCCACTGACGGTAGGCGTAACGTATTGAGCCACGTTGCCTGCCACAGTCACCAAAGCCGATGAACCGCCGTAGGCCACACTGATGGCATTGTCCGTTACCTGTGAATCGTCTACCTTCATACTGACATTGCTAAGTGTGAATGTCTTACCCATGATAGTAACCGTCTCGCCATTTGCGAAAGTCATATCACCCGTCTGACTGGCAGGAAACTGATAAGTCACATTACCCTCTGTCACGTTCAGCGTCTGGGCCGAGGAAATGAGTAATGAGAAATGAGAAATGAGAAATGCTGCCAGCACTGTCATTCTAATCATATATGTCTTTTTCATTTTACTGTCACTTTAAAGGTTCCTTTGGGGGTCTTTACAATGTATACGCCTTTCTGCATCTGACTGCGGCTCACCTTGTTGCCTTTCAGGTCGTAGATGTCAGTGGCCTCGTCGAGGTCAGCGACCATTGTTTCGCTGATGCCTGTAGTGCTCTCGTCAGTAGTCGAGAAGTACATCTTGCTCAGGTTCACGAGGGTAAACGACTGATTGCCAGCCGTCAGGGTCGTACCGCTGATAGTCAGTGTCAGCGATTCAGTAGACACGGAGATCTTGTTGCCGTCCGTCGCCTCAAAGGTCAGATAGGGATAGTCAGCCGCCTGTGTGACCAACATCCCCATCATCATCATCATTAAAAATAGTAGTCTTTTCATATCGCTCGTAGTTAAAACTTTTATAATCCACTGCAAAGATAAGACAAAAATCCCTTCCCACCTAATTTTTTCAGTAAACGCCCCCATTTTATCTACGAACGCCCCAACGACAGACATCCCTGGAGAAATACAATATAATAATAAAAAAGAAAAAAACATAGCCCCCCGCGCCCCAATTGCTGGGAATCCCTTTGTACAAAGGAGTCTTTTAGGGGCTATGTTTGCTAAAAACAGTGCCCCAACCCCGCCCCAACAGTGCCCCCTTCAAAAATCCAAAGAAAGCTTTTGCGTATACGCGAACGGTCGTTTGGGCTAACGAGAACGGTTGTTTGGGCTAACGCGAACGGTTGCGAGAAGGCTTCTCAGTCCCTCCCACAACGGCTCTCGCACCCTGCCCGGACGGGCCTTATACCCTATAAGGCCCTATTTGAACGAAGCAAAGGAACCATTTGAACAAAGCAAAGGAACCATTTGAACGACGCAAAGAAGCCGTTCCATCAGTTTTACGCGGCATGCTATATATAAAAAAGGTATCGTCAGTCGTTCCACAGTTCCTGAAGGACGCTGAGGCTTTTGAGTTCAGGGAACTGGGGGATGTGGAGCTGATAGTAGTGAAGCAGGACGTTGAGGATGCGGTTGCGATCCGTGTGGTTGAGGCGATAGAGATGCATGGTGGGGAAGTCCATGCGCATCAGGGTATGGATGCGACGCGAGTCATCGGGTTGCAGGAAATCGCGGTGGGTGGGAACTAAAGTGCAAAACCGGCCTTCTCGCAAATCGAAGAACATGTCACTCCCCTCGCCCTTTGGAGAGGGGTCGGGGGTGAGGCTTAGATTGGGGTAGAAGCCCAGGAAGCGGCTCATTCGCATCAAAAAGGTCAGGTGGAAATTAGCATATCCCTTTTCAGCGAAGTCGAGCCATTGCATTGCGTCGACAAGATAGGCAAACAACGGGGCGTTCTGTTGTTCTGAGCGTAAGGCATGATACAGGAACTCGGCGATAAATAGCGAGAGTGCCAACTTCTCTGGCGAGAACGGTATGGAGGCGTAGGCTGACAACAGACGGGCATCCTTCACTTTTTGCAGTTGCATGCGTTGACGAAGGTCCACCTCCACCTCGAGCAGGGTCATTGGCTGGAAATATTGCTTCTTCAGTCGTGCCTTCTGGGTCTTGGGAATGGGTACGACACACGACAGACGCCCCGCCTCTCGCGTATACAAATCTACGATGAGGCGCGTCTCTCCATACTTCAAAGAATGGAGCACAATGGCTTCCGTTTTCACTAACACGAGGGCAAAGATACAAAGAAGTTAAGAGTTAAGAGTTAAGAATTAAGAGTTTTTAAGGCCAAAAGTTGTTAAATATACTTAATTCTACATATTTTCTTAATTCTTAATTCTTCATTCTTAATTAAAGTGAGTACCTTTGCACCCGCTTTTACGAGCTGGTCCCTTCGTCTATCGGTTAGGACGAGAGATTTTCATTCTCTAAAGAGGAGTTCGACTCTCCTAGGGACTACCATTAAATCCGTCATCTGCACAGCCAAGTGCTACCCGTTACGGGAACAAGGTGCCGGAGGGTTTCAAACCCCGCCCAGGGCAGTCCGATGAGACGCAAGACCCACAAGCTTTAAGTTAAACAATTAAAAAACAAAAAAATTAAAATGGCAAATCACAAGTCATCCCTGAAGAGAATTCGTCAGGACAAGAAAAAGGCAGAGCACAATCACTATTATGCCAAGACCATGCGTAACGCTGTTCGCAAGCTTCGCGCAACGACCAACAAGGAAGAGGCTGTAGCCCTGTACCCCAAGGTACAGAAGATGCTGGACAAGTTGGCTAAGACCAACATCATCCACAAGAACAAGGCCGCTAACCTGAAGTCAAGTCTTGCTCTGCACATCAGCAAGCTGGGATAAACTTATTCATCCAAGCATAATTGCCGCACGCTGTTTCCAGCGTGCGGTTATTTTTTATAAAAAATAAACACTTTTCTTTCGTTTAAGTCTTGGAAAATTAGTACCTTTGCAGTCAAATTCGCAAGATAACAAAAAATGACAGAAGAACAGAACAAAGCAAGTAACTATTCCGCGAGTAACATTCAGGTGCTCGAAGGACTGGAGGCCGTGCGCAAGCGTCCGGCCATGTATATCGGAGACATCAGCGAAAAGGGTCTCCACCACCTCGTTAACGAAACCGTCGACAACTCTATCGACGAGGCTATGGCAGGCTACTGCACGCACATCGAGGTAACTATCAACGAAGACAACAGTATTACTGTTCAGGACAATGGACGTGGTATCCCCGTCGACGAACACGAGAAGATGCACAAGTCGGCCCTCGAGGTCGTGATGACTGTGTTGCATGCTGGTGGTAAGTTCGACAAGGGTTCCTATAAGGTTTCCGGTGGCCTGCACGGTGTGGGTGTGAGCTGTGTGAACGCTCTGTCGACCCACATGCTGTCGCAGGTGTTCCGCAACGGACACATCTACCAGCAGGAATACGAGAAGGGCAAGCCCCTTTACGACGTAAAGATTGTGGGTGACACTGAGCTGACCGGTACCCGTCAGCAGTTCTGGCCCGACGGCAGCATCTTTATCACCACAGAATACAAGTACGACATCATTGCTCGTCGTATGCGTGAACTGGCCTACCTGAATGCAGGCATCACCATCACGCTGACAGACCTGCGCCCCGATGAGGAAGGCAATCTGAGACAGCCTGAGGTATTCCACGCCAAGGAGGGTCTGAAAGAGTTTGTGCGCTACGTCGACCGCCACCGCACATCTATCATTGGCGACCCCATCTGCTTGAAGACCGAGAAAGACGGTGTACCCATCGAGGTGGCCCTGCTCTATAACAGCGATTATTCGGAAAACATCCATTCCTACGTCAATAACATCAATACCATTGAGGGTGGTACTCACCTGACAGGCTTCCGCATCGCCCTGGCACGCACACTGAAGAAGTATGCCGACGAAGACGACCAGTTGCGCAAGCAGATTGAGAAAGCCAAGATTGAAGTGGCTCAGGACGACTTCCGCGAGGGGTTGACAGCCATCATCTCTGTAAAGGTGGCAGAACCACAGTTCGAAGGACAGACCAAGACCAAGCTGGGTAACAGCGAAGTGAACGGAGCCGTACAGAAGGCTGTAGGTGAAGCGATGACCAACTATCTGGAGGAGCACCCCAAAGAGGCCCATACCATCTGCGAGAAAGTCATACTGGCTGCTACCGCACGTATTGCAGCCCGTAAGGCCCGTGAGAGTGTGCAGCGCAAGAACCCGATGACGGGTGGTGGTCTGCCTGGCAAACTGGCTGACTGCTCTGAGAAGGATCCGAAGGTTTGTGAGATCTTCCTCGTCGAGGGTGACTCCGCAGGCGGCAGTGCCAAGCAGGGTCGTGACCGCCATTTCCAGGCTATTCTTCCCCTACGTGGTAAGATTCTGAATGTCGAAAAGGTTCAGTGGCACCGTGTCTTCGAGGCTGAGTCCGTGATGAACATCATCCAGTCGATTGGCGTGCGCTTTGGTGTAGACGGCGAGGACTCTAAGGAGGCCAACATTGACAAGTTGCGCTACGACAAAATCATCATCATGACCGATGCCGACGTCGATGGCTCTCACATCGACACGCTCATCATGACGCTCTTCTACCGCTTCATGCCACAGGTCATTCAGGGCGGACACCTCTACATCGCCACTCCCCCACTCTACAAGTGTACCTATAAGAAGTTCTCGGAGTACTGCTATACCGAACAGCAGCGTCAGGCCTTCATCGACAAGTATGTGGCTGGCGATGAGAATGCCTCTGCTCTGCACACCCAGCGCTACAAAGGTTTGGGTGAGATGAATCCCGAGCAGTTGTGGGAGACGACAATGAATCCTGAGAACCGCCTGCTGAAGCAAGTGACCATCGAGAATGCTGCCGAGGCGGATGAAATATTCTCGATGCTCATGGGCGACGACGTCGAGCCGCGCCGACAATTCATCGAGAAGAACGCCACCTACGCAAATATCGACGCATAAAGAAAAAATAATCATGGTGCCTGGCTCTTCGTCAGGCACCAATCAGTATGAAGAAACTCTATATCGAAACATACGGTTGCCAGATGAACGTGGCTGACTCAGAGGTTGTCGCCTCTGTGATGCAGATGGCTGGCTATGAACCGACCGAGAGCCTCGACGAGGCAGATGCTGTTTTTCTGAACACCTGTTCCGTTCGCGACAATGCCGAACAGAAGATTTTCCACCGACTGGATGCCCTCGACGCCATCAAGCGTAAGCGTCCGTTGATTATCGGAGTATTGGGCTGTATGGCAGAGCGTGTACAGCAAGACCTGTTGGAAAACCATCACGCTGACCTCGTAGCCGGACCTGATGCCTACCTCTCCCTGCCCGACCTGATAGCACAGGCAGAGACGGGCCATAAAGCCATGAATATCGAGCTGTCTACCAGCGAGACCTACAAGGACGTGGTTCCACAACGCATTGGACTGGGACATAAGATTGGCGGATTCGTCAGCATCATGCGAGGCTGCAACAATTTCTGTCACTACTGCATTGTTCCTTATACCCGAGGACGTGAACGCAGTCGCGACGTAGAGAGTATATTAAAAGAGGTACGCGACCTGAGAGACAGAGGTTTTAAGGAAGTGACGCTGTTGGGACAGAATGTCAACAGCTATCATCTCCCGGACAATCCAGATATACCGGACTTCCCAGCACTATTAAGGGCAGTTGCCCTTGAGGCGCCAGAGATGCGCATCCGCTTTACCACTTCGCATCCCAAGGACATGAGCGACGAGACTTTGCGGGTGATTGCCGAGATGCCTAACGTCTGCAAGCACATCCACTTGCCCGTGCAGAGCGGTAGCGACAGGATTCTGAAGCTGATGAACCGCAAATACACCCGTGAGTGGTATTTAGATCGTGTGGCAGCAATCCGCAGAATCATTCCAGACTGCGGACTTTCCACAGACATCTTCGTAGGCTATCACTCTGAGACGGAAGAAGATCACCAGCTGTCGCTCTCGCTGATGCGCGAAGTGGGTTACGACTCTGCCTTTATGTTCAAATATTCCGAGCGTCCTGGCACATACGCCTCGAAGCATTTGCCCGACGACGTGCCCGAAGAGGAGAAAATCCGTCGCTTGAACGAGCTCATTGCCCTGCAGACGGAGATTTCTGCCCAACAGAACAAGAAGGACGAGGGCAAGGAGTTCGACGTGCTCGTCGAGGGCTTCTCTAAGCGCAGTCGTGAGCAGCTCTGCGGACGTACTGAGCAAAACAAGATGGTGGTATTCCCCAAGGCTGGTCACCATATCGGCGAAATCGTCAGAGTAAGAATTACAGGAAGTACTAGTGCCACATTATTAGGAGAGAGCGTATGAAAGAGTTTATGCAAGTACTAAGGCGGTTTGTAGCACCGTACAAGAAATTTGTCGTCTTGTCGATTGTGTTTAATATCCTCTCGGCTCTGCTCAACATTTTCTCTTTCGCTGCACTGATTCCTATTCTGCAGATTCTGTTTAAGACTGACGACAACGTCAACGTCACCACACTGATGGAATGGAGCGATGGTAGCATCAAGGATGTAGCAATCAACAACATTTACTATTACATCAACATGTTTATCTCCGATATGGGCTCTACGACGACGTTGCTCTTTATCGGACTGTTCCTGATTGTAGCCACCTTGCTGAAAACCGTGGCCTACTTCCTGGCATCTTCCAGTGTGGTACCTATCCGTACGGGTGTGGTTCGCGACATGCGCAACCAGTTGTACCAGAAGATAGTGGCCTTGCCTTTAGGCTTCTTTACAGAAGAACGCAAAGGTGACATCATTGCCCGCATGACGGGTGACGTGCAAGAGGTCGAGGTAAGCATCATGTCCTCGCTGGACCTGATGTTCAAGAATCCCATCCTGATTATTTCGTACTTCACAACGCTGATTATCATTTCGTGGCAGCTGACACTCTTCTCTGTAATCATCATCCCGTTGATTGGTTGGTTTATGGGATGGATTGGTCGCAAACTTAAGGCTCAGAGCATCCAGGCACAATCCCTGTGGAGTGACACCATGAGCGTGGTGGACGAGACTTTAGGAGGTCTACGCATCATCAAGGCATTCTGTGCGGAAGGCAAGATGCGCGAGAAGTTCAATCGCATCAATTCCACATACCGTCACGACATCATGTGGGTAAATATCCGTCAGAACATCGGACATCCCCTTTCTGAGTTCCTGGGTACCTGCATGATTGTCATCGTGCTGTGGTTTGGTGGCGTCCTAGTACTTAACAACCAGTCGTTGTCCGGTCCTTCCTTTATTTACTATATGGTGATACTCTACTCCATCATCAACCCCTTGAAAGAGGTGTCAAAGGTCGGATACAATATTCCAAAGGGCTTGGCATCAATGGAGCGTATCGACAAGATATTGCTGGCTGAAAACACCATTAAAGAAATTGCACAACCCAAACACATCCCCAGCTTCGAGCATCAGATTGAGTTCCGCAACGTTTCGTTCCGTTATGGCGAGCAGTGGGTGCTGAGAGAAATCAATCTGACCATTCCTAAAGGTAAGACCATTGCTATCGTTGGACAGAGTGGCAGTGGAAAATCGACACTGGTAGACCTCATTCCACGCTATTATGACGTACAGGAAGGTGAGGTGCTTATCGACGGTATCAATGTCAAGGAACTGGGCATCCATGACCTGCGCCAGTTGATTGGAAATGTCAACCAAGAGGCCATTTTGTTCAACGACTCTTTCCGTAACAATATCTCGTTTGGCGTCGACAGCGCAACGGAAGAGCAGATTATTGAAGCAGCAAAGATTGCCAACGCCTATGACTTCATCATGCAAAGCGAGCACCAGTTTGAAACCAACATCGGTGATCGTGGAGGACGTCTTTCAGGAGGTCAGCGCCAGCGTGTATCCATCGCCCGCGCCATTCTGAAGAACCCGCCCATCCTCATCCTCGACGAGGCCACTTCTGCACTCGACACCGAGAGCGAGCGTCTGGTACAGGATGCCTTGGAGCGACTGATGAAGACGCGTACGACGGTAGCTATTGCCCACCGCCTGTCGACCATCAAGAATGCCGATGAAATCTGTGTGCTGCATGAGGGTCGCATCGTAGAACGTGGTACCCACGATGAACTGCTTTCTTTTGACGGGCATTACAAGAAGCTGACAGACATGCAGACATTATAAAAAGACGCGACACCATGTTACAGAGAGTCCTTTACCTGCTCAAGACCTATCTGCTGACGGTGCTCATCTTCATCGTTGCCAAGATGGGTTTTATGTTCTACCATGCTGGTGTCCAGTCATTCACAGTAACTAACGTTTTCGAAGTAATCCGTCATGGTCTGAGCCTTGACCTTAGCATGGGGCTCTATATCTTGTCCCTTCCTTTCCTTTGCCTGGCTGTCAGTATCTGGGTCCCACGCGAGCGATTGTTCCGAAACATCCTGCGCCCCTTCTACATCGTCATCTCTTTGGCGATGGCACTGATTTTTGTGGCAGACACCAGTCTCTATGAATTCTGGCTATTCAAACTCGACGCCTTCTGTCTCCAATACTTAGAGACACCGACGGAGGCCATGGCCAGCGTCTCGACAAGCTATATCCTCATGCGACTGCTGACAATCGCCCTATTAACAGCAATCTTTACGTGGGCTTACTGGAAAATTCCATTAAAGTTGCCAAAAATCAGGAAACGCATCCTTAGCAGTATTGGTGCATTGTTGCTTATTCCCCTTATCATCATAGGAATACGTGGAGGATTGGATGAGTCGACAACTAATATCGGACAAGTGTACTACTCCCAGAATCAGTTTCTCAACCATTCTGCCGTCAATCCTATCTTCTCGTTCTTTGCGTCGCTCGAAAAGTCAGGTAGCAATATCGTCTCATTTAAGTTTATGGACCAGAAGACTTGTGACGATATTGTCAATCAGTTGTATAACACACAAAGCATTGACTGCGATACACTTCTAACTACGAATACGCCCAACATCATCGTCATCCTATTGGAGAGCTGTGGCGGACAGTTTACTGAAATCGGCGGACGTACTGACATCACTCCCAATTTGAACAAGATGGCCAAGGAGGGTATCTACTTTGCCAACTGTCATGCCAACTCGTGGCGCACCGACCGAGGTACGCTATGTACTTGGAGTGGCTACCCTTCGTTCCCCAACACGTCAGTGATGAAAATTCCTGCAAAGTCACGCACATTGCCCAACATTGCCCGTACCTTACAGCAGGAACGTGGCTACTCGACACACTATCTCTATGGTGGCGACATCAACTTTACCAATATGCGTAGCTACTTGGTGTCGGGAGGCTTTCAGGATTTGACGTGGAAGACTGACTATACTACTGATGAACAACAGACAGCCAGGTGGGGGGTTCGTGATGATATTACCTTCCAGACTCTCACTCAGCTGACAAAAACGATGAAGCAGCCCTTCCTGATTGGCTATTCTACGCTGAGCAGCCACTCACCTTGGGATGTACCCATCCATCATTTCGACGACGAGGTGCTCAATGCCTTCTACTATCTCGACCAGTGCGTAGGCAACTTCATTCAGCAGCTTCGTCATACAGAACTGTGGAATCATACGCTGATCGTGATGTTGCCCGACCATGGTATTGTACATGCAGGGCTTGATGAGTCAAATCCCCTATTAAACCACATTCCGATGCTATGGCTGGGGGGTGTTGTCAAACAACCCCGTCGCATTGAGCAGGTGTGTAACCAAACCGATCTGCCAGCAACCTTATTGGGTCAGTTGGGTATCGCTCACGATGAATATACCTTCAGCCGCGACGTGCTGAGCACTACCTATAAGCATCCCTTTGCCATTCATACTTATGATGACGGCTACACCATCATCGACAGTACCAGTTTTGTCAACTACGACTTCATTAGTAACCGTGTGGTAACGACCTCTGGTAAGGATAGCGACAAACTCATGCAATGGGCCAAAGCCATATTGCAGGCTGCGTCAAAAGATTTGGGCGAACGATAAGAATGACAGCATAACGCACAACCGCCTTACTCCTTAGCAATAACCTTTCCGTTGACAACCTCGAAACGACGGTCGAACTCTTCGCGTGTCCGACTCCATCGGTTATGGCTCCACAACCAGAACTCAGGAGCACGCTGAATACTCTCTTCCAATAGCTTATAATAGCAGTCAGTCAGCTCATAATCGGCCATCTTCTGGGGCTCACGGGTGATGGGTCTGATGGTCATTTCATAATAGCCACGTCTGATGCGGCGTACATCGGCATAGAAAACAGCATGGTTCAACTTGCGTACAATACGTTCCGTTCCAGTCAGCACGGGCGTGTCGTGATGCAGAAAATTCACCCAATGGTGGATATTGACCCAATGGGGCTTTTGGTCGGCAATATAACCGATAATCACTGGTTGTCCTGCTTGGCGAAACTCCAGCATCCTTCGCAACGTGTCCTGCATGGGTATACAGACTGCCCCCAGTCGCTGACGAAGGCGAAGAAAAAGACGGTCGAAATCCTTGTTTTCTATGGGGTGATAAATCTGTCCGCACTGCACCTTAGGGGTCAACCACAAAGGCATCGATGTAACCCATTCCCAGTTACAGTAGTGCCCCAAATAAAGCGCACACGACTGACCCTGTTCTATGCATTCGTCCACCAATTCTGTTCCCTTGAACACCATCCTGCGCTTCAGATTCTCACGACTTATCGTCATCAGCTTGACACTCTCCACCAGATAATCACAGAAGAAGTGGTAGAAGCCTCGTTCTATCTTTCGCAGTTCTGCCTCTGCTTTTTCAGGGAAAGACTCTTTCAGATTTTTTCTAACCACCCGTTTCCGATAACCCAAAAGTCCATAAATCACCCAGAACAGGATATCGCTCAACACATAGTGAACGCGCATCGGCAACAATGAAAGCAGATACCAGACAGCCGTTACAATATGATAGAGTATTTTCATGGCGTCGTCAGGGTTTATAGGTTTTATAAGGATGTTCCAAGTCCAACAGGTGAAAATTATGCTGTCGCTGGTGGTCACCATCAGGAATGGTCATATAGTCACCATACTTATTCGTCAGATAAGTATCATACTGCTCTACGCCCAACACCTTCATATCCTCAAAGTCATAGGGAGTCGGTACGCCCAGAACCGTCTTCGCCATCACACCCTTGGAACCGTCATCATAGTCAGCAACCCATTTACTCGTGTCGTAATCGTAACGAGTCAGGATGGCACGTATTTTTTGTTGCACTTCCTTGAGAGAATAAAGCTTGCGGCAAAGTAAGGGGATCCATGATGAAGGGCCATGACCATGCTTGTAGGGATCACGGAACAGCAGGTAAAGCACACGCTTGTAATACTGATAGCGCGCAAAGTGACATTTGCGGGCCAGCCAGCCGCTGGGAGCACCGTCAATGGGGAATACGTCCAGATAGATGCCCCCCAGATACTTCAGGTGCATGCGCTCGATGAGCGTCGTGCTGCCATCTTGAATCTTGGCAAAGGGCAACGGATACACTGCATCGTTCTCGGCACATACCATCTCGTAAGGTTCCGGAAGCCATTCTTTGCAGTGAGCTATTAGCTGGTCGTAGTCAGGACGAGGCATGGCGATGTCCAAATCGTCATCCCAAGGGATGAATCCCTTGTGACGAATAGCTCCTATCATCGTTCCAGCCCACATGTAATAATGCAGGTTATGCTCCCGACATGTCTTGTCGACGGCACCCAGAATCTCGAGAATTCTTAACTGTAAGGGACGTATTTCGTAAAGAGCCATAATTTACTGCTTGCAAAGGTAACAAAAATAAAATAAATTTCGTATCTTTGTACCCAAAATATTAAAATAGAATGGATAAAATGATAAAATTCTCCATTTTGATACCCTCATGGAACAATCTCGCCTTCCTGAAATGCTGTGTGGCGAGCATCCGTAAGAACTCGACATATGACCATCAGGTAATTGTCCACGTTAATGAGGGTGTCGATGGAACTTTGGACTGGGTCAGGGAGCAAGGACTCGACTACACCTATTCTCCTCAGAATGTTGGGGTGTGCATATCCATGAACATGATGCGCAGCAAAGTGAAGACAGACTATATCTGTTTCCTGAACGACGACATGTACGTCCTTCCTCATTGGGACGAGGTGCTGGTACAGGAAATAGCGTCACTGCCTGACAACCGCTTTTTTCTCTCTGCTACCACTATCCAGCCGCATACTTCCGGCGATTCCATCATTGTGGCCGACTATGGAGACACCATAGAGTCGTTCCGTGAAGAAAAGCTTCTTCAAGACTTCATGCAGTATCCCTTGAACGACTGGATGGGAGCCACCATGCCTCCTAACGTGGTGCATCGCGACATTTGGGACTTGGTGGGCGGTTATAGTGTAGAGCTGTCTCCAGGCATGTATAGTGACCCCGACTTTACGGCTAAACTGTGGCTATGCGGCATCCGCTATATGAAGGGGCTTTCTGCCAGCCGCGTCTATCATTTTGAGACAAAATCCACAGGTCGTGTCAAGAAGAACATGGGACAAGCTCAGTTTCTGTTCAAATGGGGCATGACGTCTTCTACCTTCCGTCGTCTGTACACCTATCGGGGCTGTGACTTCTCGACGGCATTGTTAGACCATCCCGTCACGGGTTCCAAACTGAAAACCCAAGTGCTTCGCAGTCGTCTGAAGGCACTGTGGTATGTATTTCGAGGTATCTTCCGTCCCATCATTTAAAGACGGAATTTCCGTCACACACATTCCGACTGCAAAGCAATGCCTTCTTTGAGTCGTTCCGATGGTTCCTTTGAGTCGTTCCGATGATTTCTTTGACTTGTTCCGATAATCCCTTATAGGGTATAGGAACCGTCCGGGCATCCTGTCTTTAACGGAGTCACTATCACTTCCGTTGAGCCGACTACCATCACCTTTACAAATGCTCTGGGAAGTGACAGCAGGTTTGTGGGGCAGTATGATCCGTTCGTCATTAATGAAGGCAACCAGAACACCATCGTTATGCTCAGCAGCGACAGCCGTATAGGCTATTCAAACAATGTGCCGCGCACACTGCGCTGCATGCGTGCCCACTTCGAGATTCCTGCAACAGGGGGTGCTCCCGCCATGACTGACTATGCCATCGACTTTGACGGCGAAGTGTCAACAGCCGTGAAGGCAATAGATAATGAGCAACGGGTGATTGATCATGTGTATTACGACCTTGCCGGCCGTCGTGTTGCGCAGCCAACCAAGGGACTTTACATTTTTAACGGGAAAAAAGTGATGATACCATGAACAGGAAAAAATACGTTCCCCCCTACATTCGCGTCGTCCACCGGGTGCGCATGCCGTTGCTGCAAGTAACCAGTGTGCAAAGCAATAAAGTAGTGAATTGGTACATACTGGGATTTGACGAGGTCGATAAAGACCGCTAACATCAATCTTTTGTCCCTGCGTTTCTACGCAGGGGCTTTTTCACTCAATTATGAAGAAAAACGAGTTTTCCTTTGGTATTTTGCTTACTTATGTGTACCTTTGCGCACATATAGACTAAAACTGTAGCATATGAATAAGAACGAGAAATTTGTGATCACGATTAATCGTGAATTGGGTAGCGGTGGACGCACCGTTGGTGAGAAACTGGCAGCAAAGTTGGGCGTACCCTTCTACGACAAGGCCCTGATTAAGGCCCTGACGGAGAAGTACAACCTCACCGTAGAGGAGATTGAGAGACTGAAAGGCCGCAAGCACGGCTGGTGGGCCGACTTCAAGCGCGTCGTAGGCATCGGCCAGGTTTTTATCAATTCTTCAAAGTACTACGAGGTAGAGATGGGCAAAGAAACCGAATTGCTGACTACTGGTGAGATGTATAAGGTCGAAAAGGAAATCGTGAAGGGTATCGCCGCTGATGAGTCGTGCGTCATCGCCGGACGTACGGCTTTCTACATTATGAAAGACCAGCCCAACCGCATGAGCATCCTCATCCAGGCCTCGATGGATTACCGCATCGAGCGTGTTATGAAAAAGCAGGGTCTGAGCCGCGAGGAGGCTGAGAAGGTCATCAAGAAAGTGGACAAGATGCGCGAGAACTATGTCAACAAGTACACGAGCACTTCACGCTACGACACTCGCAACTACGACCTTGTCATCTCCATGGACGGAAAGACTGAGGACGAAGTGGCTGAAATGATCTGTCAATACATCGGATGAAATAAAAATTTCCTTCCACCATCCTTGTCATGTTCTTTCATATTTCATAATTTGGCCTGGTGCGGCCATAGTAGCGTGCATGGTATCGGTAAGTTGATATATTATATTCTGCGGATTGTGAAGCCCTACCGCTGGTTGGTGGCGATAACACTGGTGCTGACCTTCATTGGGTCGCTACTGGCACAGGTCAATGCCATTGTGCTGGATCGTGCCGTGGATGCTATCAATATCCTCGACCAGCAACCTAAGCTGGTTTGGGCGTCAGCCGTGAGCGTGATTGCCGTGGTGAGTGGCGTTCTGCTAGGCAAGGAGTTGCTGGCCGCCGTGGTCAACTTCTTCCGCCGCTACTATGGTGAGCGTATGCGCATCTTGGTGAGCCGCGACCTGTCGCTACAGGTGGTACACCACATGCAAACCTTCCGCATGGCATTCTTCACCACCTCAGGCAACGAGGCCGGCCGCCTGCAGTCGCGCATCGACAAGGGGGTGTTAAGCACAAGCCATGCCGTCAATAGCCTCTTTATCGATATCCTGCCGTTGATAACGAGTGCCATGCTGGCGCTCATCCTCATGTTTTTGGCCAATGTCTATGTAGGACTGGTAGCCCTGCTCATCGTTCCCGTCTATTTCTATGTTACCTATATCCAGGCGGTACGCATGCGGGCTGGACGCCGCGGCATCTTCGATGGTCAGCAGGCTGTCAGCCAAACCATTTTGAACATCATTGAGAGCATCGGCGTCGTCAAGTCGTTCAACCGCCAGGAAATCGAAGACCAGCGTTTAGGCGCTGTGCAGGATAGCGTGACCAACTTGCAGCTGTCGACGCGCAAGCAGAGCTACTTCTATACGGGTCTGAAAGGTTTCCTGGAACAGATAGGTACCGTGCTCGTCATCATCCTGACAGCGTGGCTCGTACTTGTAGACTATCCAGGCATGACCATCGGTAAGATTATGTACCACGTCATGCTGTTTGCCAACGTCAGCGCTCCCATTCGCCAGCTACACCGCATCTACGACGACCTGAACGATGCGCTTATCTACTCCGAGAGACTCTTTGAACTGCTGGAAGGCAAGGAACAGGTCGAGGATACGGGCGACTACCGCCCTGATGAAGTAAGGGGTCGCTTCGAGCTGCAGCATGTGGAATTTACCTATCCCAATGGTATCAAGGCTCTGCACGACGTGTCAATGACGATAGAACCCGACAAGATTACGGCTCTGGTGGGTCTCAGCGGAGCCGGCAAGAGCACCGTCGTCAACCTGCTCGATAAGTTCTATCATGCCGACAGCGGTACCATCATGCTCGACGGCACGCCACTCCAGCAGTGGGACACCTGCTGGCTGCGCGACCATGTGGGACTGGTGATGCAGAAGAACCACATCTTCGACGGCACAATTGAGGAGAACATCCGCTACGGCAATCCGCAGGCCACCCGCGATGAAGTGGTGGAGGCAGCGCGCAAGGCCTTCCTCTACGACCAGGTGATGCAGCTACCCGACGGATTCCAGAGCAGCGCGCTGCGCCTCAGTGGCGGCCAGCAGCAGCGTGTGGCCATCGCCCGCATGTTCATCAAGAACCCGTCAATCATTATCCTCGATGAACCGACGGCCAGCCTCGACGCTATTGCCACCGAGCAGATCAAGGCCAGCATTGATGCCGTCAAGCAGGGCCGCACGGTGATCATCATCTCACATAACATCGGACAAATCATTGATGCAGATTATATTTACGTATTGGAGCAGGGGCGTATTGTTGAGAGTGGAAACCCCGAGGACGTCTATCTGCAGGGAGGACGCTACAAGGAAATCTTCGACGCCAGTGCCCGCAGCATGAACGCCGACAGGATTACAGATGTATTAAGTAAAGTAAAATGATGAGACAAAGAATATGGACAGCGGCGCTCTGGTGCCTGACAATGTTGCTGACGACGGCCTGTGTGGACGAGAAGATTCCTCCACACTCGAAGGCGTTTATCGACCAGTACTTCCCACAATCGACGGTTGTCCTCGTGGAGATGGATGACGACGATGTTGAAGGGAAGGAATACTGTGTGCTGCTCAACGACGGAACAAAGATAGAGTTCGACCTTCAAGGAGAATGGAAAAGAGTGGGACGTAATAAGACGGGGGTCCCCTCTACGCTTGTCCCCAAGTCCATCCTCCAGTATGTGAAGACCAACTATCCTAAAGAAGTGATTACGAAACTCTGCAAAAAGCCATACGGCTTCAAGATAGAGCTCTCGAACGATGAGGATGTGCGTTTCAATCCGCAAGGGCAGTTCATAGAGAAGATTGATTAGTCCTGTGATTTTATTTATGAAAAAACGAGTTTTCCTTTGGTCTTTTGCTTACTTATGTGTACCTTTGCCACCTGAATCTTAAGATAAGAGGAACAAGAAGAATTTGTTATGGTGTCAAATAGGCAGAATATCATCTCTACTCCCTTTGCTTTCATGATAAACATCGCGTTGGTATATGCGATGTATTTCGTTTGTAGAGTAGAATATGTCGTAGAGAATTGGAGTGCGATAGGGACTTCATTATTAACCAATCCACTATATGACATTCTTTGCGGTTCACTAAAATTTGATACCTCTGCAATATTATACACAAACGCATTGTATGCCATACTGATGCTGTTGCCTCTGCACTATAAAGAAACCAGAGCGTGGCAAAAGTTGGCAAAGTGGGTGTTTGTTATCATCAACAGCATAGCCATAGTGATGAATCTGGCTGACTCAGTATATTTCCGTTATACTGGCAAGCGAACTACAACAAGCGTCCTGCAAGAGTTTAAGAACGAAGAGAATCTAAGCTACATATTTGGAACAGAGGTAATGAACCATTGGTACCTCTTTCTGCTCGGCATAGCGATGATATTCCTTCTGTGGCATTGTTATGTGATGCCCAAGAGAGGGTATTCGCCGAAGCACACCAAGGAATACATGACATATTATCTTGTAAACCTCCTCATTTTTGTTGTTTACATACCCCTCACCATAGCGGGAATGAGAGGAGGTTTCACACATGCGGTAAGACCAATTACCATCAGCAATGCTCACCAGTATGTGACTCACCCTAAGGAAGCTGCAGCGATACTCAACACACCATTTTCGCTGATAAGAACATTGGGCAAGCAGTCGCTTAAGGAACCTGGCTATGCATTATCGGAAATAGACGAAAAATATTCTGCCATTCATGCTGACAATGAAAAACTAGTGCCAAACAAGAAGAATGTAGTGGTGCTAATAGTGGAAAGTTTGGGTAGGGAGTATGTTGAAGAGGGCTTTGCGCCATTTGTGAAGTCCTTGGAGGCAAAATCGCTGACTTTTGACTGGAGCTTTGCCAACGGCAGGAAGTCGATAGACGGTATGCCTTCAATACTCTCAAGCATACCGATGTTTGTGGAACCTTTTTTCCTGACTCCATCTTCGATGAACGACGTCAGCGGTATAGCAGGAGAATTGAGAAAGGTAGGTTATCAGACCGCTTTCTTCCATGGAGCAGAGAATGGCAGCATGGGATTTCAGGCATTTGCCAAGACCACAGGTTTCGGGAGATATTACGGCAGAACAGAATATAACAAAGACAAACGTTTCAAAGGCGATGATGATTTTGACGGAATCTGGGCGATATGGGATGAGCCTTTCCTGCAATACTATGCCTTGCAGATGTCAGAAATGGAAGAACCATTTATGACAGCAGTATTCACAGCCTCAAGTCATCATCCGTTTCGTGTGCCTGAGAAATACAATAATGTCTTTAAAGACGATGGTAAGAACTCCATGCACCACTGTATAAGATATACGGACATGGCAATCAAGAAGTTTTTTGAGACGGCAAGTAGGCAAGCATGGTATAAAAACACTATCTTTGTGCTGACATGTGACCACACAAATGGTTTCGACAATGAATTCTATGGTACAGACATGGGGTTGTATGCCGCACCGCTGATCATTTTCGACCCTACCAATGAGATGGTAAAGCCCGAGCGCCGCCATGGTATAGCACAACAGATAGACATCATGCCTACTGTGCTCAGTCTTGTCGCATATAATAAGCCATACATCGCTTTCGGTCAGGATTTGACCACGGCAAATGATGAAGACACATGGGCCGTAAATTACAACAACGGCATATACCAGTTTGTAAAAGGCGATTATTTCCTACAATTTGATGGGCAGAAGGTGACTGGACTATATAACTATAAGACCGACCCCCTGCAAAAAAACAATTTAGCAGGGGAGAAAGACAGGGACTTAACAGAGTTAAAATTCCTGAAAGCTATTATACAGGACTATATGCAGAGAATGAACAGAAACGAACTCATCATCAAGAAATGAACTGGGAGAAAAAAAAGAGAGAATTACGATATAGGTGGTTTTCGTGGAAACACTTTCCAGAACTTACACCATCAACAGAGGAGATAGATGTTGTGATTCCTATTATCACTAAGGATTTACAGACCCTTCCTTTATGTCTTGATGGCATAAGACATTGTGTTGCCAACCATGTAAAGGATATTTATATTGTAGCACCAGCGCAACAAGAGATTCTGGCTTTCTGTAAAGCAAACGGTCTGGTCTTTATTGATGAGAATTCCGTCTTTGGGTATTCTCCAATGAGTCTCAATATCATCACTAAAGACGGGCGGAACAGGAGCGGATGGCTCTTCCAGCAATTCGTTAAGCTGTCGGGTAAGATTGGCAGTTGTCGCCATTATCTCTGCATTGATGCCGATCATGTATTGATACGTCCTCATGTGTTTCTCACGGAAAAGAACGAAACGGTGTTCTACCTCAGCTATGAGGAAAATCATTTTTATTACGATATGATACATCGCATACTCCCAGAATTGGAGATACTCAATCTCTCGTATGTGGATCATAAGATGTTGTTCGACAAAGAACAAGTGGCTCAACTGCAAGAATCCATCAGCAGGAATTGCGGGGTGGATAATTGGCAAAAGGCTATTGTTGACAATCTGGACCTTAGCACCATATCCGGATTCTCGGAGTTTGAGACATACGGCAACTTTGTTCAGAAGAAGGTGCTGCGCCCATGGTTACAGAAGCGTCTACCCTATAGTAAGATGAAAGACTACGACACGCTGCAAAGGAAGTATAGTGGAAGTCGTTGGTCACTTACTTTCCCCGATTATATGCGGCAGAATCAAAAATTTAAAAGCAATTCATAATGAAAAGTATTATTAATGCTATTAACAGATTTTTTTCCAATCCGAAGTGTGTGTTTGCACTCGGTTTGCTTGTAGTCTTTGTGGCAACATTCCTTGAAACCATAAGAGGAAGAAACACAAACTGGATGGACTACTATGATTCCACGATGTTCTTCTGGAGTGGCATGAGTCCATACACGAACGAGTATGTTGAGTCACGGCATATTTATTTCCTCTATATGCCAACCTTCAACGTGGTTTTTGCTCCTATATATTTCCTGCATCATTATATAGGACCGTTTGTCTGGAATATGGGGAATTATGCGCTTACATTCCTTGCTGTATGGACATTACCGGATTACTTCCGTAAATACAGGCTACAGATATTCCTTGGCATTATTCTTATTTTGGAACAAGGATTATTCTCATGCCAGTTCAATGTAGTTCAGTGTTATGTCGCTCTGTTCGGTTTCTCACTTCTTGAACGAGGAAAGTATTTCTGGGCTATATTCCTGATTACCTTTGCCTTGTGCACTAAAGTATATGGTGGCATAGAACTTGGTTTGCTATTGTGTTATCCTAAGTTCTGGAGGAATGTTGGCTTGACATTGTGTTGCATTGTCTTCTGGTTGTTATTGCCAGCTGTCGCTCTTGGTTTCGACGGGCTTATCAATACCTATCAGGAGTGGATGGCCATGATTAACCAGCATCATAGTGATTCCGATTTTTGCGGTATACTCTTTGCCTACGGTTTAAAACCTCTGCTCTTGCCTAACTATAGGGTGGTGCAGGTCGTGGTACTCGCATTGCTCATGGCTCTGTTCTTCCTGATGCATAAGCGATGGAACAGAATAGAATTCAGGACTTCCGTATTCGCTACGATGATGGGATTTGTAATTCTATTTAGCGATTGTCCTGAGACGCACACTTATGTGATTTCCCTGCCAGGATATATGATGTGCTATTTTTGCGTATGGAAAAATCATACCCTTTGGGACAAGGTCCTATTCTGGGGACTGGTGGTTTTCATGGGTCTCATGCCTTGTGATATATTCTGTCCTGTTGCCGTTCATGACCTTATCAATGGTCACTTCTTTGTAGATATCTATATCTATTTCTTCATTTGGCTGACTATTATTTACCGAACAATAACATATGATTATGAAAAGAATACTGTCTATACTCCTGCTGTTGCTACTGCTTAATGCTTCGTCTTTCGCTCAGAATGACAAGCAGTATAATGTCCACGGGGTGAAGTTTACGATGAAATTCATCAAGGGAGGCTCTTCAGAGATGGGAGCAACGAAGGAAATGGGTGAGCACGATGATGACGAGGTGGTACATCGGGTTACGGTAGAGTCGTTCTATCTTGGTGAGACTGAGGTGACACAAGAACTGTGGGAGGCTGTAATGGGCAAGAACCCATCAAAGTTCCATGGAGAGAATCATCCGGTAGAATGGATTACATGGGATGACTGCCAAGAGTTTATCTCTAAACTCAATGCCTTGACGAAACAACATTTCCGCCTACCCACAGAAACAGAGTGGGAATATGCGGCGCGTGGCGGTTGTTATAGTAAGCATTATCGCTATGCGGGAAGCAATAATCTTGAAGAGGTGGCATGGTGTTTTAAAAATGCCCATTCATTGAAGAAAAAGCATCAGCCGGTACGTCAGAAGAAACCTAATGAGCTCGGTTTGTATGATATGACAGGCAATGTGTCAGAATGGTGTCAGGACTACTACAACCCATACGGAACAGACCCCATGCAGAAACCAAGTAATTTAGCGCGTCGTAATTTCCGTATTATAAGAGGTGGATGTTATAACAACACAGACTATTATTTAAGAGTTTCAAATAGAAATTTCTTTATTCACTGGCGCCATGATGACAATCTGGGCTTACGTTTAGCACAATAGTAAACACATAACAGGCTTTGCAAAATGATTTTCGCTAGAGACAAGAGTCAGATGTGCAACAACCTTCTCCAGTTTGCACATGTCTATGCCTGGGGACGTAAGCACCATCAGCGTGTAATATCTATGCGCTTCAGCTATAAGTATCCATACTTTAAAATTCAGCAGACCAAGTATGCCGGTTTCTTCTGGTATCTCTTTGCAAAATATGCTGCGGCGCTGAAACTTTTACATACGGTAAGTTTTAGGCGAGAGGACCACCGGGAAGAGAAGATACATTATATGGAAACCCACCGCCACTTTGTGGTGAGTGGCTGGTTTGCCCGATTCTATGACGAGTTCTTAGAGTATCGGGACGAAATATGTGACCTCTTTCAATTGCGCGAGGAATACGCAAAACCTCTGCGAGAACGCATGGAGATGGCTATAGGCGGAGCAAATACGGGAGCTCTTCGTCTTGGACTTCATATCCGTCGAGGGGATTATAAGGATTTTTATGCTGGTAAATTTTTCTACGACAATGCCATTTATGCCGCATATGTTATGGAGTATGCGCGTCAGAATACTGCAAAGGATATTGTGACCTTCATCTCAACAAACGACAGGACCGTCTCTCCTCATGATTTTGAGAAACTTTGCCAGGGTTGTCAAAATAGCATAAAGTTCATTGTCATGCCAGAGAATAATCCTGCTCAGGATATGATCATGCTTTCAGAGTGCGACGCTATCATAGGACCTCCCAGCACGTTCTCCCTGACAGCATGTATGTATCATGACATACCTCTCTGTTGGATGGAGGAAGCTTCGCCGGAGCATATGCGGTTTGACAAGTTTGAGAATCACTTTAGAAATATACGCTAACGGTAATTGACCATCCTATAGTCCTTACAATTGCCCGCTGGCTTTAAAATATTTCTGTAGTACAAGCACACTTATCATATCCTCTCTGTCTTGGCGATGGAATTGTGAGCACCACTCATGAGCATGTTGCACAATCTGTTTCGCCTCTTCTGGGTGTGCCTCATAATATTCTATACGCTCAATGAGGTCTGCATAGTCTTCCCGTATCTCTATGTAATGATAGTTAGGAATAAGCTTACCTTCCATGAACCATGTCTCGCAAGTTGGACGTGGCATCACAGCAATGCTGTTGCTAGACATGACCCATTTTAAATTGGATGCGACATCATTACCTTCAAGAGCCATGATGTAACGATATTCCAAATGATCATAAAGTGTAAGTTCCTTCTTCTGTCGCCATTCGGGGGGATTGGAGGAGTCGCGTGCCGTATCTTTAATATCGAAGAGAGGATGATTGATAAATGTTCGCAGGAACAATTCCCGTCGCGGCTTACCATGACATGCACCACGGAAAAGAACACGTGCTTTCTTTTCTTCCCATGAGATCGGGTCATGGATGAAACAGAAGTGTCGTACTTTATCCTGATTGATGATTATCTCATTAGAGAATTCATCCTCTGTGGGAATCAGTCTGCTCTTTGTGACGGCAGGCGCTGGAAGCTTATAGAAAACATCCCCGGCAATATGCAACCATTTAAGGTCTAGGGGAAAATATCTTGTATATTCGTAAGTATCAAAGAAATAGACGGAGTTAGAGTGTTTGTTGAAAAAGGAATGTTCCCTGAGATTCCTGAGTTTATAGGGAGCTTTCCCGTTGGGCAATTGCTCAAGAATGTCTGATAATACGATTTTATCAGGTATCTTGCAGTAGTAATTCACCCTTGAATCTATATATTCCTGCTCTTTGCCATGAAGGGACGCATAGCGTTTTAGAAGTTGTTTCCTCTTGCGTCTATAGATGCATTTAGGCGTTATGATCATCAGAAATCCATGAACCATGTATGGAAATTTCTGGTTCATGTGTACACCACGGAATAATATGAAGAATAGGCGTTTCATGCTCCAATTCCAACCTGTTGCTCATAAACTTTACACAATACGGTAAATTTGTATTGGGCAGAACGCATAGCCTGCACATAACCGGGAATGCCATAGAAAATGCCACCCTTGATAAAATACTGCTTCAGAAAGCGTACCATTGGCGAGGCTATGAGTTTAAACAGCGTAACTTTCTTGAATGCACGTTTTTCGACTTCGTTGTCTGTGTAATTGTTCAGACGGTTTATGCAGGCGCGAGTGGAGTCGTCAAGGTGATCAAAGGCACAATCTTTTCTTTTCTTTGGAATGTAGTCAAGTGCTCCCTGAACTGTTGGGAATGTATGTACATATGGCGGCCACACAGTACCTTCTTTCATGAAGAAACGCAACTGATAGTCAGGGTAAGAGGAAGGCAGGCACACATTCATCGTGTAATTTTTACGAGGAATATACAGGCCACGCACCTCCCCTGGGTTCTTGATAAAATCATAAAGATATGAGCGTAAGGCTTCGCTTACGAGCTCGTCGGCATCAACGACAAGTACCCAATCCGACTGAGCCGACTGAATGGCAAAAGTGCGCGCAGGTTCAGCACTTTTATGATTGGCTTTTGGGAATGTGATGACATTGCAGTGATACTCTTTTGCTATAGCTACGGTATTGTCTGTCGACTCCATGTCACAGACTACTACCTCGTCAAATCCCTTTACGGTATCAAGGACACGTGCAAGATATTTGCTTGCGTTATATGTGTTGATAACAACTGATATGTTTTGTTCCATAGGCCTACAAATAATTTCGCGAAGAGCGTATTAATTTCGTTATCTTCTCTATCTCGTCGTCAGTCAGTTCGTAATACAGCGGCAGTCGCACCAATGTGTCGGCATATCGGTCACAGTTGGCCAACGGACGGCCATCATGTTTATCCTGATAGTACACACTGGAGTGCAAGGGCAGATAGTGGAAAGTAGCCTGTACGCCATGATTCTTCAAATAGTTCATCAGTGCCGTACGTTGTTCCAGCGATTCACAAAGCAGATAGTACATGTGGTAGTTGTTGGTAGCGTAGTCGGGCAGTTCCGGGAGTGTGATGCCCTTGGGCAGATGACCACGCAAAGCACGGTCGTAGCTTTCCCAGATGTGACGTCGCTTCCCCTGAATGTCATCGATTTGTTCAAGCTGGGCCCACAGGAAGGCTGCGTTGAACTCAGAAGGCAGGAACGACGAACCCATGTCGCACCAGCCATATTTGTTTACCATACCGCGATAGAACTCAGCACGGTTAGTACCTTTTTCCCAAAGAATCTCCGAACGTCTGACGAATCGTTCGTCGTTGACCACCAGCATGCCTCCTTCGCCACAATTGATGTTCTTGGTCTCGTGGAAAGAGAAAGCTGCCAGATGTCCGATACCACCCAGCGGCTTGCCTTTGTAATAGGAATCAATGGCGTGGGCCGCATCCTCGACCACCAGCAGGTTGTGTTTATTTGCCAGTGCCATGATACGGTCCATGTCGCAGGCCACACCAGCATAATGCACCACAACTATGACCTTCGTTTTGTCGTTGATAAGCGGTTCGATGGTCTCAGCGGTGATGTTGGGATTATCCGCCCCGCTGTCAGCAAAGCGTATCACTGCGCCTTCCCGCAAAAAGGCGATGGCGGAAGAGACAAACGTGTAAGAGGGCACGATCACCTCATCGCCAGGTTTCAATTCACACAGCATGGCACACATCTCCAAAGCATCGGTACCAGAGGTGCAGAGCAGACATTTCCGGAAACCATAGCGTTTCTCGAAGAAACCATGACACAGCTTGGTGAAGTCGCCATTGCCAGACATCGTGGTAGACTGGCACACTTCCTGGATATAACTGATCTCTCTGCCTGAGCAATAGGGTTTATTGAATGGAATCATAGCTCAATTTTCAATTTTCAACTTTCAACTTTCAACCTTCAACGTTCAATGTTTCACTGACAATAAAGACGGGACGGCCTTTTACCTGATCGAAGATCTTTCCGATATAGAGTCCCAGAACGCCCATCATGAATAGGATGATGCCGCCCACAAACCAAATAGAGAAGATGGTTGACGTGTAGCCCTCCACCTCGTTCAGGCCAGCAAACTTGGCAAAGATGTTATAGATGGCCATGAGGAAAGAGAGCACTGACATGATGAGTCCCACCGAGACAGCCAGATGCAAAGGACGGTTGCTATTGGAGATAATGGAATTATAGGACAAGGTCAGCAGACGGCGCAGATTATACGAGCTCTTGCCCTCCAGCCGGTGATCGTGATACACATCGACCGTACTCTTCTTGAATCCGAGTGTATGAATGAGCTCCACGAAAGAACGTGAATATTCAGGAATGCTGCAATATACCTTGACCACCTTCTGGCTATAGATACCAAACTCTGCCACAGCCTTGTCCGTTTCGAATCCACTCAGGAAGTCGTATGCCTTATGGAACGCCAAGGACGACATGCGCTTCAGAAAGGTATCGTCGCGCACCACCCTGCGGGCACTGACAATATCGTAGCCTTCTTTGGCCTTGCGGTACATGGCGGGAAGGTCTTCGGGCTTGTTCTGCAGGTCGCAGTCAATGACAGCGACGTAATTGCCCTTGGCATAGCTTAAGCCTGCCGTGATGGCATAGGGCTGTCCGAAGTTGCGACTCAGATTGATGCCCTTCACTTTCTTGTCTGTAGAACAGATTTCTGTGATCTTTTCCCAGGAATTGTCGGGCGAGCAGTCATTGACCAGTATGATGTCGTAGTCGTCCGTCAACGGGCGGATGGCTTCATGTATGCGCCGGACTAACTCTTCCAGCATTTTCTCACCATGATAGACTGGCGAAACAATGGATAGTTCCATAATACAAACTTATTTTGTTGGCAAAGGTAGTGCAAATCGAGCGAAAAACCAAATTTATTTGAGTTTTTCTGAGATACAGCCATTGCAATGCTACACTCTTTACCTTCAGGTGTGAGAAATGCAAATAAATTCCATTTTATTTTGTATTTCGCTCGTTTTGCACTATCTTTGCAGGATGATGAAGAATCTGGTACTTGTGTTTGTCCTTTTTCTGACGTTGGTCTGCTGCACTTCGGAGGCCGACCGCAACCGCATGGATGCCCTGCTCGACAGGGCGGACAGCATGAACCGCACCTATATCCCCATGACCGACGGCATCGACTCGCTGCTTCTCGAAGCCACCCGCTATTACGACCGCCACGGCGATGCCAACCAACAGGTGCGTGCCCACTATCTGCTGGGCTGCGCTTACCGCGACATGGGCGAGGCCCCTGCCGCCCTCCAAAGCTATCAAAATGCTGTTGACCATGCTGATACCATGAGCAGTGATTGCGACTATCGTAGACTAATGAGTGTCTACGGGCAGATGGCAGAATTATTCCATGCCCAGAATCTTCCTTCAGATGAATTTGCCCAAAAAGAAAAGTATGGGAAATATGCTTTATTGATTGGCGACACCTTATTATATATACGAAATCTAGAGCTATACGTTAAGCCCTATTTCCTAATGGGCGATACAATGGGAATGCTGAAGGTGGTGCAACAAGCTCATGATCTTTATTTGTCACACGGCTTCACCCGTGAAGCATCAGGAGTCTATGGTCCTGTTATTGATTACTATATATCAAAAGGGCAGTTAGATGAAGCCCGTAAATTGATGAAAGAGTATGAAGAGCAATCTGGTTTGTTCGATGCTGATGGAAATATTGTTCCAAGTCGTGAGATATATTACTATATACAAGGCTCATATTATCTGATGAGGAATGATTTGCCAAATGCTGAGCGGTGTTTTCGAAAATTGCCTGCCAATTATCAGAAAGATGCCTATAAAGGATTATTATCTGTGTTCCGTTTAAAAGGGGATTTTGATTCAATAGCCAAGTATGCTTACTTGTATGAAACAACCTTAGATACACTTCACAACCAGATGCGCACAGATGTTGTTCATCAGATGTCGTCTATGTACAACTATCAGCGTTTTCAGTTGAAAGCTGAGAAGGAAGAACGGGCAGCAGAAAGAACGAAGGTTGCAATAATCTTTATTAGGAAACGATATACTTGTTGACACAAATAACTTATAAATGCAGTCAGAAATGGCTGCACTTTCTGTTTCTGCCGTTATTTATATGGAAAATAACGAATTAATACACATAAAACAATATGAAGAAATTAATTAGATTAACAGAAAGTGACCTTCATAAGATTATTAAAGAATCTATGAAGAGAATTTTGGCAGAAACTTATAATTCAGATTTATATCATTTTACCAATTTAGAAGGAATATACGGAATATTAAAAAGTAATTGCATAAGCCTTATGTTAAGTGGTGATGATGAATATGATGACAATGATGAAGTAGTATGCTTATCAAGAACTAGTAACCCTTACATTGGATATTGTCCAAATACAAAATATGATTTAATTTTTAGAATAACTTTAGACACTAGTAAAATGTCTTCTTCAATTAGAAGAATGAAAATAAAACCTTGGTCTATGAACAATCCAAGAACAACTATAGATTATTGGAATGGTGTAAAAAAAATTCATTCTGTTAGCGATTACGAGGAAAGGGCATATGAAAATATAAGTCCATTAGACAAATACTGCAAGAAAATTGATGTTTTTCCGCTTATAAAAGGTGAAAAATTTGATGAAGAACAAATTAAAATATTAAATAATTTAAAAGAAGATTTTCCGCAATGGAATAATTATTTTAGTTGGTAATAAAGTATGGGCAAATTTTAGTGTCAACAAGTATATAGTTCCCCTTTATTATCATTGGTTTTGTGCTTCTCTCGTCGCTGTTCCTATTCTTGCTCCGCCGATATAGACACAAAAAACAATCAGAAATACTGCGACTTAGTACTGATTATGAACGCGCAGTGTCTGATTATGAAACTGCGTGTGAGGAAAATGAGTTGTTGAGGCAAAGCGGTAAGGACATCATTGAGTCTAAAACCCAAGAAATAGCTTCATTGCGGGAGTTGGTAAGCCAATATGAACAACAATGGAAGAAAGTAAAACAGCACGACAAGGAAGAGGCACTCATAAATAGTGACCTTGTCTGCACTTTCTGTGACATGGCAATAGGTAAGCTCGGAAGCCGTATTCCAACAAATGCCGAATGGAAGCATTTGTTTCGTTTGTTCATGCAAAGCATGCCAGTAGCCCATACCATTATTAGTAAGGATGACAAGTTATCTAATTTGGAAATGAAAACCTGTGTACTTACTTTGTTAAAATTCAAAAACAGTGATATTGCCGTTTTGCTGAAAGAAAAGCCGCAACGTATTACCAATATGAAGTCACGAATCAACAAGAAATTGTTTGGAGTGGAGTCAGCTTCCACACTTCAGGAAAATTTGCAACGTTTAATCAGTACTGGCCGATTTGAGTTTTAATACCGAAAACTAATTATTATTCAGAAACTTACAAGATTTCTTGGTTTAAAATTGGTTTAAAAATAACCATTAAATCTTTTGTTGCTGTCTGAGTTTATCCATAATTTTGCGAGCGATTATTAACTTTTTATTTCGGAAAATTATGATGAAAAAGATTCTTTCAATTGTAGCATTATTGTTACTAGTGGGGACAGCTTCTTCTCAGAATCCCTCGAATGTTACTGAACTCACATTTCAAGTTGGGATTACTGATCCGACAGGTTCTTCTGGTGAACTACCTCGTAACCTCGTCAATCCTCCAAGTGCCAGTCTTGATGATCACACATTGTATATCAATAGTGAGCATCCTGCCTACACACTGTATCTTGTTGATACTACTGGCGAGGAACCCTATGTTGTCTATCAGGTCTATGTCCCGGCCAATGTAAGTGTGGTTGTTTTACCGTCTACCCTCTTTGGCACCTACGAATTGCAGTTATATGATGGTGGCGATTATTATTTCTACAGTGAAATAGAATTATAAAATAATGAATGATAGACCCATGAAATATTTAGTATTATCTATATTGTTTGTAGTAGCCCCTTTTGTGGGCTACTCACAAACAACTTTGCATTTCACTTATGACGATGCCGGCAACCGTACGTCGCGTACGATTGTCGTCCGTTCCCTTCAGGCTCCGGATTATGATATGAACACTTCTGTTGATCACGGGGTCGGTTCTAATGATCATTTTTCAAGATAGACAAAGTATAAATGTAAATGAAACAAGTAATGAATTATCATAAAGATAACGGACTTCTGAATATGATCAGAAGAACCGACCCCAGCTCCTCCAAATTAACTCTCTTTTATAAATATTAATATAGTAACAAGTAAATTACAAAATTAAAGTTTTACCTTTGCTCCAAAAAATGAAAACAATAATTGAATTCCCAGATTATATTCCTAGCAAAGGAATGTATTACAAATGGATAGGAGATAGCTATATTACTATATCTTTAGAAGATGAAGACACTGTTGTTATAAGTGCGAATAAAGATGGGTTGTTATCCTTAGCAAATCATTTGTTGAATCTTTCTCAAGATTCTGTACCAGATCATTTTCATATGCATTTTGATGACTTAAATGGTGGTGTTGAAAGTGGCTCATTAGGAATAATTATTGAAAAAATTCCGAAGAATCATGAAGAGTGACAGTCCCCTTGATTCTTGTATGAGATCACGGGGTCGGTTCTAATGATCATTTTTTGAGTATATTGTTTTGAGATTTTTTGGACTTTATTTCCCCTTGTTGAAATGATGCATCTGACACCATATCGCCAAAATGAAATATCCCTCTCGCCAGTGAGGGGGAGAGGGATGGTGTATGGATCACGGGGTCGGTTCTAATGATCATTTTTCAAGATAGAAAAAGTATAAATGGAAATGTAAATGAAACAAGTAATGAATTATCATAAAGATAACGGACTTCTGA
>JAEEVW010000033.1 GCA_016291085.1 Prevotella sp.
CTACGAGAAACAGAACGAGCAGATTCTCCTTGGAATACAAATCCAATTGCGCATAACTTTTCTTCTAGACTGTAACTACGTTTCATTTGAACCTTTAAGTTGTGTCCAACTTTCTGGGTTCACTTCAGTACTGTCATATTACACCGTCGGCTACATTGAAAATCATGCAATGCGCAGCCGGTTTTTAAGGTTTTTGTTAAAAATGGAAACGTAAAATTTAACATTAAAAGCGTATGAAGAAGAAATCAATTTGGGAAGTGATATTCCGTATTATCGTAGCAGCAGGAACGGCGGCGCTGACAGCACTGGGAACAACAGCATGCATGGGATATGGACCGTTCTAAAGTAAACAAGCGTATGAAAAAGCAAAGGATTCCACGGGGAATCAGGAATAACAACCCACTGAACATTAGGGTGGGGAATAACTGGAAAGGTGAGGTCAGTCAGCCGACTGACCACGCCTTTGAACAGTTTACGGAAATGAAATGGGGCGTCTGGGCGGCATTCGTCGTGCTGAGGAACTACATCGTGCGCCACAAGTGCAATACCATCCGGAAGATTATTTCGCGGTGGGCACCCGCGAACGAGAACAACACGCTGGCGTATATCAACACAGTGTGTCAGCGCTCTAATTTGAAGCCCGACGAGGTGATCAACGTCGACAACACCTGTCAGATGATAGCCCTGCTACTGGCGATGTGCTTCGTGGAGAACGGGCAGGAAATCTCGCTGGACGACGTCGTCGAAGGCTGGCTGCTGGCGAATAAAAAATGAAATAAGGCTGCGGTTAAGCGAGAGCAGAGCCATGCTCGCATGAGCTATGCCGAGCGTGAGCAGGCTGACCAAAGGTCAATGAAAAGGTAAAAAAGTAAAAAGGTTAACAAAACATAATTTCAAGGTTTTAAATTTGCTGGTTTAAGAAATAAACAATATCTTTGCAATAAAAGTTTAAGATTTCAACCTATTACTATATGATGATTAATATGAGAACAAAACAAACGATTTTAGCTGTTCTGTTCATTGCTTTTTCGATGGGCATGAAGGCTCAGGGTGAAAACGCCCTTCAGAACGTCAGTGTGATGGAACTGAGTTACACGATGAAGGAAGCTCCCAAATCGGAACTGGGGACTGTGGTGAGTGCCGTACTCGACGTGCTGGCCGACCAGACCACCGAGGAGCAGCCGGGATATGCTGAGGCTGTCCGGGCCAATGTCATCACTGCGCTGGGCAATGTCCGCCGTTTCCAAGTGACTGACGGCCGTCAGGTGGCTCCCACTGACGAGACGGACATCATCGTCGACGGTACGATTAACTACATCTCTACGACGGTGGAATTCAAGTTGCAATCTAATAAGAAGGATAAGATTCCCCAGTATTACGCCCAGATAGGACTGACGCTGAACCTGAAGGATCGCGCCTCAGGCACTGTGCTGAACAGCCAGATGTTTGAGGTGAACAAGTCGGGCTGGGCATGGGTGAAGAGCATCGACAGTGCCATGAAGAGTGCTATGGAAGGTCTGCGTGCGAAAGTGATGAAATACTACAATGCGGCATACCCCTATTCGGCCAACATCCTGGAGCGTGGCACCGAGACGACGGATAAGCAAAAAGAGCTGTACATCGACCTGGGCAGCATGCACGGGGTGCATGAGGGTACGCACTTCGACGTCTACGTCATTGGCAGCATTGGCGGCAAGGAGACGCGTAAGTTGATTGGCCGTCTGAAAGTCAGGCAGATAGAAGGCAACGAGGTGAGCCTCTGTAAGGTTGTCTCGGGCAAGAAGGAAATCAAGGCCGCACTGGATGCTCATCAGAAACTGTTGATAATATCTACCGACTAAAGAAATAGGATGATTCACAAAACAAAATTCGGGACTTGCAAGCGCAGGTCCCGAATTTCTGTTGTTTGTTACTTCTCCTTAAATCCTGAGATGTTCTTCCAGTCTTTATGAGCCATGTAGACAGACGTGCTGCCACGCGGAACGAGGAAGGTGGGAGCGGTGCCCTTGAAGGTGCTCTTCGAGATGGAAGGCGGGGCGGGGGAGTTGAGAAGCACCGTCTTCAGCGACGCACACTTGGCAAAGGCTGAACCTCCGATTCTCTTCAGGCCTGACGGAATTTCCACGGTAGTGAGCATGAGGCACTCCTCGAAAGCGGAACTGCTAATCTCCTTGACTGCCGGAGGTAGAATCAGGGAAGTGAGACTGGCACACTTGGCAAAGGCACTCTCGCCGATACTTGTCAGAGCGGGAGACCAGATGATGTCAGTCAGTGACGAACATTCCTGGAAGGCCTTCAACCCAATCTTACGCACGGAATTGGGAAGGGTGATGGTGCGCAGGCTGCTGCAACGGCGGAACATGTCGTTGCTGACTTCGCTGATGAAGCCGTTGACGGCCACGCTGTCGAGCGAGCTGCAGTTTTCGAAAGCACTCGTGCCGATGCTCTTGACCATATTGGGTATGATCATCTCTTTCAGTGAGGTGCACCCCTCGAAGGCATGTGATTCGATTTTCGTCAAACCATCAGGTAAGGTGATGGCAGCAAGGCTCTTGCAGTCGTAGAAGACCTCGTTGCCGAGGACTTTTACGCTGGCGGGAATGGTGATTCCAGAGAGGCTGGTGCACTTCTTGAAAGCGTCGTTGCTGAGTTCGGAAAGAGAACCCTCGAGGGTGACGTTGGTCAATGCGGTGCAACCCTCAAAAGCGCTAGCACCTATTTTATTGATGTTCTTGAGCGTGATGACGGTGAGGTTTTTGCATTCCTCAAAGGCACTGCTGCCTATCTTGGCGACTTCGTCCATCTGAATGTTGGCGAGGGCGGTACATTTCTTGAAGGCACCGTCGCCAATCTCCTTGACGTTCGGAATGACAATGTTGTTAAGCACCTCGCAACCATAGAAGGCCTCGTTGCCGATGAGGGCAAGGTCTTCGGGCAGGGTGATGGTGGTCAGACTGGTACAGTCCTTGAAGACGTCAGCCTCCAGCACGCGGATGTTGGCGGGAATCGTCATGGCGGTGATGGCCTTGCAGTCTTCGAAGGCGTTGGCCTCGATAGCCCTCAGACTCTCGGGGAGGGTGAAGTTCGTCAGATTCTCACAATCTTCGAAGCACGACTTGCCAATGGCGGTAATGCTCTGTGGCAGCACGACTTGCTGAAGGTTCTTGGCACCCGCAAAGAGGCTTGCAGGCAGTTGGCCGTTCTGGGTTTTCAGACCCTCTTTGCCTTCCACGATGATGGCACCGGAGAGGTCGACGGATGTCACCAGGCACTCAGCGGGATTCTTCTTGTTGGTCTTTGTACGGGTGACAATCTGTTGCAGGAGCTTCAGATCCTGGCCGTTGAGTGGTCCGTTGATTTTCAGTTCCGCCATGGTGTAGCGGATGGAGTCGGGGAGTTGGGTTGCTAACTTGCCGACAGAGTCGACGGTGATGTCTGCTGCCTTTGCCGTAAACAGCATCGGGAGCATAGCCAATAAGATAATGAGTCGTTTCATATGTTTTTGGTTTTAAGTTACTTTTACTTTTTTACTTTGCTTTGTCTTTTGAGCTGCGCTTGTCGCGATGGTAGGACCGGTAGTCGTCGAGCTCAATCTCGACGTCGGGCTCAACGAGTTCACCGTTGCGCGGCAGGCAGAACTTCATGTATTTGATGTTCAAGCCGCGGGCGATCCACATTGACTCGTAATACGTTTGGATTGTCAATAATTGAGAATTGAGAATTGAGAATTCTCTGACCTGAAGGTCAGAGTGTGGCGCGCAATGAGAATTATGATTACCATAGAGGTCTTCTGTACGGAATACGAGGGGCAGGTGGTTCTTTTCGACCAGGTAGGTGGTATAGGTGAAGAGAAAGTTAGAGTCGGTCTTCAGATGGATGAAGCCACCATCGGTGAGGAAATGGCGATAGCGGTTGAGGAACCACGTGGAGGTGAGTCGCTTACGCGGGTTCTTCATCTGTGGGTCGCTGAAGGTGAGCCATATCTCGCTGACTTCGTCAGGGGCGAAGAAGCGGTCGATGATCTCGATATTGGTGCGCAGGAAGGCCACATTCTTCAGTCCTTCGTTCAGGGCTTGTGTGGCACCTGTCCACATGCGGGCGCCCTTGATGTCGACGCCAATGAAATTGACATCGGGAAACAGCTTAGCCAGTCCGACGGTATATTCACCCTTGCCACAGCCCAGCTCCAGGACAATGGGGTTGTCGTTATGGAAATACTGCTCGTGCCAATGGCCCTGCAAGTCAAAGGGCACGTGTTCCACTACCGAATAGGGGTATTGGAACACGTTCTCGTAGGTTTCCATATCGGCGAATTTCGCCAGCTTTCCTTTACCCATGGTTCTAGTTGTTTTCTAGTCGTTTTCTAGTCGAACTAGTCGAACTAGTCGGACTAGTCGTACTAGTTGTACTAGTTATACTAGTCGATGACAACGGTTGTCCAGCCGTGCTTGTCCTCGATCTCGCCATACTGGATGCCGCGCAGGGTGTCGAACAGCTTCTTAGACATGGGACCGGGCTTGTCGCCAAACGAATAGCGCTTGCCGGTGTCGAGGTCGTCGATGTAAGAGATAGGCGAAATAACAGCTGCTGTTCCGCAAGCTCCAGCCTCCTCGAAGGTCTCGAGTTCCTCCTCAGGAATAGGACGGCGCTCTACCTTCATGCCCAGATCCTCGGCCACCTGCATCAGCGACTTGTTGGTGATAGAGGGCAGGATAGAGGTTGACTTCGGTGTGATATAGGTGTTGTTCTTGATGCCGAAGAAGTTGGCGGCACCACACTCGTCCATGTATTTCTTCTCCTTGGCGTCGAGGTAGAACTCGCAGGCGTAGCCCTTCTCGTGAGCCAGGTTGTTGGCAAAGAGAGAGGCTGCGTAGTTGCCACCCACCTTATATTTACCCGTGCCCAGAGGAGCAGAGCGGTCGTAGTCGCGGATGATGACATAAGGATTAGCAGCAAAACCACCCTTGAAGTATGGGCCTACAGGAGTCACGAAGATGAGGAAACAGTACTCCTTGGCGGGATGTACGCCTACCTGAGCGCTGGTACCGATGAGCAGCGGACGGATGTAGAGCGTAGCACCACTCTCGTAGGTGGGAATCCACTCCTGATTCAAGCGAACCACCTTCTTCACCATCTCTGTGAACAGTTCTGTCGACACCTCGGGCATCATGATGCCGCGACAGGTAGACTGCAGGCGGGCTGCATTCTCGTCGACACGGAAGATGCGCACCTTGCCATCCTTGCAGCGATAAGCCTTCAGACCCTCGAAAGCCTCCTGGCCATAGTGCAGACAGGTAGCTGCCATGTGCAGGTTCAGATACTCGTCGGAGCAAACCTCGATTTCGCCCCATTTGCCGTCGCGATAATAGCAACGCACGTTGTAGTCGGTCTTCATGTAGCCAAACGACAGGCTACCCCAATCTAAATTCTTCATAATGTTTGTATTTTGATGCTTTTATTGTCGATTTGCCCGCAAAAGTACATAAAATCTTGCGCATGTGCAACAATTTCGTGTGAAAAATGCCTTATTTCTTGTTTTTCTTGTTATTTTTATTGTACCTTTGCACGCGATTTTAATTTTTATGCAACATTTAATATCAATCGACAATGAAAAAAATGATGTTGATGGCCGCTTTGCTGGCTTGTGTTACCGCCCGTGCTGGTGAGAAGAGTGACACAACGGTGATTGAGAATGCCAAGAAGGTTACAATTATCTCGAGCGACACCGAACAACGTATCAAGGTAAGAGGTAAGACGGGCAACAGTACATACCTTTACGAGAACACCATCGAGCTGAAGGATTCCGCCTATACTAAGAAAGTCAAGAAGGTGGATATAGATAATGAGTGTTGGGATTTTGACCTGGGCTTTGGGTTGCCTATCGCCACGAACGTGCCCAGCGGCATGAGTTTTGCACCTTTCAAGTCGTATGAGTGGATTCTGGGTTTCAGGTATAAATATACGCCGCAGGATGCGTTGCAGACTTACTCAGTGGGACTCTGGTGCAACTGGCGACAGTATACGCTTGACACGAACATGATGTTTGGTAAGAATGCAAATAACGTGATTGATTTGTATGACTATCCCACCAATGCCAGCGACAAGCGTTCGAGTATCTATGTCTTCGGTCTTTCGGTGCCCTTCCTGTTTACCCAGAAGTTCGGCCACAAGAGCCATTTCAAATTCACTCTGGGTCCAGTCGTGAACTTCAACCTGTATGGACGCATCCATAACAAGTATTCATTGGGTGATGACAACATTGAGATTAAAACGAAAGGTATAGAGTATCGTCCGGTAACAGTCGATATCATGGGTATGTTCCAATACAAGGGTATTGGCCTCTACTGCAAATATTCTCCCATGAGTGTGCTGAAGAAGGATATGGGTCCGGATTTCCGTTCGATTTCAGTCGGTGTGTTCTTATAAGGAACTATCCTGTTCGGCCTGAATCTTTTGGATTTCTGCTTCTGTCTTGGTCAGTTTGTCCTTACAGAACGTGATAAGTCGCTGTGCAGTCTTCAGCTGCACAGCGAGTTCGTCTATATCAAACTCGTTGGACTCCATTTTGCGGACGATGGTTTCCAGTTGGGCCAGAGCCTCTTCGTATTTCAGTTCTTCGTTCATATTCACTTATCGTTTATCACTTATCACTCATCACTTATCGTTTATCACTTATCACTCATCACTTTTGACCGTATGGTTCCTTTCTCCACCCGTGTTTCTATCTCGTCGCCAGCTTTCAACTGCTTGGGGTCGCGAACGGCCCGCCCGTTGTGCAGCGTGATGCTGTAGCCTCGTTTCAAAAGCAATTGCGGGTCGAAGCCTTGTAACAGGATGGAAAGACGCTCTATGCGGTGCTTCTGATCGGTCAGTCGTCGTTCGATGGCAACAGGAAGGCGTCCCTCGATCATGTCAATGCGGTGGCGGGAATCGCACAACTTTCGTAAGGCGAGGGTGGGGATGAGTGTTGCCAACTGGTTGACGTGTTGCTGTTGGTAGCGAAGCCGTTCGCTGACGTATTGACTGATAAATGATTCTGCATCTGTGATGCGTTCCCAGACGCGACGTAGGTGGTCGATAAGAAAGGCGGCAGCAGCGGTAGGCGTTTTCACTCGGGTGTGACTCACCATGTCGAGAATGCTCTCGTCGCGGTCGTGCCCGATGCCAGTAATAATAGGCAGTGGGAACTGTGCCACATTTTCTGCCAGAGCCAGCGTGTCGAAACCGCTCAGGTCGGCCGTAGCACCGCCACCACGCAATATGACGACGCAGTCGAATGAGGGAAGCCCTGTCGGAGAACCGACGGGAACGATGGCGTAGATCTTGTTCAGCGCACTGATGATGCTTTGCTCGACCTGTTCGCCCTGCATGATGGCAGGAAACAGGGTGACCTCGAAGCGGAAACCATAGTCGTTATCTTCTAACTGACGACAGAAATCGCCATAGCCTGCGGCAGACTCTGCAGAGATGACGGCGATGCGCTTGGCGAAAGTGGGCAATCGGAGTTCGCGTTGCAGGTCGAAGACACCCTCTTCCTTCAGCTGGCGGATGATTTCCTGTCGTTTGCGGGCCATGTCACCAATGGTATACGTGGGGTCGATGTCGCTGACAATCCACGAGAATCCATAGGCCTCGTGATACTGGGCATAAACCTGTAAGAGCACCTTCATGCCAGCACGTAATGGCTGCCCCGTTACGCGTTCGAAGTAGGGCTTGACCATTCCCCACGTCTGTCGCCAACACTTGGCTGAGGCGCGTGCCACAGGGGTATTCGAGCGGTCGTCCTTTTCGATGAGCTCCATGTAGCAGTGCCCGCTGTTTTCACGACACTCCGACAACTCTGCCTCTACCCAGTATTCATCGGGCAGCGCCGTCTCGATGGCGTCGCGAACCATCAGGTTCAGTTGGCGGAGGGAAAAATGAGTAGCATTCATGGACTGTCGATTAACGGGATGGAGTGGGAGACTGGGAGTTATACATTCCGATCTGGTAGGCCCGCCAGAAGTTGGGTACACCATAACCGTAGATGTTGTCAGGGTGGGCGTAATTGTTGCTGGTCTGACGGACGAGTTCCATGATCTCCTCGGCAGTCTTGCCAGGCATTGCCTGCCACAGACAAGCCATCAGCCCGCAGACGATGGGAGTAGAGAATGAGGTTCCCATGTCGTCCATGATGACTCCGCGACCATTGACCAGCCGTGCAGGTGCTCCTGTGGCGACGACATCCGGTTTTACACGCTGGTCCTGTGTGGGCCCGACACTGCTGAATGGCGCTATCTTGTGTGACGGGTCGTCCATCATGGCACCAACAGTCATGATATGATCCGCATCGGCAGGCACACCGATCTTTTTCCAGGTGCCCATTCCCAGGTTTCCAGCTGAATTGACGAGTATGATGCCCTTGGCAGCAAGCATGGACGCAGAGCGACTGATGAATGCCGTGCGCCCGTCGAGTTGCCACTGTTGGTAAGACATGAAATGGTGGTCGTACTCATGATACCCCAACGACGAGTTGATGAGGTCGCAACCTACGGAGTCGGCAAATTCCGCTGCCATTGTCCAGTAGTCCTCCTCTACGGCCTGTTCCGTCTGTTGGTCTTCCGAACGCAACAGCCAGTAACTGGCCTTGGGTGCCGTGCCAATATAATAATAGGGCTCGTTCAAGGCCATAGCCGACAGCACCTTGGTGCCATGATCGGTCTCAGCATAAATGCTGGGCGACTGCGGATACACGAAGTCCCTTGTGCCACGAATGTCGACACGATGGAAGGCGGGAATGGCGTTCACGTTCTTGAAACCACCGTCGATGACGGCAATCATCATGCCCTCACCACGCATACCGATGTCGTGGAGGCGCTCACCCTTTACGGCTTTGATTTGTGCCGCTGCAGTGCCATAACGCTCACCGGTAACGCTGTCGCGCTCTTCGAAATGTTCGTGGTGTTTTGCTTTCAGTGCCGTTGGTGATACAGAATCAGGGGCTATCCATACCAGTTGGCTGCTCTTGACGCACGGCAGGCTATTAATAGTCTGTATGACTGTTGTGTCTTTGACGCGGATGAGGACTGTGTTCTGCCAACGGCTTTGCCCGATAATACTGACGTCACGGCGCTCGATGAGTTGCATATAGCGATGGCTGACAGGCAGGTCGGTCGAGTCGACCTTCAACCCTTGTCGTTTGCGGCGTTCCACGCTGCGTCGAGACAGAAACCGTGTGGGGTGCTCCAGTGAGTAGCCGCTACCGTCTTTATCCGTCAGACTGACTCGGTAAATCCATGCGGGCCCGTTCTTGTAACGAACCTTGCGTATGCCTTCCTGCTGGTTTGCGGCCCATAAGCCACTGACGAGCAGCATCAGTATGATGACAGTCAGTAGTCGTTGATTCATGGCCGCAAAGATAATAGAAAAAAACGACAACTCCAAGCGAAATCCATTTTTCTTTATAAAAGAAGTCAAAACATTTGGTGGTTTGCACAATAAGCAGTAATTTTGCACATTATTTAAATATATGGACAATAAACAAGCTGCATTGGAACTGGGGACGAAACCCGTTGGTAAGTTGTTGACGCAATATGCGTTGCCAGCCATCGTCGCCATGTCTGCGTCGTCATTATACAATATCATCGACCGCGCTTTCATCGGGCAAGTTGTGGGTCCGGAGGCTATTGCCGGCCTGGGCATCACGTTCCCCTTTATGAACTTGAGTGCGGCGTTTGGTGCTGCTGTGGGTGTGGGCGCATCAACGTGTATCAGTGTGAAACTGGGTCAGCACGACTATAAGCGCGCTGAGCAATTGTTGGGCAATACGGTGACGCTGAACCTCATCGTGGGATTCCTGTTCATGGTCATTTGCTTGATATTCCTCGACCCCATCTTGCGTTTCTTCGGAGCCAGTGACGTGACGCTGCCCTATGCCCGCGAATTCATGATTGTCATCCTATTAGGTAATATGGTGACGCACATGTATTTTGGCATGAATGCCGTATTGAGAGCTGCTGGTAAACCCAAACATGCGATGTATGCCACGTTGTTTACGGTGGCGTGTAACATCGTGTTGGTTATCTCCTTCGTATGGTGGTTCCGATGGGGCATCCGAGGAGCTGCGTTGGCGACAGTAACTTCACAGACGCTGGCCTTGTGTTGGCAGATGTGGATATTCTCTGACAAGAAGGAACTGTTGCACTTGAAACGAGGTATCTACCGCTTGAAGTCACAACTGGTGAAAAATATCATCGCCATTGGCATCTCGCCGTTCCTGATGAATGTCTGCTCGTGTGTCATCGTCATCTTCATGAACAACCAGTTCGTCAGGTATGGTGGCGATATGGCCGTGGGTGCCTATTCGATAGCCAACTCGGTGGTCATGATGTTCTTTATGTTCGTCATGGGCATGAACCAAGGCATGCAGCCTATTGTGGGTTACAACTATGGCGCAGAGCGTTACGACCGCATGTTCCGTTGCTTGTGGCTGACCATTGCTGCTGCAACGGCCATCCTGTTGGTGGGCTGGACGCTTTCGATGCTGTTCCCCCGGCAGATTGCCCGCATCTTTACAACAGATGAAACACTGATAGCATTGGCAGCACGCGGTATCAAACTCGACATGCTGGTGTTCTTTGTGGTGGGTTCACAGGCCGTCATCACGAATTTCTTCCAATGCATCGGCAAGGTGAAAATCAGCATATTCCTGTCGTTGTCGCGACAGCTGACGTTGTTGTTGCCGATGGCTTACATATTCCCGTTGCTATGGGATTTGGATGGTGTGTGGTACTCGATGCCCGCCTCCGACTTCGGCTCGTTTGCAATGACGATACCGTTGCTGGTCTGGTATATGAAAAAACTTAAAGCTCATGGAAAATAATAAGCATATCATTATCTGTGTGGGTCGCCAGTTGGGTAGTGGCGGACACGACATCGCCCGAATGTTGGCGTTGGATTTCAATGCGAAGTATTACGACCAGGAACTGCTGAATCTGGCCGCTAAGGAGAGTGGCATCAGCGAGAAGTTCTTCGAGCAGAACGACGAGAAACGTGGCATATTCCGTTCGCTGTTCCACATGCATGCCTCGCACGTTGGTGATAATAACATGTACAACAACGACTTCTCGCAGGAGAACCTGTTTAAGTTTCAGAGTGATGCCATTCTGAAGGCTGCCGATGAGGGCTCGTGTGTGTTTGTGGGTCGTTGTGCGGATTATGTCCTGCGTGAAAGGCCGAATGTGGTGAGTGTTTTTATCTCCGCTTCTAAGCGTTTTCGTATTGACCAGATTATGGCCAAGCAGCATCTCGATGTCCCTGAGGCGAACAAGTATATCAAACAGCGTGAGTCGCAGCGTGCTTCCTACTATAACTACTATACGGGCAAGAAGTGGGGTAGTGCAGAATCGTACGACCTCTGCGTAGACTCCAGCGTGCTGGGTTTGCAGGCTACAGAGAAATTCATTGCTGACTTCGTTCGTAAACGCTTCAAACTATGACAGGCATCGGGAGTCTCATTTGTGCGGCATTGTTTGCATTGTCTGATACGACAGTGACCATCCATCGGGTGGAGGCTGACGTGGTGCCCAGCGGCATCATTCAGACGAATGGCTATCTGCGCGAAGGAGGACCTTCGGGAGAACCGATGCGGACGTCGACGACCCTTCGTCTGAAATACACACAAATGCAGGGTGGCCAGCCTTCGAAGGTTGGTGCCTATCACGGCATAGGCGTGGGATGCTTCCTTATCAACGAGCAACTGGGCAATCCCTTGACCGCCTATTTGGTACAGGGCGCACCGCTGGTCAATCTGTCTCGGGCGGTATCGCTCAACTACGAATTGAACCTCGGTCTTTCAATGGGGTGGCATGCTTACGACGGCGAGAACAATCGGGAGAACCACGTGCTTGGCTCGCGTACCAATTGTTATATCGGTGCCGATGTGTATTTCCGTGTCCGCTTGGGACGCCATTGGGATGCGAACATCGGCTATGGCTATGCACATTTCTCGAATGCCAATCTGAAAATGCCCAACGAGGGTATGCATACGATGGGTGGTCGATTGTCGCTGGCTTATTATATCCATCGTGACCTTCGCGAACCGAGAGCTTCTCTGCTTACTGCTCCTACTATGCCCAAGGGACGGCATTGGGTGACTGACTTGCTGTTTTATGGCGGAGCGAAGAAAAAGAGCTTGCAGAATCCTGAAACGTATTGGTTGGGTGGTTTCTCCGTCAGTCCGATGTATCGGTTGAACGAAGCCTTTGCCATGGGTCCCTCTTTGGATGGCGTATACGATAATAGCGTAGAGAGTCCTCTGTCGTTGGGTGCTCAGGCACGTGCTGAACTGACAATGCCTGTCTTCAGGGCCAGCGGAGGCGTCGGCTATTATTTCCTTGGAGGCATGAAATGTGTCTACGAGACGTTGGCATTCAAGATAGACGTGACGCGCCACCTGTTCCTGAACATCGGCTATTGCTTTTACAACTACAATTACACGAACAACCTGATGCTGGGCATCGGATATAGATTTGGCTCATGAAGAAAATAGGAATCATCAGCGACACCCACGCTTATTGGGACGACAAATACCTGCACTACTTCGAACCCTGCGACGAGATATGGCACGCAGGCGACATCGGTAGTGTCGAGGTGGCTGAACGACTGGCTGCTTTCCGTCCGTTCCGCGCTGTCTGCGGCA
The DNA here is from genome assembly GCA_016291085.1 of Prevotella sp. Lineage (GTDB taxonomy): Bacteria > Bacteroidota > Bacteroidia > Bacteroidales > Bacteroidaceae > Prevotella. Next base: position 12,680 of record JAEEVW010000033.1, read on the forward strand.
ACTGCGACGGGGGCGACCTGCGATTGATGTATCGCGAACTGAACCGATTCAAAATCGAGGATGTCGACGTGCTCATCAAGCATATCGGAGGCTATCCGGGCAACTACGACTACTCTGTGCGAGGAATGCTCTACGCCAATCCGCCCCAGCTCTTTGTGGCAGGCCATTCGCACATCCTCAAGGTGAAGTTCGACAAGACGCTCAACATGCTGCACATCAACCCTGGGGCTGCGGGCTTGCAGGGCTGGCACAAGGAACGCACACTGATAAGATTGACCATCGAAGGCAATAAATTCGGTGATTGTGAAGTTATTACATTAGGGAGATAAGATTATGAATAAAATCTCAACAAAGGATTTAAAAATTGTTTTGTTTTTAATAGCAGGTTATTTCCTGTTTGCAATCTTTGCAGATTGGCTTGAAGACTTATGGGGAATCAATCGCTTAGTAAGATTTCTTCTGGCGTGTGTTTTCGGTCTCGTTATGAGTGTTATCATTCACTTTACAAAATTGGATAAATAATTATTTATAATATGAAAAGAACAATCGTTATTACTGGTGGCGCAGGCTTTATTGGAAGCCACGTGGTGCGCCTTTTCGTGAACAAGTATCCCGAGTATCACATTATTAATTTGGACAAGCTGACGTATGCCGGCAATCTGGCTAATCTGAAGGACATCGAGGACAAGCCCAACTACGAGTTTGTGAAGATGGACATCTGCGACTTCGACGCTTTCTACAAGCTGATGCAGGACAAGAAGGTCGATGGCATTATCCATCTCGCTGCCGAGAGTCATGTCGACCGTTCGATTAAGGACCCGTTTACGTTCGCTAAGACCAACGTGATGGGTACGCTGTCGCTGCTCCAGGCTGCCAAGCTGTATTGGGAAAGCCTGCCTGAGCGTTACGAGGGCAAGCGCTTCTACCACATCTCGACCGATGAGGTGTATGGTGCACTGGAACTGACGCACCCCGAGGGCATCGAGCCTCCGTTTACCACGACGGCATCGAGCGCTGAGCACCATCTGGCTTATGGCGACAAGTTCTTCTTGGAGACCACGAAGTACAATCCGCATTCACCGTATTCAGCTGCAAAAGCAAGTAGCGACCACTTCGTTCGTGCCTATCACGACACCTACGGCATGCCCGTCATTGTCACCAACTGCTCGAACAACTATGGCCCCTATCAGTTCCCTGAGAAGCTGATTCCGCTGTTCATCAATAATATCCGTCACCGCAAGCCGCTGCCCGTTTATGGCAAGGGCGAGAACGTGCGCGACTGGTTGTTCGTTGAGGACCACGCCCGTGCCATCGACCTCATTTTCCACAAGGGTCTGATTGCCGAGACTTACAACATCGGTGGTTTCAACGAGTGGAAGAACATCGATATTATCAAGGTGGTCATCAACACCGTCGACCGTCTGCTGGGACGTAAGGAAGGCGAGGATATGGATCTCATCACCTTCGTTACCGATCGTGCTGGTCACGACCTGCGTTATGCTATCGACAGTTCGAAACTCCAGAAGGAACTCGGCTGGGAACCCTCATTGCAGTTCGAGGAGGGCATCGAGAAGACCGTCCGCTGGTATCTCGACAACCAGGAGTGGCTCGATAACGTCACCTCGGGCGACTATCAGAAGTATTACGAAAAGATGTATAACAACAGATGAAAAAGATATTGCTGTTAGGCTCAGGCGAACTGGGCAAGGAGTTTGTGATTGCTGCTATGCGTGCAGGACAGTACGTGATTGCCTGTGACCGCTACGACAATGCGCCGGCCATGCAGGTGGCCGACGAGCGCGAGGTGTTCTCGATGCTTGATGGTGATGCGCTTGAAGCTGTGGTGAATAAGCATAAGCCTGACATCATCGTGCCAGAAATTGAGGCTATCCGTACGGAGCGCCTGTTTAAGTTCGAGGAGCAGGGCATTCAGGTGGTTCCGAGTGCCCGTGCCGTTAACTTCACGATGAACCGTCGTGCTATCCGTGACCTCGCAGCCAAAGAACTCGGTCTGCGTACCGCTAAGTATTTCTATGCCAAAACCTACGATGAGTTCAAGGCAGCTGCAGAGGAAATTGGGTTCCCCTGTGTGGTAAAACCCCTGATGTCGTCGTCTGGTCATGGACAGAGCTATGTTCACAACGAGGGTGAACTCGAGCAGGCTTTCAAGGAGGCTATGGAGGGTTCGCGTGGCGACGTGAAGGAAGTGATTATCGAGGAGTTCATCGACTTCGACTCTGAGTTCACGCTGCTCACCGTTACCCAGCAGCACGGCTGGCCCACGCTGTTCTGTCCGCCAATAGGACACGTGCAGAAGTCGGGCGACTATCGTGAGTCGTGGCAACCGTACAAGATCAGTGATGAGGCGCTGAAACAGGCTCAGACGATGGCCGACAAGGTGACGAAGGCCTTGACGGGTGCTGGCATCTGGGGCGTCGAGTTCTTCCTGACGAAGCAGGGCGAGGTTATCTTCTCGGAGTTGAGCCCCCGTCCACACGATACGGGTATGGTGACGTTGGGTCACACCATCAACCTCAGCGAGTTTGAGCTGCATTTCCGTGCCGTGATGGGACTGCCCATTGCCGGCATCCATCTGGAGCATGCTGGCGCTTCTGCTGTCATACTGTCGCCGAAGGAGGCTTCAACACCTGTCGACCGCTCGCTGCTTGACTATAACTTCGTCGACGCCTTGAAGGAAGACCGCACGCGCATCCGCATCTTCGGCAAGCCCGAGGCTCACAAGGGCCGTCGCATGGGTGTCGTGCTGTGCTATGGTGAAGTCGGCGATGATATCAATGCGTTGCGCGACAAAGCCAAACGCTTGGCAAAGACCGTGCTTGGCACAGATCCGTATGATAAGTTAAGGTAATGGATATTAAGATTATCGACCTGCCCAAGATTACTGATCCTCGTGGCAATCTGACGTTTGCTGAGGCTCAGTCGATGGTGCCCTTCGACATCAAGCGTGCCTATTGGGTTTACGATGTGCCTGGTGGCGAGAGCCGTGGCGGTCATGCCCACAAGCAGCTGAAGCAGTTCGTTATCGCTTTGAGTGGTTCGTTCCACGTGACGCTCGACGATGGTCATGAGCGCAAGACGGTGCTGCTGAACCATCCTTGGCAGGGGCTGTTGATTGATATCAACACGTGGCGCACGCTCGATGATTTCTCGTCGGGTGCCGTGTGCTTGGTGCTGGCCTCCGAGCATTACGATGAGGATGACTATATCTACGATTACGATGAGTTTTTGAAATACGTAGGATGTTCGAAATAGTAAGATACACCGCTGTAAAGGCTGACGAATGGAACGCGTTCGTGGCTCGGTCGAAGAACGGTACGTTTCTCTTTGATCGTGGCTACATGGACTACCACAGCGACCGTTTCTGCGACTATTCGCTGATGTTCTATGCGGGTGGGCGCCTGTTGGCTGTGCTGCCTGCACATGCAAGTGGTGACACGCTGTGCTCGCATCGCGGACTGACTTATGGCGGACTGCTGATGAGCGAACAACTGACGATTGCCGAGACGATGACACTGTTTCGCGAGTTGAACGACATGCTGCGCGCTGAGGGGTTCCGTCACGTCAGCTACAAAGCCATTCCTTGGATATATCATCGCCTGTCGGCCGAGGAGGATCTCTATGCGCTCTATCACGAGTGTAAGGCGCGCATCGTGGCTCGCGACTATTCCACTAATATTTTCCTGGGTGCCAATCTGCGCTGGGAACGCGTGCGCCGTCGTGGCATTGTGCGTGCCGAACGGGCAGGGCTGTATGTTGAAATCAGCGATAGCTATGGCGACTTCTGGCAGGTGCTGGCTGATAACCTGGGTACGAAGTATGGCGTCCGTCCTGTGCATACACTTGACGAGATTGAACTGCTGCACCAGCGGTTCCCCAAGAACATCGTGCTGTATCAGGCCGTCCGCGATGGTGAAGTGCTGGGTGGCGTGGTGCTTTACGTGACGCCACAGGTGGTACACGCGCAGTATAGCTCGGCGACACCCGAGGGTAAGAGTCTGGGGGCCATTGACCTCATCTACGACCGCATCATGCACCAAGACTACAAGGACTATCCATATTTCGACTTCGGACGCTCCACGGAGAATGCAGACGGCAGCGGACTCAACGAGACGCTGGTCTTCCAGAAGGAAGGTTTCGGAGCCCGAGGCCTGTGTTACGATATCTACGAATGGGATGTTTAAGGGAAAAGTGAATAGTGAAAAGTGAATAATATGCTGCCGCCGATGATAAAGTATTTGGATCTGAAACGTATCAACGCCTGTTATGATGTTGAGATTCGCGACGCCATCAGTCGTGTGTTGGACAGCGGATGGTATCTGCGTGGCGAGGCTACGCGTCAGTTCGAGGAGCACTATGCGCAGTACATCGGCACGCGCCATTGCATTGGCGTGGCCAACGGATTGGACGCGCTGACACTGATTCTGCGGGCTTATATGGAGATGGGTGTGATGCACGAGGGCGACGAGGTTATCGTGCCTGCCAACACCTACATTGCCTCGATTCTCGCCATTACGGAGAACCGCCTGAAGCCCGTGCTTGTAGAACCTTCGCCCGATACGCTTCAGATAGACGACAGCCTCATTGAGCAGGCGATTACTGAGCGCACGCGAGCCATCATGATAGTCCACCTCTACGGCCGCTGTGCCTATACGGATAGGATAGGGGACATCTGCCGTCGCCACAACCTGAAACTCATCGAGGACAATGCGCAAGCTCACGGCTGCAGGGCCCCCCACTGGGGGGCTCTTACTGGCTCCCTCGGCTCTGCCGCTGGCCACTCGTTCTATCCTGGCAAGAACCTTGGCGCGCTAGGCGATGCTGGTGCCGTGACGACTGACGACGACGAACTGGCTGACGTAGTGCGTGCCTTGGGCAACTATGGCAGCCATCAGAAGTATGTGCACGACTACCAAGGCCGCAATTCGCGTATCGACGAACTGCAGGCCGCCATCCTTGACGTCAAGTTGCGCCATCTTGATGCTGACAACCAGCGCCGCAAGGAGATTGCTGCCCGCTATGAGCGTGAAATCAGCAACGAACAAGTAACATGCCTTCTCGCTGCCAGCGAGAAGCCGTTTCTCTCCCAGCGAGAAGCCGTATCGCTCAATCGCGATTGTGTGTACCATATTTTCCCCGTGTTCAGTCCGCGTCGTGACGAGCTGCGACGCTATCTCTTGGACAATGGCGTGGAGACGCAGATTCACTATCCCATTCCTCCCCACCAGCAGCGCTGCTATCAAATAAATAGCCCACTGTCATCGGTGTCATCGTCATCGCTGTCATCGTTGTCGCTGCCCATCACGGAAAGGATTCATCGCGAAGAGCTCAGCATTCCCTGCCATCAGGCTCTGACGGACGACGACGTAAGCCGCATCATCAGCCTGCTTAACGCCTTTAAATAGACACAGAGACACACGGTGTCATCGTCATCAAAAATAGAAGCACTACTCCGAGAGAGCAGTGCTTCTAATATTAATGATGCACTCAGATGATTACTTAGCCACGTACTTTTTGCCATTCTGGATGAAGACACCCTTCTGAGCATTGCTTACCTTCTGGCCAGCGAGGTTATAGATCTCACCGCCATTCTGCTCAGCGTTCTCAATGGTGCTGATACCGGTAGCATTCTTAAGTGTGATATTAAAACTGGTATCTTCTGCAGCATAAGCCTTACCATCCTTGTCACTGAAACGAATCAGCTTCACATCCGCTTTACCAGAAGTCGTGAACGCATCGGTTGCCTTCAGCGTGATGGTGCAAAGGTCGCCAGAGTTACCTTTCATCTCAACAGTACTTGTACCAGCACTCATTATCAGTATCGTGGCTCCAGCGTATTCTCCTTCTCCTATTTTTACGTCACATGAATGTGCTTTTTTATGGAGATTAGAAAGTTGAACACCCCACTCCTCTTCTTCTGCATCATAGGGAATCTCTATGCCTGTGGGAAGATAAAGGTACATGTTCCAACCAGCGGGTGTTGTCTCACTCGTGAAAGTTACATTCACTTCAGCGGTCTTACCAACCTCAATCTCTACATCAGTAGGAAAGGTCATTGAATAACCCTGAGCAAATGCGCTGCTGGAAATAGCCAACAAGGCGCAAGCCAAAATTGTTTTTAAACTCTTCATAATATAAAAATTAGTTGTTAATAAATATTGTATTTGCTTTTGTTAATTTATAGTTCGCGTTCGTTTTATTATATTTATGTGCAAATATAGTGATTTCTATTTATATATTTATGATACAACATGGTATTTTATCATTTTTTAACCATTCACACTGGCGTGTTCGGTGAAAATAATTGGGAAAGTTTGGTGGTTTGCGAAATGTTTTTTACCTTTGCAATCGTTATGTGTAATAAGGTTTATGAAGCATTTCTCTGACAAGCAATGAATAATATGAAGAAAAATCTACTCGTCGTGTTGCTGCTGATGCTGAGCATCGGCGTGCAGGCGCAGATTCCCGAGGAAGTCAAGGACATCATGAAGAAATGTTCCGAGAAGTTCAAGAGCGACAACGGTCTCGAGTTTGACATGAAGTTGCATCTGGGTGCCGTCATTGTATCGATGGACGGTACGATGAAGATATGTAAAAAAGGCGACAAGTCGTTTTCGGTCGTTCAGTTTAAGGTGAAAGGCCACGAGATGTATCGCGAGATGGGCTACGACGGCACGCAGACGTGGAGCTACCAGAAGGCTGTTGACGAGGAGGAGCGCGACACGCTGACCATCACGAAGGGCGCGCAGAAGAAGAAGGAGAAATTCGCTGTCAACATGGGCATGGACAAGGAGTACAAGAAGGCGAAGCTGAAGACCACCGACAAGTTCTACGAGATTACCTTCACCGGACCGCTGACGAAGGACACGCCCAAGAAAAGCATCATCCGCATCGTGAAGGACACGTACATGCTGCATCAGTACGAGACGAAGGTGAGCATTGCCTCGGTGAAGATGACGGTGACGAAGATTAAGCTGGGCGTCAGCGACAACGTCTTCAACTTCGACCCCAAGAAATACCCCAACGCCGTCGTCGTCAGGAAATAATTTTAAGATTTTCTTTGGTGGTTTTCGAACTGCTCGGAGCTCGTGAGTCGTCTGCTCGGAGCAATCGATGGGCTTGCTCGGAGCAACAAGCCGTCTCTCTCGGAGCGAGAGGCCGTTTCTCTCGGAGCGAGAAGCCGTGTTGCTATTTTTCCTTGGGCTGGGAATTTTTGCGCGCTGGGCAGGGCGCAAATTTTCGCTGGGCAACGTGGCAGTGATGACGATGACAGTGATGACAGTGGGGGTATTTATTTTCTGACGGTGTGGCAAATTGTAAGCTGTCAATTTTGACGTTCGGGCTCAAAAACAGCCGTTTAGGGCGGCTTTCGTCACCGTAAGCGTCTAAATCAAATTAAACTTTATTATTTTTTAATACCGATGGTCATCGGCAACAAATTCTCATAGTCGGTTCTTCCTTGCATGATTGCCTTGAAGAATTCCTTAAAATATTCCAGTGTGGACACACCGCACATCTTGCATGTCTCGATAAATGTATGGTAAATAACTGACACCTCGACACCGGCATGACTGCCAAAACCCAACGAGTTTTTGCGCTCTATTGTCATAGGGCGAAGCATGCGTTCCGCAAGTGAGTTGTCGATGTTGTAACGTCCATCTTTTAGGTATAAGAAAAGTTGATCCCAAAAACTTTTCAGATAATTGAGTGCCTTTTGCATTAGGTCTCCTCTCATACCGCCGGTATCTGCCAAGAGTATGTCTAGCCGTTGCCTTAGCTGCTGTACTATCTTGGCTGTCTTTGCGCCCTGTCTTTCTTGTCGTATCTGTTCAGGTGTAAGATGTCTTAGCCGGTATTCTTCTTCCAGCTCATAGAGTATTCCTATTAACTTAAGGAAGTATTCGGCTTCTTCGTCTTTTCCCTGTTCAAGGGCATACTTAAACTTGGCTCTTGCATGAGCCAGACAGCACAGATGATCTACATCTATCAGCTCGTTGTCCAGATACATATAGACATTGAATCCATCAGACTGGAGGGCGGCAATCTTGTTGTTTCCGAGGAAGTCACGAAGCACCTTGCGACCACGACTTCCGTCGTCATAAAAGTAGATCGCGATCTTGGCTTCTTCGTTGACCATACCCCAGATGTATTTCTTTCTATACTTTCCAGCTATTTTTACCCTAGACCATGTCTCGTCACAATGTACGACAGAGTCTTTCGCAAGCAGTTTTCCTTTCAGTACCGGAAGCACCTTTTTAAGGTACTCGGAGCCCTTTACAAACCAATTGTATACGGTGTTGCGGCTTACATTCATCTTGTTGTTAAGCAGGCGTACCATCTCGCGATATACTGGAGTATTCATGTGATACTTGTTAAACACAAGATTGGCCAGCAGTGAACATGATGCATGAGTGCCAGGAATGCGGTCGATAGTCTTTGGCTCTTCTGCCTTGGGGAAGTAGCCCTTGCGCATCACGCCATCTTTATCCTTGTAGATAATCATCTCGTAATCATGCTGTACGATATAAGACACCTGCTCGTATGTTGACTCAAACACGCTCTTGATAATCGTAGCTCCTTCAGGGAGGAGATTAACATCCGACTCGTGTACGATACGGTTATCAGCATACATCGTCTGGTACTTCAGGCCCTTACGATATTCATAACTCTTCTGGGGCTGTTCTGATGGTTCTGCATCTGCAGGCATATTATCATCTTGTGAGGCTGAGCTCATAGCAGCACCATTAGTGCCATCAAAATCATCCTTGTTTTTCGTCCTGTCCTGTACAGGTGCGACCTTCTTCTTTGTGCCTTTCAGGCTGGTAGAGCCAAAACGGACTTTGTTGCCGACTGATATCTGGGATAACAGATCTCGGACCTGCTTCTGAAGGCTTTTGTTCTCAGTGGTCAAATCAGCCACCTGTCTGGTCAGGTTGTCGACAGACGCCATAAGGTTAGACTGCGTCTTCAGCAAACTTGCCTGAGTCCTCACGTCCTGCTTATGGGTATCCCTCAGTTCCTTTACCATATCCTTCAGATCCTGGTTCTCCTGTGCCCGTTCATCCTCGCGCTTGACAAGGAAATGAATCATTGATATCAGTTGGTCTTTTTCCATAGAAGCGTATGGATCTTCCGCAGAGACTGGCTCCGTTTCCATCCCCTGCAGACGTTGCATCATCAGCACTCGCTTCAATAATTCGTCCTTCTCCATACGTCCTATTTATGGTACAAAGGTACGAAAAATTTTTGATATACGCAAGCTTTTTATTCATTTAATTTGCTGATTATCAATGTTTTACACAAAGTTTAACACTTTATTGACAGGAGCTTTTATTTAATCGTAAGTTGCTTGATTACAGGTGATTCGAGCACTGCCACCAGGTCTTTCCAATCGATGGAATAGACCGGTTTATCCTCTACAAACTTCAGTTTCATAAACGTATACCCGTTGGCAAAAGTCTTCTGATGCACATAGTAGGCGTTTTCCTCAAAATTCACCATCTTAACCGTTCTCTGATTCTTCGACATAAAGATATAAACGTCACCGTTGCTGGTGTTTAGGTGGTGCTTATGCCTAACGATTTCAAGCAGCCTATGGGCGCCACAGCGCATGTCATTGACATCGGGTACAAAATAGAACTTCTTCAGTCCGGAGATGGTCAGCATACCACCTCCAATCTCTCAATCAGATGCTTGAGTTCGGTGAAACTAATTCCAGTCTTCACAATCTTCATTCCGTCAGGGAACTTGATGCTGATGGAGATCTTCTTACTGATGTTTGCTACTTTGTCGGTCGGGTATTTGAAAGGGTGTCTGACAGGATCATGAACCTTACTCTCCTCACTCACCTTTTCAGCTTCCGCCTGAATCTCAGCCTCTTCGTCAGCTGGCATTCCTGTAACCGTAATTGGATACACCTTCTTATGCGTCTTCCTGTACCATTTGTCGAAAGTTGGGAAATCAACTCCGTGCTTTGTGCAGAACTCCTCTATCGAGATGTTCTTCGGGAGACCCTCAGCCTGGTACAAAAACCAAAGGCTCTCAAAATCTTTTGAACTGTATACCATTTGTCTCATTCTTAAAACGAGCCCAAAGGTATCAAATTCTCCATTCATACACAATACGTCAAAATTGACAGCTTACTGGCAAATTTGCAGTAGCATTATATTATATAATATATATATTATATATATAATGGAAATCTTTTTCTACAAGCGATGACAAAAATAGACCGGTGTCATCGGTGTCATCGGTGTCATCGTCAGCGAGAACATTCAGAATTCGGCGCGGATGGTGCGGGTGAGGATGGGTGCGAACTCGAGGGCAATCTGGTTGCAGATAGAACGCTCGGCGGCAAGCGCGGGATTGATGTATGACGTTTCTAGTGTAGGCCACATCGACCAGGAATCCTCTTGGCCCATCAGGTATTCGTAGTCGCCATGCTTGCGGACGGTGTCGCGGCCCTTGCCAGGAATCATCGAGCAGATGATGGCATCGAAGCGGTTAGGCGTCAGTTTGAAGAGGATGAGTTCGTCGGTCATCACGCGCATGACGTGTGCCCACGTCCAGTTTTCCTGTCTCGAAGCGATGACAGCGTCTATATGACGGATAATCTCTATCAGCTTTTCGGCCATTTCGGGCTGACGATAGCGGGGCATGAAGTCGCGCGGCATCTTCTGAGGGTCGATTTCCTGACCATCGCGCAACTTTTTGATCAGCTGCCTAGCTTCCTCGATACAGCCCTGCTCCTCGCCCCACTGCTGAATCAGTTCGACGTACGGGCGGCGCTGGGCCTGCGTAGCCTTCGACTGCGCTATGGCCAGAACATATTCCACGGGTATGGGCTCGATGCCTGTCAGACTAGTCTTCATGCTTGAATCCCTCAATTCCTTGGTCAGCGTTCAAACGGTTGGTCACATCCAGCAACTGCCCGTCGTCCGTCTGGAAGCGGATGTCGATGATGTCGTCATAGAAATAACTGGTATAGACACCCAACTGATAGCTCAGGTCGTGATAGACCTCGTCAGCCGTACCTTCCGACTGGAAATAGAATCCGTCCCAGCGATTGCTGCGGACACGATAGACGGCATCGGGCTCGTCTCCGAACCCCTTCATGCACCATACGTCCAGCGTGGCCTTAAAGTGCATCCGCAGTAATTCTTCGCCCGTTTCGGGGTCTTTCTCTGTGGGCATTGCAATCTTGCAGCCCAACAGTTTCATGCGCTCCAAAATGTATTGGGCACCAGCTGGCTCCAACTGCTGGAAGTCGTACTCAATCATCTTGGCCACCCAGTAGAGGTTCGTGCCTTCTGGAGGACAAATGACGCGGCAGTCGTGCAGCTCGGCATACTCGCAGAGCGTGCCTGCAGGAAATTCCTCACCTTCGTCGATGACGGGATACGAAGCAGCATCCATAATGCCGCCAGCAGACTCCTCGTCGTCGTTCCATACCATCAGTGTGGCGATGTGCCGCCCCACCTTGCCCCCAGCGTAAATCACGTTGTAAGGCGCATCCAGTTTTATCAGTTTCGAGTTCATAGGTGCAAAGGTAGTGTTTTATTTTCAATCCACCAAATTTCCCCAACTTTTTGCCGAAAGTCTTCCGATAATTTCCGATGTTTTTCCGACATTTTCCGACATGCCGCCCAACTCTTTTCCGACGCGTGGAAAGGGGGCGGAAGACCGCTCTATACCTTATTTTATTATTAACTTTGCAGTGATAATTTCATTGTTTAACTTCAAAAATTTTAAAAGCTTATGAAAACAGAAAATTTGAACTGCAAGATGATTGCAATGAACCGCAAGGTTCGCGGCCCGAAAGGCCAAGTGTTCGAGCACACGCTCGAGGAGTATGTTAACGTCACCAAGTCTGACAAGGTGGCAAGTTTGATTAACCAGATTCGCCAGACGGAGGACAAGGACGAGCGTCGTCGCCTGAAGGGCCAGTTGCCCTTCCGCTGTCCGCACTACTTCCGTTTCCGCGACGACCATCGTGCGCAGGATGCGATTCTGCCCGAGGAGTTCACGTTCCAGACGTGCGTCGACATCGACGATGCCCGTCAGGTGGAGACTGCGCTCTCACGCGCGTACCTTCTTAATAATCAAGAGGGTGGTGAATGGCAGGGCATGCTGCTGCACATGGAGTATTCGGCGTCGAAGAAGCTGCACATCGACATCCGCATCCCTGTGGGCAAGACCATCCGTGAGACGCAGTGGGCGTACACCGATGCGCTGGGTGTCGACTTCGACGATGACTGCTGCTCGCCCGAGCGCATGATCTACATCGTAGACAGCGCCTCGCAGCTCTTCACCAGCCCGGAGTGGCAGACACGCCTGTCGGATGAGGAGATTGCCCTGCGCCGCAAGGCCTATGCCGAGCGTGGACTCGACATTGACGGACGGGTAAAAAGGGAAAAGGGAATAGTGAAAAGTGAAAAATTTGCTACCGCCTTAGATGCTGAGCGCAAAAATGAGCCGACGTCGGAACAAGAGCTGAAATCTCAGCCGACATCGGAACAAGAAAGCAAAATGGCTGTCTTGTCCAACGAGGGGAAAAATTCCCGCGTTGACTACCCCACGGACTACAACGGCATCCCCTATCAGATGATTGTCGAGGAGCTGGCCGATCAGCTGGGTGGTGCACCTGAGCACGGCAACAGGAACGACTTCATCTTCCTGATGGCTTGTCATCTGCGCCATGTGTGCAACGACGACCCGCAGTGGATTCGCACCGTGCTGCCCGACTATGGAGAGGATCACGAGCGCGTGACGGAAACCATCCAGAATGCCTGCAAGCGCAAGCAGTCGTCGGCAAAGTCGCCGAAGATGAAGCTGACGCTCGACCTCTGCCGTCGCCGTCTGAACATGGAGCAGAGCAAGAGTCGTGAGGCGCTGATGAAGGAGCCACAGATGCCCCAGCGTCTGCCCGCACCCATCCGCATCGCCATCTCGAAGGTGCCCGACCACTGCCGTGCGGCTATGGCTCACGCCATCTTCCCCGCCTGGGCTACACGCATGGGAGGTGTGAAGCTGGAGTATGCCGACAATTCGGAGATGGAGGCTACGATGATGAACGTGCTGGTGGCGCCGATGTCAACAGGTAAGTCGTGCATCAAGAAACCGATTGACATCAGCCTGAAGGACATCATGGCCCGCGACATGCTCTGTCGTGAACAGGAACAGCAGTGGAAGGACGAGCAGAACAGCAAGTCGGCCAACAAGAAAGGTTCGGTTCGCCCCACGGACATCTGCATCCAGGTGAACGATTCGGACATGACCAATGCTGCCTTCACCCAGCGTCTGGCCGATGCTGAGCGAGCAGGTCACAAATGTCTTTACACGCGTATGGATGAGGTGGAGATGCTGTCGAAGATGGCCGGCGGTTCGTCGAAGGAACTGGTGAGCCGAATCATCTGCCGCAACTTCGACACCGACATGTATGGTCAGGAGCGCGTCGGAGCACAGTCCGTCACAGCCCGTGCACCCATGCGTTGGTGCTGGAATGCATCGACCACGCCTGCCTCGGCCATCCGTTTCTTCCGCAAGAACGTGAACGACGGCACCGTGTCGCGTCTGAACTTCTGCACTATCCCCGAGATTGACGACAATGGCGAGATTCCCGTCTACAAACGCTACGACGAGCGCTACGAGCAGCAGATGATGGCCTATCTCCAGCTGTTGGACGAGGCCGCTGGTCAGGGACTCATAGTCTGTCCGCAGGCGAAGAAGATGGCCAACGAACTCAACAAACTGGGTGTGGAGCGAGCAGCTCTGTTCGACGACGACGGCTATCGCATCCTGGCACGTCGTGGTGCGGTCATCGCCTTCCGCAAAGCCTGCATACTCTATCTCATGAACGGCAGGAAGTGGAGTAGGGAGATTGAGGACTTCTGCCGCTGGTCGTTCGACTACGACATGTGGGTGAAGATGAGCCTGTTCAGCGAAGCACTCAACGAAGACATGGAGGTGGAAAAGCGTGTTGCACACGGCGGCATGGCGAACAACCTTGACTTGTTGTCAGACGAGTTCACCCGCGAGGAATGCCGATCCATGCGCATCCAACAGGGTAAGAAAAATCCCAACCCCAAGGACCAACTGGCGCAGTGGACCAAGCGAGGATTCATCACCTACGACGACGTCACGAAGAAGTATCGGAAAACACAAAAGTATCTCTCAGGCCGTGCGGCTTGAGAGATACTCCTTTTATAACAGATGGACTCTTGTTAACACTGATGACACCGATGACGATGACACCGATGACAGTGGGGGTATTTATTTTCCCGCTATTCATCCAACAGCAGCACCGTTGCCGAGCGGGCGGCCTGGGCACCCATGACCAGCACCTGGGCAATGTCGGCTGTCTTCGACGGACCGCTGATGAACGTGCCGTAGCCGTACTGGTCGAACTGGTCGAGGCCACTCTTCGGGTCGCGAGTGCTGAGGCGGCGGTAGGCCTCGTGCATGTTGTTGACAATCTGCTTCTTGTCGAGCAGGATGATGAGGTTTTCGGAGATGAAGCACACGGCTTTCTCCTTCATCTGCTGGGGAATCCACACGCAGGCGTTCTCGGCCACACCAAACATGCCGCGAATGACGCCCACATCGGTGCCGTTCAGGTCGCGCGCACGGCCTACCTCGTCGGGATTGCGCGTGGCGATGGTGATTTCGGGCAGGTTCGATGCAATCTCCTTGGCATCAGGATACAGCTCGCGGATGAGTTCGTTGATGTCGCGGCCCTTCTCGACCTCGATGGCATTGCCGCCCACGCTCTTCGTCATGTTCATAAACTGCAACAGCGGGTCGGGGTAGGTGATGCCCTGGATGTCGCTCAGGTCGGGCATGTCGAACTGCTCGCGCACATTCGCGCGATATTTCTTCAGTATATCTTCTTTACTTGCCATAATTTTAATTTAAGGTAAAAGTGAATAGTGAAAAGTGAAAAATTTGCTTCCGCACTTCACGTTCACTTGGTTTCATTGTTTTGTTTCGTTGTTTTGATGGAGGAAATCAGGAGAGCAAGTAGTTCTTGGCAGTCAGTGCTTACACTCTCAAATTCCTTTTCATTCCTTTAGAACTGCATTTGATAAACTTCACCATCTTCACAATCCTTACGCCAAAGAGATAACTCTTTTTGGTAAGTGGTGAACTGTTATGTTGGAGGTAAGACATACGGCGGTAGCAAATTATTCACTATTCACTTTTCCCTTTTCCCTCATAATTTCGTGGAACGGTTTCTTGGGGAATTTCATCATGTCGTGACCTTCTGCCCACGGGTTCAGGCCGCAGTTCATGATGGGCGAGGGGATGAGGTTAGCCCAGTGGGCCAGTCCTGTTCCGAAGTTGTAGAGGCCTGGCGATCCGTAGAGCATCGACATACCCTTGCACATCATCTTCTTCTCAGGATTGGCGGTGCCGAACTCGTCGAGCTGTTGGCGCCACAGGTATATCTGGTCGCCCAGATTCACCTTGACGGGACAAACGGTCTGACAACTCAGACATAGCGTGCAGGCCGAGACGTTGCCCGAATGCTTCTGCGTGTCGCGCAGCATGCCGAGGTTGATGCCGATGGGACCAGGAATGAAGTAGCTGTACGAGTAGCCACCCGAGCGGCGGTATACGGGGCACGTATTCATGCACGAACCACAGCGGATGCACTTCAGCGACTCCCAGTGCTCGGGGTTGGCAATCCACTCGCTTCGGCCGTTGTCCACCAGGATGATGTGCATGTGATGGGCTGTCGGACGGGCCTTGCGGAAGTGGCTCGTATACGTCGTCGTGGGCTGACCGGTGCCTGCACGGCAGAGCATGCGCTGGAACACGGCCAGACATTCGTAGTTAGGAATGATTTTCTCCAATCCGATAGCGGCGATGTGCAGGCGGGGGCACGACGTCGACATGTCGGCATTGCCCTCGTTGGTGCATACCACGATGTCACCCGTCTCAGCGATACCGAAGTTGCCGCCCGTCATACCTGCATCGGCCGTCAGAAACTCGTTGCGCAGGCTTAATCGCGCACGGTAAGTAAGATACGTGGGGTCGTGGTTGCCCTTCTCCTTCGAGATACCCTTCTCCTCGAACAACTCGCCCACGTCGTCGTGATTCAGGTGGATGGCAGGCATCACGATGTGCGACGGCTTCTGGCCTTTCAGCTGGATGATGCGCTCGCCCAGGTCGGTCTCCACCACCTCAATGCCGCGAGCCTCCAGGTAGGGATTCATCTCGCACTCCTCGGTGAGCATCGATTTCGACTTCACCATCTTCTTCACGTTATGATTCTTCAGAATGCCGTAGACGATTTCGTTGAACTCCTCGGCATCCTTCGCCCAGTGCACCTCGACGCCGTTCTTCTCGGCATTCGTGGCAAACTGGTCGAGATATTCGTCCAGATGGGTGATGGTGTGGCGCTTGATGGCCGAGGCCTTCTCGCGCAGCTGTTCCCACTCTTCCAATCCGTGAGCCATGTTGTCGCGCTTGGTGCGCACTGCCCAGAACGTGGCGTCGTGCCAGTGGGCATATTGCTGGTTCTTCAAGAACTGCTTGGCTGCTTTGCTATGCTGTGTACTCATAACTTTTCACTTTTCACTTTTCCCTTTTTTCTTTGAAATATTACAGCCCCGCTGCTAATATTTCAACGACGTGCTTGAACTTGATATCGAGGCCATGCTTCTTGGCAACGCCTGCCATGTGCATCAGACACGAGCAGTCGGGGCCCGTGATGTATTCAGCACCAGTCTGCATGTGGCGCTCTACCTTGTCCTTACCCATCTGGGCGCAGACGGCGGTCTCCTCAATGGAGAACATGCCTCCGAAACCGCAGCACTCGTCGTGGCGCTTGGGCTCGACGACGTCGATGCCGTCAACCAACTGCAACAGGTCCTTGATCTTGTTGAACGGAGCCACATGCTCTTCGCTGGGACTCGACAGTCCCAACTCGCGCACACCGTGACAAGAATTGTGCAGCGACACCTTATGCGGGAACGTGCCCAGACGGCGGTCCACCTTCACCACGTCGTGCAGGAACTCGACAACGTCCATGCATTTCTTGGCCGTTTCGCAGACGTGCGTCTCGCCTGTGGCGGTTCCCCCGCCACCCAACAACCGCGGATAGTTGAACTTCACGAACGCCGTACAGCTGACACTGGGTGCCACCACATAGTCGAAGTCCTTGAACTTCTCCTCAAACTTCTCGGCCAGGGGAATGGCCTGCTTCTCGAAACCGGCGTTGGCCATCGGCTGACCGCAGCAGGTCTGTTTCTCAGGATACGTCACGTCGATGCCCAGATGCTTCAGCAACTTCCACGTCGCCACACCCACCTCAGGATACACGGCATCCACGTAACAGGGGATAAATAATCCGACTTTCATATTTTTTTACTTTTTTACCTTTTTACTTTTTTACCTTTAGATGACATGCAGTCCGAGGAACACCATCAGGCCGTTCATCAGAATCCAGAAGATGGCAAATGGCATTGTCTTACGCATGATGTCACCGTCCTGACCCTCCATGTCGCACGCGGCAGTAGCAATGGCAATCGACTGAGGCGACAGCAGTTTACCACCCTCAGAACCGGCACAGTTGGCAGCGGCGAGCCAGTTGGTCTCACTACCACTGACACCGAAGAACGTGCCCTGATTGACCAGTCCGAGGTCAGCGGCAGCAGTAGCCTGCAGCTTGCCGAACAGGATGTTGGCATTCGTTGCAGAACCTGTCACGAAGGTACCAATCGAACCAATCAGTGGAGCGAAGAACGGGAAGGCAGCGCCAGTCAACATGACGAGGCCCTTGGCAATGTCGTTCGTCATACCCGTATTGTTCATCAGCATGGCCATAGCCACGAGGCAGCAGATGGTCACAACGGTCTTCTGCAGGTTCAGCGTGGTCTTGGCCAATAGCTTCATCAGACGACCAAAGCTCATGCCCTGAATCAGTCCGCCGATGACGGCACCGAGGAAAATCATCAGACCGGCATTCGACAGCCAGCCGAACTTAAACGCATTGCCAGTAACGGGCAGGTCGAACTTGGTAACCAGCGTGCTGTTGAGCAGCTCGTTGATGGGCGGAACAATCTTGCTCGAAATCAGAATGAAGAAAATAATCAGACCATATACACTCCAGGCCTTCAGCGTCTTCACGGTACCGAACTTTTTCTTCTCAACCTTCACCTCGTCGGCAGGATTCTCGTCGCGGATGAACAGCTTGTTGTAAATCAACATGGCGATGATGGCTGCCACAGAGCCGAGAATAGCGGGCGTCTCAGGACCAATGAAGTGGGCGCAGCAGAACTGCACGATAATCGAGAACGTACCCACGAACAGCGCGATGGTGAGGTTCTTCAGAATCTTCGTGCGGTCGGTCATCATCAGGATAAGGAACGGCGTGATGAAGAACATCAGCGACAATTGTAATATAATGAATGTGGCCACCTCGCACAGCTCCTCAGGCGTTGCCACACCACTGGCAGCTACCTGGTTGGCGAGCGTCGTAGCAGGCAGACCAACGGCTCCGAAACCGACGGCAACGGTGTTGGCCACCAGACAGATGACGGCAGAGAACATCGGTTTGAAGCCCAGTCCGATGAGGATGGCAGCGGGAATAGCCACAGCGGTTCCGAAACCGGCCATACCTTCGAGCACACCGCCAAGACCCCACGTCAGCAACAGCACCAGCAGACCTTTGTCGGAGGTCATCTGGATGAATTGCGTCTTGATGGTCTCAATCTCTTTCGTTTCGCAAAGGATGTTGTAGCTGAAAATGGCGCAGATGATAATCAGAATGATGGGGAAGCACGCCTTGAGGAATCCCTCGATGACAGACCACAGGGTGATGCCAAAGATGGATGCGTCGCCATATTTCTCGGGCACAATGCCCATGGCTGGGGCTGCAAACAGCGCTAAAAGGATTGTAACGATGAGTGTGATGATAGCACTCTTGTAACCGGAAACTTTGAAGCCCATCATCAATACAATGAGTAACAGGATGGGAATGACAGATACTAATGCTGACATAGGTTTTTTGTTATTATGTTATTATTATATAAGTAGTTGCTGTTATAATTCTCGACAAATATACGGACTTTTTGCGAGATTTCCGCATTAATTTAGTGAAAAAAACAAAAACTGCAGAAAACAATTCACTATTTGGTAACTAATGTTCGGTTTTTTTTCGTATCTTTGTACCCATAATAATACACAATGATAACTTAAAACCCTTATTCCTATGTTGAACCAATTTCTTGCTGACTTGAAGCAACAGCTACCGTCAGAACGTATTTATACCGACGAACTGCGTACGTTGGGGTGGGGCACTGATGCCAGTTTCTATCGTATGATTCCGAAAGTGGTCATACGCAGTGATAACGAAAAGGAAATATCCGATATCGTGCGGCTGTGCCGTAAGTATCATCTGCCTTTCACATTCCGTGCTGGCGGTACGTCGCTTTCAGGACAGAGCTGCACGGACAGCGTACTCATCGTGGCAGGCAAGCATTGGGAGAAATACGAACTTGGCGCGAATCAGGATACGATTAAGTTGCAGCCAGGTATCGTTGGAGCCCGTGTCAATGAAATTCTGAAACCTTATGGACGTGTGTTCCCGCCAGATCCTGCCAGCATCGGTGCGGCGATGGTCGGCGGTATCGTCATCAACAATGCATCGGGTATGAACTGTGGCGTGCATGCCAACAGCGACCGTATGATGGTGTCAGCACGAATCATCCTGACCGACGGAACGGTACTCGATACAGGCGACCAGAAGAGTCGTGAGCAGTTCTCCCGCTCACACCCCGAGTTCATCGCCAAGATTGAAGCTCTGCGCGACAAGGTGCGTGCCGACGAGGAACTGGCCTCGCGCATACGTACCAAATATAGTATTAAGAACGTAACGGGCTTGAATCTGCGCCCGCTCATCGCCTACGACGACCCGTTCGACATCATCGCTCACTCGATGGTGGGTTCCGAGGGTACGCTGGCATTCCTGTCGGGGGTCACGATGAAGACGCTTATCGACTACAAATACAAGGCTTCGGCGATGGTCTACTTCCTGACCATGAAGGAGAGTTGCGAGGCCGTGGTGGCCATGAAGAAGATGAAGGCTGGCGAGGAGGATTTGGAATACAGTGCCGAGAACCTCGTCGTGAAGAGTGCTGAGATGCTCGACTACAAGTCACTGAGTTCGGTAGACGATCCGGTGTACCTGCAATATAAGAAGGATGTGGATGCCGGAAAGATTGAAGGTGTCCAGCCTGGCGACTATCATAACCTGACGGCTATCCTGACAGAGACGAAGGGCATTACGCACGAGCAGTTGCTGGAGAAAATCGCGAAAATCAAGGAGTGCCTGGGGCAGTTCCGGTTGTACATCCCTGCGGAGTTTACCGAGGATCCTGCTGTATATGGTAAGTACTGGGCCATTCGTTCGGGCATCTTCCCCAGTGTAGGTGGAACGCGTCCCATCGGAACATCGTGCCTGATTGAGGACGTCGCATTCCCCATCGAGAGCCTGCCAGAGGCAACGGTGAAATTGCAGAAGCTGATTGCCGATCACGGCTATGACGATGCCTGTATTTATGGTCATGCCTTCGAGGGTAACTATCACTTCATCTTGAACCAGAGCTTTGCTGACGAGCATGAGGTGGCGCGCTATGCAGAGATGATGCGCGAGGTGGCCAAACTGGTGGTAGAAGGTTACGATGGTTCGCTGAAGGCAGAGCATGGTACGGGCCGTAACATGGCGCCGTTCGTGAAGTACGAATGGGGCGATAAGGCCTACGAGGCGATGAAGGAGCTGAAGGCCATCTTTGATCCTGACGGACTCTTGAACCAAGGTGTCATCTTCAACGACGATCCGGATTGCTTCATCAAGTGTTTGAAACCACTGCCCGTGCTCGACTACGATTTCGACAAGGTGCCCGACGGTGGACATTATCTGATGGACCCGTCGCTGTCGACAGCCAAAGAGACCATCGAACAGGTAAAGCGTGCCAACAAGTGTATCGAGTGTGGATTCTGCGAGGTGAATTGTATGTCGTGCGGACTGACGTTGTCATCCCGTATGCGTATCGCCGTGCAGCGCGAAATCCGCCACCTAACTGCCACAGGTTCCAATCCTGAACGATTGGCCACGTTGAAGAAACAATATAAGTATTATGGTGACCAGACCTGCGCTACGGATGGCTTGTGCTCAACCTCTTGCCCGATGAAAATCAATACGGGTGAGCTGACGCATATCATCCGCCAGATGGACATGAACGAAAATCCAATGGGTTATAAGGTAGGCGAATTCGCTGCCAACCACATGGCGGGCATCAAGAGTGGCTTGCGAGTGGTGCTCGATGTGGCTCATGTCGCTCACATCACCCTCGGTCCGACACTGATGACCAGTGTTTGCCGAGGTATGAACAAGATGGGCTTGCCGCTGTGGACAACGGCCATGCCCAAGAAAAAACGCCAGCCTAAGAAGTCTGACCTCACACAGTTCATCATCGAGAAGTCTATACCTCACCATGAGGAGGAACACTCTCCATTAAAAGTTGTCTACTTCCCAAGCTGTATCAATCAGACCATGGGACAGTCGAAGCATGGCGGAAAGATTCACCATCTGGTCGATGAGGTTATCCAACTGATGGCAAAAGCCGGTTACGAGGTCATTTTCCCAGAAGGTATGGATCGCATGTGCTGCGGACAGATTTGGGAGTCGAAGGGTATGCTCGACATTGCCGACCGCAAGAGTGCTGAACTGGAAGCAGCTCTTTGGAAGGCTTCCGAAGAGGGACGCTATCCTGTGCTGTGCGCCCAGAGTCCTTGTTTGCACCGAATGAAGAAGGTAATGCACAAGATGAAACTCTATGAACCTGCCGAATTCATTATGAAATACTTGGTTCCTCGCTTGGATTTCCATCCTATTGACCGTCCTATTGCCTTGCACATCACATGTTCTACGCGTCAGATGGGAGTGGCCGACGATCTCATCAATCTCGCCAAGATGTGTTCGAACAATGTCTTCCTGCCAGAGGGTGTGGGCTGTTGTGGATTTGCCGGCGACCGAGGATTCACGTTCCCTGAATTAAACAAATATGGCTTGCGCAAACTGCGTCCGCAGATTGAAGCAAACCATATTGAGGTGGGGTACAGCAATAGCCGTACTTGTGAGATTGGACTGGAAACCAATACGGGAATTCCGTATATGAGTATCGTCTATCTGGTCAACGAATGTACAACGGCGAAGAAGGAACTTTAGAAGACAGGTAGAACTGCCAACTGATAGTAAAGGGTACGGGCCATGCGCTCGTGCCCTTTGTCGTTGGGGTGCAGACGGTCGGTCTCTGGGTCGGCAAAGTACTGAGCGTGTTCGTCCATCATGGGATATAGTCCGCTGACGGCATTCATGTCAATGACGGGAACGGCCCAGATGTTGCCCGCATCCTTCACAGCCTGAATGTATTCTTCTATGTAGATGCCGCATTGGTTCGTGTAGTCTTCCGTACATTGCCAGTTCGTTTCGCTGCGGTAGAACTGGGCACGGTGGATGGGCGTCAGCAGCACAATCTGTTTCGTTGGGTACATCCGCTTAACTTTGTCAAGTGCGATATTGATGCGTCCGCGGTATGTGTTTTTATCCATACTCATGTAGCGGCGCTTGCGGGCGGTCATCTTCTTTGGCTGGCCGTGTCCATACATCACCTGCTCGTCCTTCACCTCATACCATTCACCAATGGGCACGCCGTTGTTGTAGTCGTTCGTGCCGATGAAAATGAGAATGGCATCAATGGAGTCCCCATGCTCCGTCTGTAGCTTATCGGCTTGACGAGGAATATCATCCCATTGACGGCCGCTGACGGCATAAACGTATGGCGATATACCCAACCAATCTTGTAAGTAGTTCCAGTATTTCTTCTTTGATCCACTGTTGCGTGGGTCGGTAATCGAGTCGCCAAAATAGGCAACGCGCTTCTGCATCCAAGGATGTGCAAAAACGGATTGAGCATTAGCGGCTCCGCTGAGCAGAGCCGCTAATGTCAATAATATCAAAGTTTTCTTCATTCAATTAATATTCCATCACTGCAGGCAACTCCTTGGCCTGGTCAATCATCTTCTGAACTTCAGCAACTGCGGGAACGCGATTGGTCAGATTCTTGACGGCATTGACCTCTTCCAATTTCTTCTGGAGATTCTCGGCAACACGGTGCTTCAACTCCTTAACGGTGTCAACACCACTGGCTTCAAGCAGCTCTGCAAACTGAGGACCTACACCGTTGATGCGATAGAGGTCACAGTGGTTAGCCCACTTCAGAATCAGCTTGCCACTGATACCGGTTTCTGCTTCCAGAGCCTTGCGGCCTGCTGGTTTTGCACATTTTTCCAATAGTTCTGCATCGGTCTTGATACCTGCTGCAATCAGTTTCTCGGCGTATACTTCACCTACGCCCTCAATGTCAATTACTTTGTAAGTCATATCCTTTATGGTTTTAGTTAGTTGTCGCAGTGGAGTGCACTTTGCACGCTGCTTGTGTGCAAATATACGAATAAAAGTTGTTTATTTTGCAATGTTTTTGTTTTTTTTAATACAAAAGATGGTTTGATAGTCGATTTTTGTCGTATCTTTGCACCGTTAATCATCAAAAAGAAAGGAAAAAGCAATGAATTATAACGAATTAGATTTTCGTGGGTTGAGTGCCGATCAGCAACTGACAATGTCGGAGGCATTCCCTGTCCTTATGAGAAAAGTGTATGGTTGGATGACATTGGCTCTCGTTATCACTGGGCTGACAGCCTATGGCGTCGCAACAAGTCCAGGCATCTTGCAGACTATCTATGGTAACTCATGGATTATGTGGGGGCTCATTATTGCTGAACTGGCTTTGGTGTTTGGCGTTAGTGCAGCTATTAATCGCATTTCTCTGACAACGGCCACATTGATGTTCATCCTCTATTCTGTCATCAATGGCGCCTTGCTATCTTCGATATTCTTGATTTATACGGCATCTTCGATTGCTACCGTGTTCTTTATCACGGCAGGAACATTTGGGGTCATGGCGCTTATTGGTTATACTACGAAGACAGACCTGTCGTCGATGGGAAAGATATTGTTTATGGCGCTTATAGGGTTGATTATTGCTACGATAGTCAATTTATTCATTAAGAGTTCTGGCTTTACACTCATTTTGAGTTATGTCGGTGTGCTCATTTTTGTGGGACTTACCGCGTGGGACTCTCAGAAAATCAAGCAAATGCTTCTGCAGGCTCCTGATGCAAGCGAGGCGTCTCAAAAAATAGCGCTTCTCGGTGCCCTGACACTCTATCTTGACTTTATTAATCTCTTTATTTATTTGCTTCGAATTTTTGGAAAGAGGGAGTAAAACGTCTCTTTCTATATAATATAATAAGGTGTAAAGTTTTCGTATTGTCAAAGAATGCGAAAACTTTTCATTTTTTTGAAAAATAATTCGTGAAATGTTTGGTGGGATGAAAAAATAGTCGTACCTTTGCATCCGCTTTCGCGCTAAAAATAGCGGAAGGCATCAAGAAAGAGTTCTTTGAAAGACTTACATAGACAGAGAAAGAAGTAGTACAAGAAGCGAGTACTTTTGTCAGTTGACAATTGATAGTTGACAGTTGACAGTTGGTACTTGGGTAGAAAACGAACCGTTTCAATTCTTGATAAGGTCGCGCAAGCAACCTTATAAAAAGATAAGGTCGCGCAAGCAACCTTATAAATGATACTACCGGATATGAGCGTTCTGAGACAGAGACAAGAACGATGGATTATTTATACAAGGTTCCTAGGAGCGAGTGAAATACCAAGCTTGCTTGAGTATTTCCGAGTGACGACGGAAGCTGTAAAATTTTCTATCGGAGATATAAAATTTTACAATGTAGAGTTTGATCCTGGCTCAGGATGAACGCTAGCTACAGGCTTAACACATGCAAGTCGAGGGGCAGCATAATCGAAGCTTGCTTT
>JAEEVW010000034.1 GCA_016291085.1 Prevotella sp.
CACCATCGTTGGCAATACGCAGTACATCATCTTCGGCTCGTCGCTTAAAGACATTATAAAAAAGTAAAAAGGTAAATAAGTAAAAAACAAGTATAATCTAAACAACACAAAAATGGAAAAAAGAAGAATTTTTGTACTGACCGTGCTGTTATCATTATGTGCAGCAACGTTTGCGCAGGGGCTGAAAGATGTCTACAAGGACTACTTCCTGATTGGCGTTGCCGTAAACCAGCGCAATGTGACCAACGCTGAGCAGCAGGCTCTGATCAAGAGAGAGTTCAGCAGCATGACTGCCGAGAACGACATGAAGCCCGAACCCACGGAGCCCCGGCAGGGACAGTTCAACTGGGAGGGGGCCGACCGCATTGCCAACTTTGCCCGCCAGAATGGTATCAAGTTGCGCGGCCACTGCCTGATGTGGCATTCGCAGATAGGCCGCTGGATGACTGAGGACAACCCCACGAAGGAGGTGTTCTATCAGCGCATGAAGAACCATATCGAGGCCGTCGTTTCGCGCTATAAGGACGTGGTCTATGCCTGGGACGTGGTTAACGAGGCCATGACCGATGATGCCAACGCGCAGGATCCCTACCGCCAGTCGGTGATGTACAAGCTTTGCGGCGATGAATTCATTGCCAAGGCTTTCGAGTATGCTCACGCTGCCGACCCCAACGCGCTGCTCTTCTACAACGACTACAACGAGTGCGTCCCCGTAAAGAGCCAGCGTATATATAATATGGTGAAGAAGATGAAGGATGCCGGCGTGCCCATCCACGGCATCGGCATGCAGGGCCACTACAACATCTACGGCCCTAAGGAGGAGGATATCGACAAGGCACTGGAACTATATAAAAAGGTGGTCGACCACATCCACGTCACCGAACTTGACATCCGCGCCAATCAGGAGATGGGCGGTCAGCTGGCCTTCAGCCGTGACGGTGCTGCCGTCAATGACTCGCTGAAGCAGCACCTGGCCGACCAGTACGCCCGTGTGTTCCGCGTGTTCCGTAAGCACAAGGACGTCATCGACTGCGTGACATTCTGGAATCTCAGCGACCGAGACTCCTGGCTCGGGCAGAACAACTATCCGCTGCCCTTCGACGTAGACTACAAGCCGAAGATGGCCTACGAGTATATCCACGACATGAAGGCTCCGCTGTGGCAGATGCCCAACCGTCCGCCACGCCGTCCGAACCAGCAGGGACAGGGGCGCCGAAGTCAGCAGGCCGAGCAACGTGCCCCGTTCAAGCCTGAATTGGCATTTCCAGAGCTGGAAGGCGTGAAGGAGGACTTCGTTCCGTCGCCGAAGAACCAGCCGGGTCAGGAGTTCCCGATGGTCAACTCACAGGGCTACGCCCGCTTCCGTGTCGATATTCCCCATGCCGATGAGATTACCGTCAGCCTCGGACTGGGCGGTCGTGGAGGTACGAAACTCAAGAAAGCCTACGACGGCTCGTTCACAGGCCAGACCGAAGGTCCGTTGGACGAGGGCTTCCACTACTACCACCTGACCGTCGATGGCGGCATCGTCAACGACCCTGGTACGCTGAACTATTACGGTTCTACGCGCTGGGAGAGTGGTATCGAGATTCCTGCCCACGACCAGGACTTCTACGCGATGAAAAACGTGCCCCACGGCAATGTGCAGCAGGTACTGTTCTGGAGTGAGAGCACGCAGCAGGTGCGCCGCGCCTTTGTTTATACACCACCTACCTATGGCAAGGACAAGAAGAAGTATCCCGTGCTCTACCTGCAGCACGGATGGGGAGAGGACGAGACAGCATGGAGCAACCAGGGACACGCCAACCTCATTATGGACAATCTGATTGCCGAGGGTAAGGTCACACCATTTATCATCGTGATGACCTATGGCATGACCAACGAGGGCGGACGTGGACGCGGACGTGACCGCGGGGCCGTGGCAAAAGCCTTCGAGACGGTGCTCGTCGATGAGCTGGTTCCCTACATCGACTCGCACTTCAACACCATAGCCTGCCGCGAGAGCCGTGCCATGGCCGGGCTGTCGATGGGTGGCATGGAGACCAAGGCCATCACCCTCGCCCGTCCTGTCGTCTTCAGCTACTACGGTCTGCTCAGCGGCGGCACCTACATGCCTGCCGACCTGAAGATGGACGACAAGAGAGTGCCCAAACCCAAGCTCATCTTCGAGAGCTGTGGCTCGCGTGAGAGGCCTGACGGCATCGACGAGAGCGTCAAGGCACTCACCGCTGCTGGTCTGAACGCCGTGGGCTACATCTCGCCTAATACGGGCCATGAGTTCCTCACATGGCGTCGCAGTCTGAAGGAGCTTGCTCCGCTGCTGTTCAAATAGGACAAAAAAATAAAAAGAAAGATTATGAACAAACGTTGGGTATTAAAAGTACTGATCCTGTGGGTAACTTTGGTCGTCTCACCCGTTACGGCACAGGCGCAGACTTTCCGGATGAACGATGCAGGCTATTTCAATGCCGGCGGTACTGACGTGATGGCCTTTAGCGATTTCTATCCCGAGGGACACCAAGGGGGCGTCTGTGTCATCATGAATGGTCAGCGTATCGCTACCAACGGGGACATTCGCTTGGAAGCGACACCCGGCCAGTGGCAGCCCGTGCCCAAACAGTTGAACCGCAAAGTAGAGGGCAACCGCATTGTGACAACGCTCTGCTATCCAGACTCATCGCGCCACCTGACGGGGTTCAACCCAATGGTCTATCCAGACTATGCCTTCACTTATACTGTGACCATTGAGCCACAAGGACGAGGCATCGCCGTGACTGTCGATATTGACAAACCCGTGCCAGACTTCCTGTTGGGCAAGGTGGGCTTCAACTTCGAGTTCTTCCCTGGCTATCTGTTTGGAAAACCCTGGGTGATGGATAGTCAAAGCGGCATCTATCCTCAGCAGCCCAACTCTCCACTGTTGCAAGTCCCGACTAATCGCGGTCATGATGGCGACTATTTTGCGAATAAAGGTCTGAAGGCTGACCTCCATCAACTAGACGGTATAGGATATAGTCCGCTCCGAGCCGACGACATCATCAGCGCCCCATACGCAGAAGGCCGTAAGTTCACCTCGCGTCCCGATGACAAGAGTCAGAAACTGACCGTAGAATCATTCGCCGAGCCACTAAAGCTCTATGACGGACGAATGAACCACAACAACGGTTGGTTTGTGCTTCGCAGCGAGATTGCCAGGGGTGTGACAAAAGGCGCTGTACGTTGGTTGATTACCCCTGAGGTGGACCAGCAATGGCATTATCAGCCTGTCATACAGACCTCACAGATTGGTTATCAACCCAAACAGCAGAAACATATTGTCATTGAGACTGATCAGCGTGAGACCGCTTTAGGAAATGTTCAACTGCTACGCATCGACGGCGATGGAGAAACCGTTGCATGTACGATTACGCCCAAAGTGTGGGGGAATTTCCTGCGCTATCGTTATCTCACTGCCGATTTCTCTTACGTCACCACGCCTGGGCTCTATCAGGTGTGCTACGGAAGCAGCCGTTCCAGTGTGTTCCGTATTGCCGACGATGTTTACGACCGTGGTGTCTGGCAGCCTGTCGTCGAGTATTTCCTGCCGGTACAGATGTGTCACATGCGCGTGTCGGAGAAATACCGCATCTGGCACGA
Source organism: Prevotella sp. (assembly GCA_016291085.1). Classification (GTDB taxonomy): domain Bacteria; phylum Bacteroidota; class Bacteroidia; order Bacteroidales; family Bacteroidaceae; genus Prevotella. The sequence goes on from JAEEVW010000034.1 coordinate 3,637, forward strand.
TGCCTGTCACATGGATGATGCACTGATGGCCCAAATGGGCAACCATATTGACGGCTATGTCCAACAGCCAGGACTATCGAAGTATGCTGAGGGTGAGAAGGTACCAGGTGTTAATATTGGAGGCTGGCACGATGCAGGCGATTTCGACCTGCGCATCGAGTCGCAGGCTAGCGAAGCCTATATCCTTGCCCTCGCCTACGAGCAGTTCCATCCAAACATCGACGTAACGGCTATCGACCACCAACGACATCGGGTGGAGATCCATGAGCCTGATGGCAAGAACGATATTCTGCAACAGGTGGAGAATGGTGTTTTGACCGTCGTCCGCTCATATCAGTCGCTTGGTAGACTCTATCGCGGCATCATCTGTAACAGTCTGCGCCAATATGCGATGCTGGGCGATGCCGCAGCGATGACCGACGGAATCTCCGGCAATGCCGACGACCGTTGGATCTTCACTGAGGACAACTCCATGCGTGCACTCTCTACTGCTGCCCAGTTGGCTGGCGCAGCTCGTGTGCTGCGAGGGTTCAACGATGAACTCAGCAAGGAGTGTGAGCAGATTGCAGCGGATATTTATCAGCAAACGCCGACCAGCGGATTTCTGGTTGGCATGAAGCTTCAGACCGCAGTCGAACTCTTCCTCACAACTGACGATACAGCATATCTCGACTTTATCCTCAGTCAGCAGGAAGTGATTACTAAAAACATCGGAAGAACAGGCTGGTTTATGGCTCGCATAGCCAAACGCCTCGAGGCCCGTAAAGACAAGAAGGTCCGACAGTTTGTCACCGCCTTCCGCAACGCGCTTGCCGGCTATCGAACAACATTACAGAAAGAAGCAGCCGAGACACCTTACGGCGTTCCATACCGTCCCAGCATCTGGGGAGCCGGTTGGGACATCCAGCGTTTCGGCTTCGAGTATTACTTTCTGACCAATGCCTATCCAGACATCTTCCCAGCTGACATCGTCTATAGTGCACTCGATTTCATTCTCGGTTGTCATCCTGGCAGCAACGCTGCATCCTTTGCTTCAGGCGTAGGAGCCAAGTCAGCGACTGTGGCATACGGCTTGAACCGTGCCGACTGGTCATACATACCTGGTGGCGTCGTCTCAGGCACCGCCCTCATCCGCCCTAACTTTCCTGAACTGCTGGAATTCCCCTTCCTTTGGCAGCAGACGGAATACGTTCTCGGCGGCGGTTCCTCACACTACATGTTCCTGGTATTAGCTGCACAAAAATTGTTATAGTAGAATATGAAGAAATTATTAGTTCAAGGAGGGTTGATATGAAAAAGACGACGAACATGGACAGGAGATATTTCCTGAAGCGACTGGGTATCACGGCAGGCGGAGCTGTGGCTGCAATGGCTCTGGAACCGTTGAAAGCATGGGCTGGCGAAAAGAAACCCGCAGTCACACCCGCTGATGACAATCGTATGACCTACCGCGTACAGCACGGCTCGGGCGAGCGCATCTCGCTGCTGGGATTCGGCATGATGCGCCTGCCTGACGGTCAGGAGCAGGTGGACGAACTGGTGGACTATGCCATCGCCCACGGTGTGAACTATTTCGATACGGCACCAATGTACATGGGAGGTCGTTCGGAAGTATTGACGGGCAATAGCTTGAGCCGATTCCCCAGAGAGACGTATCATGTGGCTACGAAGATGTCGAACCAGAACCGCCGTCTGTGGAGCTACGATGATTCGAAGCGGATGTACGAACAGTCGTTCGAGCGTCTAAAAGTCGACTACATCGACTACTACCTGTTGCATAGCATCGGTGGAGGTATGGAGTCGTTGAAGGGCCGCTTCCTGGACAATGGCATTCTCGATTTCCTGCTGAAGGAACGTGAAGCTGGACGCATCAAGCATCTGGGATTCTCGTATCATGGTGATGTGCGCGACTTCGACTGGCTGCTGGACCGTCAGGAGGAATACCACTGGGACTTCGTACAGATTCAGATGAATTTCCTCGACTGGCGTCATGCGTCGCTGAAACAAGGACGCCGACATGATGCCGACGCAGAATATCTGTATGGAAAGCTGGAGAAGACGGGTGTTCAGGCTGTCATCATGGAGCCCCTGCGAGGTGGCGCCTTTGGCAGGATGGCCAGCGAGTTGGCAGACCAGTTGAAGGCTGTGCGTCCCGAAGACAGCACCGCCCGCTGGGCCTTCCGTTGGGTGGGGTCCTATCCGAACGTGCTAACCACGCTGAGTGGCATGAACCAGATGGAGCACCTGGTTGACAATGTGACCACCTTCTCTCCCCTCGAGTCATGTACAGAGGCTGAAAACAAATTGTTGGCCAATATCGCCGACCAGATGGCGGGTTTCCCCACCATTCCTTGCACCACCTGCGCTTACTGCATGCCCTGCCCCTATGGTGTGGATATCCCTGGCAATTTCAGTTTCTACAACGAGGCCGTCAACAATCACCTATTGCCCTTGCCCGAACCCACGGCTTCCGACTATGCAGAGCGTCAGCAGCGGTTTATGACCGACTATCGTGAGGCAATTCCTGCTGAGAGTCGAGCCAACCAGTGTGTCGACTGTGAAGCCTGCTTGCCGAAGTGTCCGCAGCAGATTCGCATCCCCAACCAGATGGGACGTATTGTCAGTCTATTGAGACATAACAAGAAATAAGTAAAGTAACTATGATACAGAATGGTATATTGCGTGTCGGCATTATCGGCACAGGATGGATTGCCGAGAAGGCAGCCATCACACTTAACGGACTTACGGAATGCGAGGCATACGCCGTAGGGTCACGGACATTGGAAAAGGCAGAGGCTTTTGCCAAGCAGTGGAACATTACGAAAGCATATGGTTCGTATGGCGAACTGATAGCCGACCCTGAGATCAACCTCATCTATATTGGTACGCCCCACTCACACCACTACGATGTGACACGGGAGGCTCTCTTAGCAGGTAAGCCATGTCTGGTAGAGAAGGCTTTTATGGCGAATGCCCGGCAGGCGGAGAGAATACTGACCATAGCCCATGAAAGACGAGTGTTCCTCGCGGAAGCTATCTGGACACGCTATCAGCCTGCTGTCGACATTGTTCAAAATCTGGTCAGTAGCGGACGCATCGGCACGCCACGCCTCGTCACAGCCACCTTAGGCTACTCGATGGGTGACAAACCCCGCATCATGCGTCCTGACCTTTGTGGCGGTGCGCTGCTCGACCTGGGTGTCTATGCACTGAACTTCGTGCGGATGTTCTTCCCTTCGAACATTATTAATATAGAGAGTCAATGCGTGAAGTCGAAGACAGGTATGGATCTGACTAACGCCATCACGCTGGTACTCGAAGACGGTATGCTGTGCAACCTTCAGTCGAGTGCAGCCTGCGTGGGTGACAACATCGGCGTTATTGCCGGAACGGAGGGCAACCTGATTATCGACAACATCAACAACCCACAAAAGATTACCGTCAACGGCCCCAATAGAACATACATCGACACCATCCATGTGCCCCAACAGATTACAGGCTACGAATATCAGTTCCTGGCTTGCCGTGAAGCCCTGATGGAAGGTCTTTTGGAGCCTCGTGAAATGCCACACGACGAAACCCTCTATATTATGCAAATCATGGATAGCCTCCGACAAAAATGGGGAGTACACTATCCGATGGATGACAATTAAAACATTAAATGAAGAAGACTTTATCGATATTATTTTTAGCCATGACGCTGTGCTTCGGCATGCACGATGCGTCAGCGCAGGATTACAACCGTTGGCTGACTATCAGCGGGCAATTGTTGGATGCAGAATTCCGCGAACCAATGATGCAGGCCACGGTGCAACTATTCACGACAACTGATAGTACTTTTGTCGGCGGGACGGTGAGCGACGACAAGGGCATCTTCATTGTTCAAGCTCCGTCGAACGGGACATACAAGTTGAAAATCACCTCCGTCGGCTTCCAGACTATTGAGCGCGAGGTAACGTTGCGAAGAAACCAGAACCAGGAACTTGGCGCGCTGATTATGTCGTCGGACGCCGTCATGCTGAAAGAAACGGTGGTAACGGGCCGTGCTGCTCAGGTTATTGCCAAGAAAGATACGCTTGTATACAACCCCGATGCCTACCGCACGCCTGAGGGTTCACCCATCGAGGAACTCATCAAACGCATGCCTGGCGCGGAGGTCGATGAGGACGGCAACATCACTATCAACGGAAAGCAAGTAAAAAAGATTTTGCTCGACGGTAAAGAGTTTATGCTCGGCGACACAGAGGCGGCACTGAAGAACCTGCCTGTGAATATCATCCAAAACGTGAAATTTTACGACCAGCAGAGTGACCAGGCACGAATCACCGGCATCGACGACGGCAATAAAGAAACAGTGCTTGACTTCACCATTAAGAAAGGCATGAATCACGGTTACATGACGAACCTCGATTTGGCAGGTGGCACTCATCACCGCTACGCCTCGCGCGGTATGGGAAGCTGTTTCACCGACAAGACACGCGTGATGGTCATTGGTAACCTCAACAACAAGGACGAGAACGCAGGCTGGTGGAACCGTCGTGGTCTTAACGCCCGTAAAATGCTGGGAACAAACCTGAACTACGACGATGGAAAGAAACTCAAGATTGACGCTAACTTCCGTTGGAACCACCGCGATGGTGACAATAAGAACGAGGTGGCACGCGAGGACTTCTACAGTCAAGACTATCGCACATTTACAAACAACAACTCGAAGAGTCTCACGCGCAGCAATAACTGGTGGGGCAACGTGCGCCTGGAGTGGAAACCTGACACGCTGACAACCCTGCTGATGCGTGCTAACGGCAATACTGGAACGAACGACGGCACCAGCGAATCATCCAGTGCCACATTCTCGGACGACCCCTATCTCTACGTTGCCGATCCGCTATCAGTCGATGGCATTGGCACGATGAACAGCCTCGACAAGGCAGTGAACCACAACAAACAGGCCAGCCTGACCTACGGCGAGAACCGTAACTTCTGGGCGATGCTGCAACTCTTTCGACGGCTGAATGCAAGGGGCCGTAACGTCATACTGCGTGTAGAGACCAGTGGCGGTCGTAGTGAACAGCGCAACGCATCTGACAACGAGGTACATCTGTTTCAGAAGAAAAACCAGATGGGGCAGGATTCCACCTACTTCACTGCTCGCTACAACAATACGCCAGGCAACAGCAGCGGCTATGTAGCCAGAGTTACCTACAGCGAGCCATTGTGGAAAGGTGCCCACTTACAGGGAAGTTATGAGTTACGTTACAGCCAGAACAAGAGCGACCGCAAGACCTACGACTTCAGCCATATGCCCGTGAACCCCTTTGCCGGCATTGAACCCGAATACCGCGACTGGGATCCCTGGATTGGCCACATCGCTCCCGATGCCCAATACCCAACCACCGACGACCCCCTTTCTCCGTTCCTTGACCGCGCGCTCAGCCGCTATTCAGAATATAAGAACTACACCCACAACCTACGCCTGATGTTACGTTATAAAGAGGAGAAATACGACTATAACATCGGTTTCCTCGTACAGCCACAGCACTCAAACTACATTCAGGACTATCGAGGCATCTATGTAGACACCATCCGAAACGTTACCAATCTGACACCAACGTTTGATTTCCACTACAACTTCAGCGATCAAAGCATGTTGCGTGTACAATACAGAGGTGACACGCAGCAACCCGACATCAGCCAGTTGCTCGACATTACCGACGACTCAAATCCGCTTTATATCACGCAGGGTAATCCCGGACTAAAGCCGCAGTTCACCAACACGCTGAATCTCTACTATAACAACTACATCACACGCTACAAACGCTCCATCGTAGTTTATGCCAATTATCGCCATATACGCAACGCCATCTCGAACCTTGTACGCTACAATCCTGAGACGGGCGGTAGCATCTCGAGGCCCGAGAATATCAATGGCAATTGGAACATGAACGGCGGATTCACCTTCAACACTGCCATTGATTCGACAGCCCACTGGAATGTAGGCACCGATACCCGTGCACGCTATAACAATTTTGTAAGTTATGTTGCTCAACCAAAGGTCGATGCAGAGAAAAATACGACGCGCAGTATCAACGTCTCACAGCGCCTGAGCTTGAGCTATCGCAACGACTGGCTCGAAGTGACCCTAGACGGATGGTGCAACTATCAACATTCACGGAATGAATTGCAACCGACAGCCAATCTCAATACGTGGCAGTTCAATTACGGTGGACAGTTTCTCGTACGCCTGCCCTACGACTTCGAGATTTCCAGCAACATCCACGAACGCAGTCGTCGAGGCTACAACGACCCGTCGTCGAACACCAACGAACTGCTTTGGAATGGTCAGGTATCAAAGACGCTTCTTCGCGACAAGTCGCTTATTGTCGCCCTGAACTTTTACGACCTCCTTGGCCAGCAGTCGAACTACGAACGCTGGGTAAATGCCAGCGGACGCAGCGATACCCGCTACAATAGCATCAACAGCTATGCTATGCTCCACGTCCGCTATCGCCTGAATATGTTCGGAGGCAAGAAAGATACCGAAGGACGCTACGACAAGAAATGGGGTAATCGCGACCAACGACGTTAAGAATTTGGAAGTTTCAAAGCTTTTTCGTATATTTGCCAACAGTTAATTTAAAACAACATATATGAAGGATTTTAATTATTTCGCACCTACCGAAGTAGTATTCGGTAAACAGAGTGAGGATCAGGTAGCTGCTCTCGTGAAGAAATATGGTGGCACGAAAGTGCTGGTACACTATGGTGGTAAGAGTGCCGTGCGCTTTGGTTTGCTCGACAAGATCTGCGGTCTTCTGTGCGATGGTGGTATTGAGTTTGTAACGCTGGGCGGTGTAGTACCCAATCCCCGTTTGTCCCTTGCCAAGAAGGGCATCGAATTGTGCCGTCAGGAGGGGGTTGATTTCATTCTTGCCGTAGGCGGTGGCAGCGTCATTGATTCTGCCAAGTGTATCGCATACGGTGTCTGCATGGCCGAGGATGTTTGGGACCTGTATCTGGGTAAGGCCGATGCTCCCAAGACGATGCTGCCTGTAGCATCGGTTCTGACCATCCCTGCCGCTGGCAGCGAGATGAGTGAGGCCTCGGTTATTACCAATGAGGATGGCGACGTGAAGTTGGGATACTCGAACGACATGTCTCGTCCCAAGTTTGCCATCATGAACCCCTGTCGTACCTTTACCTTGCCGCCCTATCAGACAGCAGCAGGTGTAACAGATATGTTGATGCACATCTTTGAGCGCTACTTCACCAAGGACGACGATATGGACCTGACCACCGATCTGGCCGAGGCCACCATGCGCCGCATCAAGACTGCTGTGTTCGATGTACTGAAGAATCCTGAGGATTATCGTCAGCGCGCTCAGATCATGTGGGGCGGCAGTGTAGCCCATTGGGGACTGCTGGGCAAGGGTGTTCAAGAAGACTGGGCTACCCATCAGTTGGAACACGAACTCAGCGGTATGTTCGATGTAACCCATGGTGCCGGTCTGGCAGCCATCTGGCCCAGCTGGGCTCGTTACACCATGCACGAGAATCTGCGTCGCTTTGTGCGCTTCGCCGTTAATGTGATGGATGTGCCAAATGACTTTACCGATCCCGAGGGCACTGCCTTGAAGGGCATCGAGGCCGTAGAGCGTTTCTACCACGCCATTGGCATGCCTATCAACATCAAGGAACTCATCGGCCGCGACATCACCGATGATGAGATTAAGGAGATGACTCGCAAGTGCAGCCGCGACTATACTGCCACCTGTGGCGGTCTGAAGGTGCTCAACGCAGAAGACATGGAAACAATCTACAAAATGGCAAGAGGATGAAGATATTAATCATCGGTGGCACAGGCACCATCAGCAGTGCCATCACTAGGCAACTTGCAGCCAGCAACCATGAGCTATGGCTGCTAAATCGCGGTAACAGAAGTGACGAGATTCCGCAGAACGTACGTTTGGTGACGGGCGACATCAACAATCGCCCTGATGAAGTGGTAGCAAAACTTGCTGGCGAGACCTTCGATGCCGTATGCGAATTTATCGGTTTTCTGCCTGAGCAGGTGGAGCGCGACATCCGCCTTTTCGCCGGACGCACCCGTCAGTACGTCTTTATCAGTTCGGCTTCGGCTTACAACAAGCCCGTACGCCAGCACGTTATCACCGAGGGCACGTCGTTAGCCAATCCCTATTGGGAGTATTCGCGCAACAAGATTGCCTGCGAGGACCTGCTCATGAAAGCCTATCGCGATGATGGTTTCCCTGTGACGATTGTTCGCCCCAGCCATACCTATTGTGAACGCGGCGTACCAGTCAGCGTCCATGGCCCTAAGGGCAGTTGGCAGGTACTAAAGCGCATGATGGAGGGCAAGCAGGTTATCGTTCACGGTGATGGCAGTTCGCTTTGGACACTCACGTGGAACGAGGACTTTGCCCGTGGCTTCATCGGACTGTTAGGCAATCCACAAGCCATTGGCGAGCCTTTCCAGATTATGAGTGACGAGTCGCTGACCTGGAACCAGATTTACCAGACTGTTGCCGACGCCCTTGGCGTTGAGTTTAAGCCCTGTTATATATCTTCCAGCTATCTGGCTAAAGTATCCCCTAAAGCATGGGATTTCGAAGGCAACCTATTGGGCGACAAGGCCTGCACCGTAGTCTTCGACTGTAGCAAACTGAAACGTGCCGTTCCTGACTTCTGCGCCACGACACCATTCCACGAGGGTGTACGCCGCGCCATAGACTATATCCTCGCCCACCCAGAAGCACAAACCGAGGATCCTAAGTTCGATGCCTGGTGCGACCGAGTCATCAAAACGCTACAAATAAAAGTATTAGAACTAATATAGACAATTATGCGAAGAAGGATTTTAAGCCTTATGGCAATGATTTTTGTGTTGAACTTATCGGCACAGAGTATCTATGATATCAAGGTAAAGGACGATGTTGATCAGGAAATTTCACTCTCTGACTACAAAGGGAAGGTGCTGCTGATAGTAAACACCGCTACCCGCTGTGGATTTACGCCTCAGTACAAGGAACTAGAGGCACTCTACGAAAAGTATCATGCCGAGGGTTTGGAAATCCTCGACTTCCCATGCAACCAGTTTGGTGAGCAGGCTCCTGGAACGATTCAGGAGATCCACCAGTTCTGCACGGCCAACTTCGACATCCAGTTCCCGCAGTTTGACAAGATTGACGTAAACGGGGCTAATGAGTCACCGCTATACACCTATCTGAAATCACAGAAAGGTTTCTCTGGTTTCGACCTCAATGACCAGAGAGGTAAGATGATGGACGAGATGCTCCGCAAGCAGGATGCCGACTACGACAAGAAGAGCGACATCAAGTGGAACTTCACCAAGTTCCTCGTCTCTCGCGATGGCCGAGTGGTGAAACGTTACGAACCGACAGATAAGATAAACGACATCGAGGCTGACATCACCAGAGAACTGAACCCTGTGCTGAGCAGCATTATGACACGCACCAGCATACGCAAGTACACAGATCAGCCTGTGTCTAAGGCTGACATCGAGACACTTCTGCGTGCAGGTATGGCGGCTCCCACTGCAGTTAACAAACAGCCCTGGCATTTCGTTGTCGTCACCGACAAAGCAAAACTGAAGGAATTGGCTGGCAACCGTGGCCGCATGCTGGAACAGTGTGCATTGGCCATTGTCGTTTGCGGTAATATGGACAAGGCTCTGTCGGGCAAAGGTCAGGCCTATTGGATTCAGGACTGCTCTGCAGCAACAGAAAACATCCTGCTTACAGCCCATGCACTCGGACTTGGTGCAGTATGGACAGGTGTTTATCCCATGGACGACCGTGTGGCTAATGTCTCAAAGGCTGTCAAACTGCCAGAGACCATCATCCCGCTTTGCGTTATTGCCATTGGCCATCCTGCTGAGAGTCCCACACCAAAGGACAAGTGGAAGCCAGAGAACGTATCGTATAACGAGTTTGGCGGAAAGACAGAGTAACATCTAAATAGAGTCAAAGCCCCGACCTGCATTGTGAAGTGCAAGCCGGGGCTTCTTTGCATATATTATCCCATGAAGAATAGACTGACACCAAGAACTGAGATGACGGCACCGAGTACGGACCGCCAGGTAATCTTCTGGTGGAACAGCCAGTAGGAGGGCAAGATGATAATGATGGGTGTCAGTGCCATCAATGTGGAAGCGATGCCAGCACTGGTGTACTGAACAGCCATCAGCGAGAATCCTACACCTACAAATGGGCCGAAGATGGTAGTGGCAGTAGCAACGGTCATCCCCTTTCGGTCATGCAGGGCCTCACGTAGGGGGCTAAAACCTTCACGGAAATAGAGCAGAAGACTGAAACCGATGATGCCCACAATGCACCTCAGGAAGTTGGCACTAAAGGGAACAAGCCAGTCCGGCATCGTTCCTGTTTCATAATGGTCCATGCCAATCTTACTCAACACAAGCCCTACACCCTGACAGAGAGCTGCACCGATAGCAAAGAGTACACCGTTAAGTGGTAATTTCAGCGAGACTTTATGATGCTCGCCACGGCCTAACACAGAAATACCAATACCGATTAGTGTGATGAACATGGCGACAATACTCATGGGTGTCATCTGTTGCCCCAAGGTAATCCATGCCATCAAGGCTGCAGCCAATGGTGCCAGCGTCATGAACAACTGACCATAGCGCGAGCCGATGATAATATAACACTGGAATAGACAGAAGTCACCTATGACATAGCCAACGACACCCGAAAACAACATCCATCCACAGGCCTCTAACGAACCGACGGGTGGAAGAGGTGTGCCAACCACAACGCAAAACAGCACCACAGAAAATAGCAGTGCCAACGCCATACGAAGCACATTCAACGTTAGGTTGCCCAACCGCTTACTGCCAAATTCGCTCAACAGCGCAGTGGCCGTCCATGAGAAAGCCACACCAATGGAAATCAGTTCTCCTATGTAAGTCACTTTGCAAAGGTATGAAAAATTACCGAAGATCATTCCTTTTTAGGCGTGTTTTTTTCGTTTTGACACCAAGGCTGTGTGTTTTCTCAACAATTATTCGTATTTTTGCATGACATTTCATCGTAGTGTATGCAAAAGTATCAAAAAATAGTGTCAAAGAGTTATGTGTGGCTCGGGATTGTAGGTGCACTGATTATGGTCTACCCTAACCTGGTCTACATCCCGTGGCATATGGAGTGGCCCTGCGTGCAAGAGCATCTGTGGATATACTGGAGTTTCCACGTGTTTCGTTTCTGCTACTTCGCCATGTTTTTTATGCTGGTTTATCGTTTGAACACAGTAGAGAAATGGAGCCTAGGAAAACGATTGACTGTGAGTTTTGGTGTTGGGGTAGTAGCCTATGCCCTGTTTGCACTTATCAGCTATTCGCTATCGGATTATGGTGTATACGACAGGATTGGCACCATGCTCATCCTGAAATTTGTGGCCCTTTACGGACTTGGTGTTCTGACTGGTCATATCTCGTTGCTGAAAGACGAGCAAGACCGCATGGCAACAGAAGTAGAGCAGTTGCGTACGGAGAATCTGCAGAGCCAGTATGCAGCGCTGGCAGGACAGATTAACCCCCACTTCTTCTTCAACTCGCTGAGTGGCATATCGTCGTTGGTCCGTGGCGGTGATAGCAAGCGTACGCTGGAATACATCGACGAACTCTCTGACGTGTTCCGTTATACCCTGCAGAGCAGCGACAAGGGTATGGTGCCGCTGAGCGACGAGCTGGACTTTGCCGAATCGTTCCGTTACGTGCTCGAAGTGCGCTATGCCGGCAAGCTGACTTTCGACATCCAGATAGGCGATCAACACAAAACTCAATATATGCTCCCCGTGCTTACCCTGTTACCAGTGATTGAGAACGTCATCGTGCATAACTGCATCGACTCAGCACACGCGATGACCATCTCCATCACCATCAACGAGCACGGGGAACTCGTGGTAAGTAACCCTGTCTATCCCAAGCAGCAACCACTGAGGACCAATGGTACGGGGCTGAAGAATCTGGCTAACCGCCTGGAACTGATGGCAGGCCGCAAGCTACGGGTGGAAAGTAGTGAAAATCGCTTTACCGTCTATATTCCATTGAAATGAAAGTATTGATAGTAGAAGACGAGACCTCAAGCTACGAAAACCTTCTTAGCATACTTAGAGAGGTGGCTCCCATGACAGAAGTAGTGGGTAACACGGAGAGTGTGGCCGAGACCGTACGTTGGTTGAACGAGAACCAGAGTCCGGACCTTATTTTCATGGACATTCACTTGAGCGACGACTCTGCTTTTGCCATTTTCAGTCAGACGGAAGTCAAGGTACCCATCATCTTTACAACAGCCTACGACCAATATGCGCTCGATGCATTTCACGTGAACAGCATCGAATATCTGCTAAAACCCATCAAAGCCAAGGATGTGCGGCGCGCTATTGACAAGTTCCACATGTTGAGCAACATAGACCTTGCTGCATACCTTGGCAGAATGGGCTCGCTGGTGCCCGAGCCTCGTTGGCAGAGTCGCCTATTAGTGCCTCATCGCGACATGCTTGTCCCAGTGAATGTGGCCGACATTGCCTATATTTTTTCAACGGATAAAAACACCACCATCGGTATGAACAACGGCGAACAGCTGGGGTATAACAAGTCGCTTGAGTCCATTCTGTCGACACTCGACCCGCAACAGTTTTTCCGCGCCAACAAGCAGTTTGCCATCAATCGCGACAGTGTTGAGAAGATTACCGTCTGGTACGACAGCCGGCTGTTGCTTACCCTTACTGCAGCCACTCCCGAGCGTCTGTTTATCAGTAAGAACCGGGCTGCAGAGTTCAAACAATGGATGACGGGAGGGAGATAAAGTGAAGAGTGAAAAGTGAAGAGTGAATAATTTGCTACCGCAGTAAAAAAAATATGAAGAGATTATTATCAACTACCATTTTCCTTGTATGCTGTGCTTCGTTGATGGCACAGGATCTAAAACTGAACGACCTTGAATATTTCGAGCGTCAGGGTGTGAACGTGCTGGTGTTCAGCAACAGTTTCAACGGTGGATTCAATGACGAGAAGAACTCGGGCATCGAGATCATCCACCACGGTGTACGCACCATTCAGGGCGGCGCCGTCCGACTGAACAAGACACCAGAACAGTGGGATTTGGTACCAAAGATGACAAATCGTAAGGTAGACCATGAGAAAGGAAGCATCGAAGTAACGATGCGCTACGATGCCACTGCTTTGGGTGGTGCTACTGCTGGTTTTAATGAGGATTTCGATAGTCGTGTTGTGGTAACAGCTAAAGGCAAGGCCGTCGAGATTGCTGTATGGCTCGACAAACCTGTACCCGAGAAATTGGCTGGTGAAGCTGGCTTCAATCTGGAATTTTTGCCATCGCAATACTGGCTGAAGACGTTTACGATGGACGGTCGTCTGAACCGATTCCCACGCTATGCCACCAGTCAGACCGTCACTCGTCCGAACAGCGAGAAGCCCCGTCAGTTTAAGGGTTTCAAGACTTACGACGATCGTGGTACTGAGCAATTCGTAGACCCTTGCCCCATCGAGACAGGCCATAGCATCACAATGGCTACGGAATCCCCAGAGCGCATGATTCGCATCAGTAGCGATGATGCTGAGCTGGAACTGTACGACGGACGTATGCTGGCACAAAATGGCTGGTTTGTGTTGCGCAGCGTGCTGCCGAAGGGTAAGACGGGTAAGGTCGTCACGTGGACCGTGGAGCCTCATGCCATTCCTGGGTGGATTCGTGAGCCGAACATCGGATTCTCGCAGATAGGCTACACTCCCGAACAGCCAAAGGTGGCCGTCATCGAATTAGACAAACAAGACAAGACTCACGCCACAGCCTCGCTGATGCGCATCAAGGACGACGGTACGACGGAACAGGCCTTCAAGGGCAATATTCAGGAATGGGGCCCATATTATAAATATAATTATGTAAAGTTCGACTTTTCGTCGGTCAGACAGCCAGGCATCTACTTCATTCAGTATGGCAACACCAAAACTAACAATTTTCTGATTGACGATCATGTTTATGACAAAATTACCGACGCAACTACCGATGTATGGGTGCCCATTCACATGAACCACATGTACGTCACCGAAGGTTACCGCACGTGGCACGGAGAACCGTTCAAGGAGGGCTACCTGCAGGCACCGCCGAGCGACCACTTCGACTTACACTCGCAGGGTACAACCGACACGAAGTACAAGCCGCTGGAACTGATACCTAGCCTGAACATCGGCGGATTCTTCGATGCCGGCGACTTCGACATCGAGACAAGTTCAAACATCAACGTGGTGCAGAACCTCATCCGTGCCTGGGAGCTCTTCAAACCTCAGCGCGATGAGACCTTCGTCAGCCAAGAACAGCGTTATGTGGAGTTGCACAGGCCTGACGGCGTACCCGACATTCTGCAGTTCATCGAACACGGCATTCTGAACCTCGTGGCACAGGCAGAACAGATAGGACACATGGCCTCGACACTGTCGAACTCCGTACTCGACAACTACCACCACCTGGGCGATGCTGCATCGATTACCGACGGTCTGCACTACGACCCATCACTGAAGCCCTACGAGGTGAGCGCCGACGGCAAGCGCAGCGGTACGCCCGACGACATGTGGGCTTTCACCACCCGCAACCCGCGACTCGACTTGCAGGCGGCAGGTGTATTCACATCGGCTGCTCGTGTACTTCGTGGCTACAACGACAAACTGGCTGACAGGGTGCAAAAGCAGGCTGACCGTTTGAATAAGGAGGCAAAGGAGTTGATAGCCAAGAACCCACGTCGGCGCGACAGACAGGCCGAAGCCGACAACGACTGGTTGACGGGTACAGGCGACGGAAATTATAGGAATGTTGCGCGTAATCTGCAGACGATACTCGACAGCATTCCCATGAAGGATGCCGCCTATAAAGAGAAGCTGCGTCCTGCCGTTCAGCAATATGCTGAATACATCCGTTCGTTCGACAAGCAGAATCCATACGGAGTGCCTATCGGACTAGGCAACTGGGCGGGAGTAAATGCCGTGCTGAACTTCGGCATCACTGTCAACTGCGCCCACCTCTACTATCCCGATATCGTCAGCAAGGACGAAATCTATCGTGTGGCTAACTGGCTCTACGGCTGTCATCCTTACCACAATTATTCGTTTGTCGCCGTGGTTGGTGCAACCCGTCCGAAGCAAGTGTTCTATGGCAACAACCGTGCCGACTTCTCGTTCATTCCTGGTAACGTCGCCCCCGGTCTACTGTTCCGTAAGCCTGACCACTTTGAGAACTACGACGACTGGCCCTTCCTGTGGGGACAGAACGAGGGCACCATCGCCGGCAATACGCAGTACATCATCTTCGGCTCGTCGCTTAAAGACATTATAAAAAAGTAAAAAGGTAAATAAGTAAAAAACAAGTATAATCTAAACAACACAAAAATGGAAAAAAGAAGTATTTTTGTACTGACCGTGCTGCTCACCGTTTGTGCAGCAACGTTTGCGCAGGGACTGAAGGACGCATACAAGGACTACTTCCTGATTGGCGTAGCCGTGAACCAGCGCAATGTGACCAACGCAGAGCAGCAGGCGCTGATCAAGCGGGAGTTCAGCAGCATGACTGCCGAGAACGACATGAAGCCCGAGCCGACGGAACCGAGGCAGGGACAGTTCAACTGGGAGGGCGCCGACCGCATCGCCAACTTCGCGCGCCAGAACGGCATCAAGTTGCGCGGTCACTGCTTGATGTGGCACTCGCAGATTGGCCGATGGATGACCAGCGACACCCCCACGAAGGAGGTCTTCTACCAGCGTATGAAGAACCACATTGAGGCTGTAGTGAACCGTTACAAGGACGTGGTCTATGCCTGGGACGTGGTGAACGAGGCGATGACCGACGATGCCAACGCACAGGACCCCTACCGCCAGTCGGTGATGTACAAGCTCTGCGGCGACGAGTTCATTGCCAAGGCCTTTGAGTATGCCCATGCCGCCGACCCCAAGGCGCTGCTCTTCTACAACGACTACAACGAGTGCGACCCCGTGAAGAGCCAGCGTATTTATAATATGGTGAAGAAGATGAAGGACGCCGGTGTGCCCATCCACGGCATCGGCATGCAGGGCCACTACAACATCTACGGCCCGAAGGAGGAGGACATCGACAAGGCCCTCACGCTCTACAAGCAGGTGGTCAGCCACATCCACGTCACCGAGCTCGACATCCGCGCCAACCAGGAGATGGGCGGTCAGCTGGCCTTCAGCCGCGACGGGGCTGCCGTTACCGACTCGCTGAAGCAGTTCCTGGCCGACCAGTACGCCCGCGTGTTCCGCGTCTTCCGCAAGCACAAGGACGTCATCGACTGCGTGACCTTCTGGAACCTCAGCGACCGCGACTCGTGGCTCGGGCAGAACAACTACCCCCTGCCCTTCGATGCGGACTACAAGCCCAAGATGGCCTACGAGTACATCCGCGACATGAAGGCGCCGCTGTGGCAGATGCCCAACCGTCCGCCGCGCCGTCCGAACCAAGGCCAGCAGGGGCAAGGCCGTCAGGGCCAGCGCCGTCAGGGTCAGCAGGCCCAGCGCGCCCCGTTCAAGCCCGAGCTGGCCTTCCCCGAGCTGGAGGGCGTGAAGGAGGACTTCGTTCCATCACCGAAAAACCAGCCCGGTCAGGAATTCCCGATGGTCAACTCGCAGGGCTACGCCCGCTTCCGCGTCGATATTCCCCACGCCGATGAGGTCACCGTCAGCCTCGGACTGGGTGGTCGTGGCGGCACGAAGCTCAAGAAAGCCTACGACAGCTCGTTTACCGGCCAGACCGAAGGCCCGCTCGACGAGGGCTTCCACTACTACCACCTGACCGTCGACGGCGGCACCGTCAACGACCCTGGTACGCTGAACTATTACGGTTCTACGCGCTGGGAGAGTGGTATCGAGATTCCTGCCCACGACCAGGAC
Source organism: Prevotella sp. (assembly GCA_016291085.1). Classification (GTDB taxonomy): domain Bacteria; phylum Bacteroidota; class Bacteroidia; order Bacteroidales; family Bacteroidaceae; genus Prevotella. The sequence goes on from JAEEVW010000034.1 coordinate 20,612, forward strand.
TTCTACGCGATGAAAAACGTGCCCCACGGCAATGTGCAGCAGGTACTGTTCTGGAGTGAGAGCACGCAGCAGGTGCGCCGCGCCTTTGTTTATACACCACCTACCTATGGCAAGGACAAGAAGAAGTATCCCGTGCTCTACCTGCAGCACGGATGGGGAGAGGACGAGACAGCATGGAGCAACCAGGGACACGCCAACCTCATTATGGACAATCTGATTGCCGAGGGTAAGGTCACACCATTTATCATCGTGATGACCTATGGCATGACCAACGAGGGCGGACGTGGACGCGGACGTGACCGCGGGGCCGTGGCAAAAGCCTTCGAGACGGTGCTCGTCGATGAGCTGGTTCCCTACATCGACTCGCACTTCAACACCATAGCCTGCCGCGAGAGCCGTGCCATGGCCGGGCTGTCGATGGGTGGCATGGAGACCAAGGCCATCACCCTCGCCCGTCCTGTCGTCTTCAGCTACTACGGTCTGCTCAGCGGCGGCACCTACATGCCTGCCGACCTGAAGATGGACGACAAGAGAGTGCCCAAACCCAAGCTCATCTTCGAGAGCTGTGGCTCGCGTGAGAGGCCTGACGGCATCGACGAGAGCGTCAAGGCACTCACCGCTGCTGGTCTGAACGCCGTGGGCTACATCTCGCCTAATACGGGCCATGAGTTCCTCACATGGCGTCGCAGTCTGAAGGAGCTTGCTCCGCTGCTGTTCAAATAGGACAAAAAAATAAAAAGAAAGATTATGAACAAACGTTGGGTATTAAAAGTACTGATCCTGTGGGTAACTTTGGTCGTCTCACCCGTTACGGCACAGGCGCAGACTTTCCGGATGAACGATGCAGGCTATTTCAATGCCGGCGGTACTGACGTGATGGCCTTTAGCGATTTCTATCCCGAGGGACACCAAGGGGGCGTCTGTGTCATCATGAATGGTCAGCGTATCGCTACCAACGGGGACATTCGCTTGGAAGCGACACCCGGCCAGTGGCAGCCCGTGCCCAAACAGTTGAACCGCAAAGTAGAGGGCAACCGCATTGTGACAACGCTCTGCTATCCAGACTCATCGCGCCACCTGACGGGGTTCAACCCAATGGTCTATCCAGACTATGCCTTCACTTATACTGTGACCATTGAGCCACAAGGACGAGGCATCGCCGTGACTGTCGATATTGACAAACCCGTGCCAGACTTCCTGTTGGGCAAGGTGGGCTTCAACTTCGAGTTCTTCCCTGGCTATCTGTTTGGAAAACCCTGGGTGATGGATAGTCAAAGCGGCATCTATCCTCAGCAGCCCAACTCTCCACTGTTGCAAGTCCCGACTAATCGCGGTCATGATGGCGACTATTTTGCGAATAAAGGTCTGAAGGCTGACCTCCATCAACTAGACGGTATAGGATATAGTCCGCTCCGAGCCGACGACATCATCAGCGCCCCATACGCAGAAGGCCGTAAGTTCACCTCGCGTCCCGATGACAAGAGTCAGAAACTGACCGTAGAATCATTCGCCGAGCCACTAAAGCTCTATGACGGACGAATGAACCACAACAACGGTTGGTTTGTGCTTCGCAGCGAGATTGCCAGGGGTGTGACAAAAGGCGCTGTACGTTGGTTGATTACCCCTGAGGTGGACCAGCAATGGCATTATCAGCCTGTCATACAGACCTCACAGATTGGTTATCAACCCAAACAGCAGAAACATATTGTCATTGAGACTGATCAGCGTGAGACCGCTTTAGGAAATGTTCAACTGCTACGCATCGACGGCGATGGAGAAACCGTTGCATGTACGATTACGCCCAAAGTGTGGGGGAATTTCCTGCGCTATCGTTATCTCACTGCCGATTTCTCTTACGTCACCACGCCTGGGCTCTATCAGGTGTGCTACGGAAGCAGCCGTTCCAGTGTGTTCCGTATTGCCGACGATGTTTACGACCGTGGTGTCTGGCAGCCTGTCGTCGAGTATTTCCTGCCGGTACAGATGTGTCACATGCGCGTGTCGGAGAAATACCGCATCTGGCACGATGCCTGTCACATGGATGATGCACTGATGGCCCAAATGGGCAACCATATTGACGGCTATGTCCAACAGCCAGGACTATCGAAGTATGCTGAGGGTGAGAAGGTACCAGGTGTTAATATTGGAGGCTGGCACGATGCAGGCGATTTCGACCTGCGCATCGAGTCGCAGGCTAGCGAAGCCTATATCCTTGCCCTCGCCTACGAGCAGTTCCATCCAAACATCGACGTAACGGCTATCGACCACCAACGACATCGGGTGGAGATCCATGAGCCTGATGGCAAGAACGATATTCTGCAACAGGTGGAGAATGGTGTTTTGACCGTCGTCCGCTCATATCAGTCGCTTGGTAGACTCTATCGCGGCATCATCTGTAACAGTCTGCGCCAATATGCGATGCTGGGCGATGCCGCAGCGATGACCGACGGAATCTCCGGCAATGCCGACGACCGTTGGATCTTCACTGAGGACAACTCCATGCGTGCACTCTCTACTGCTGCCCAGTTGGCTGGCGCAGCTCGTGTGCTGCGAGGGTTCAACGATGAACTCAGCAAGGAGTGTGAGCAGATTGCAGCGGATATTTATCAGCAAACGCCGACCAGCGGATTTCTGGTTGGCATGAAGCTTCAGACCGCAGTCGAACTCTTCCTCACAACTGACGATACAGCATATCTCGACTTTATCCTCAGTCAGCAGGAAGTGATTACTAAAAACATCGGAAGAACAGGCTGGTTTATGGCTCGCATAGCCAAACGCCTCGAGGCCCGTAAAGACAAGAAGGTCCGACAGTTTGTCACCGCCTTCCGCAACGCGCTTGCCGGCTATCGAACAACATTACAGAAAGAAGCAGCCGAGACACCTTACGGCGTTCCATACCGTCCCAGCATCTGGGGAGCCGGTTGGGACATCCAGCGTTTCGGCTTCGAGTATTACTTTCTGACCAATGCCTATCCAGACATCTTCCCAGCTGACATCGTCTATAGTGCACTCGATTTCATTCTCGGTTGTCATCCTGGCAGCAACGCTGCATCCTTTGCTTCAGGCGTAGGAGCCAAGTCAGCGACTGTGGCATACGGCTTGAACCGTGCCGACTGGTCATACATACCTGGTGGCGTCGTCTCAGGCACCGCCCTCATCCGCCCTAACTTTCCTGAACTGCTGGAATTCCCCTTCCTTTGGCAGCAGACGGAATACGTTCTCGGCGGCGGTTCCTCACACTACATGTTCCTGGTATTAGCTGCACAAAAATTGTTATAGTAGAATATGAAGAAATTATTAGTTCAAGGAGGGTTGATATGAAAAAGACGACGAACATGGACAGGAGATATTTCCTGAAGCGACTGGGTATCACGGCAGGCGGAGCTGTGGCTGCAATGGCTCTGGAACCGTTGAAAGCATGGGCTGGCGAAAAGAAACCCGCAGTCACACCCGCTGATGACAATCGTATGACCTACCGCGTACAGCACGGCTCGGGCGAGCGCATCTCGCTGCTGGGATTCGGCATGATGCGCCTGCCTGACGGTCAGGAGCAGGTGGACGAACTGGTGGACTATGCCATCGCCCACGGTGTGAACTATTTCGATACGGCACCAATGTACATGGGAGGTCGTTCGGAAGTATTGACGGGCAATAGCTTGAGCCGATTCCCCAGAGAGACGTATCATGTGGCTACGAAGATGTCGAACCAGAACCGCCGTCTGTGGAGCTACGATGATTCGAAGCGGATGTACGAACAGTCGTTCGAGCGTCTAAAAGTCGACTACATCGACTACTACCTGTTGCATAGCATCGGTGGAGGTATGGAGTCGTTGAAGGGCCGCTTCCTGGACAATGGCATTCTCGATTTCCTGCTGAAGGAACGTGAAGCTGGACGCATCAAGCATCTGGGATTCTCGTATCATGGTGATGTGCGCGACTTCGACTGGCTGCTGGACCGTCAGGAGGAATACCACTGGGACTTCGTACAGATTCAGATGAATTTCCTCGACTGGCGTCATGCGTCGCTGAAACAAGGACGCCGACATGATGCCGACGCAGAATATCTGTATGGAAAGCTGGAGAAGACGGGTGTTCAGGCTGTCATCATGGAGCCCCTGCGAGGTGGCGCCTTTGGCAGGATGGCCAGCGAGTTGGCAGACCAGTTGAAGGCTGTGCGTCCCGAAGACAGCACCGCCCGCTGGGCCTTCCGTTGGGTGGGGTCCTATCCGAACGTGCTAACCACGCTGAGTGGCATGAACCAGATGGAGCACCTGGTTGACAATGTGACCACCTTCTCTCCCCTCGAGTCATGTACAGAGGCTGAAAACAAATTGTTGGCCAATATCGCCGACCAGATGGCGGGTTTCCCCACCATTCCTTGCACCACCTGCGCTTACTGCATGCCCTGCCCCTATGGTGTGGATATCCCTGGCAATTTCAGTTTCTACAACGAGGCCGTCAACAATCACCTATTGCCCTTGCCCGAACCCACGGCTTCCGACTATGCAGAGCGTCAGCAGCGGTTTATGACCGACTATCGTGAGGCAATTCCTGCTGAGAGTCGAGCCAACCAGTGTGTCGACTGTGAAGCCTGCTTGCCGAAGTGTCCGCAGCAGATTCGCATCCCCAACCAGATGGGACGTATTGTCAGTCTATTGAGACATAACAAGAAATAAGTAAAGTAACTATGATACAGAATGGTATATTGCGTGTCGGCATTATCGGCACAGGATGGATTGCCGAGAAGGCAGCCATCACACTTAACGGACTTACGGAATGCGAGGCATACGCCGTAGGGTCACGGACATTGGAAAAGGCAGAGGCTTTTGCCAAGCAGTGGAACATTACGAAAGCATATGGTTCGTATGGCGAACTGATAGCCGACCCTGAGATCAACCTCATCTATATTGGTACGCCCCACTCACACCACTACGATGTGACACGGGAGGCTCTCTTAGCAGGTAAGCCATGTCTGGTAGAGAAGGCTTTTATGGCGAATGCCCGGCAGGCGGAGAGAATACTGACCATAGCCCATGAAAGACGAGTGTTCCTCGCGGAAGCTATCTGGACACGCTATCAGCCTGCTGTCGACATTGTTCAAAATCTGGTCAGTAGCGGACGCATCGGCACGCCACGCCTCGTCACAGCCACCTTAGGCTACTCGATGGGTGACAAACCCCGCATCATGCGTCCTGACCTTTGTGGCGGTGCGCTGCTCGACCTGGGTGTCTATGCACTGAACTTCGTGCGGATGTTCTTCCCTTCGAACATTATTAATATAGAGAGTCAATGCGTGAAGTCGAAGACAGGTATGGATCTGACTAACGCCATCACGCTGGTACTCGAAGACGGTATGCTGTGCAACCTTCAGTCGAGTGCAGCCTGCGTGGGTGACAACATCGGCGTTATTGCCGGAACGGAGGGCAACCTGATTATCGACAACATCAACAACCCACAAAAGATTACCGTCAACGGCCCCAATAGAACATACATCGACACCATCCATGTGCCCCAACAGATTACAGGCTACGAATATCAGTTCCTGGCTTGCCGTGAAGCCCTGATGGAAGGTCTTTTGGAGCCTCGTGAAATGCCACACGACGAAACCCTCTATATTATGCAAATCATGGATAGCCTCCGACAAAAATGGGGAGTACACTATCCGATGGATGACAATTAAAACATTAAATGAAGAAGACTTTATCGATATTATTTTTAGCCATGACGCTGTGCTTCGGCATGCACGATGCGTCAGCGCAGGATTACAACCGTTGGCTGACTATCAGCGGGCAATTGTTGGATGCAGAATTCCGCGAACCAATGATGCAGGCCACGGTGCAACTATTCACGACAACTGATAGTACTTTTGTCGGCGGGACGGTGAGCGACGACAAGGGCATCTTCATTGTTCAAGCTCCGTCGAACGGGACATACAAGTTGAAAATCACCTCCGTCGGCTTCCAGACTATTGAGCGCGAGGTAACGTTGCGAAGAAACCAGAACCAGGAACTTGGCGCGCTGATTATGTCGTCGGACGCCGTCATGCTGAAAGAAACGGTGGTAACGGGCCGTGCTGCTCAGGTTATTGCCAAGAAAGATACGCTTGTATACAACCCCGATGCCTACCGCACGCCTGAGGGTTCACCCATCGAGGAACTCATCAAACGCATGCCTGGCGCGGAGGTCGATGAGGACGGCAACATCACTATCAACGGAAAGCAAGTAAAAAAGATTTTGCTCGACGGTAAAGAGTTTATGCTCGGCGACACAGAGGCGGCACTGAAGAACCTGCCTGTGAATATCATCCAAAACGTGAAATTTTACGACCAGCAGAGTGACCAGGCACGAATCACCGGCATCGACGACGGCAATAAAGAAACAGTGCTTGACTTCACCATTAAGAAAGGCATGAATCACGGTTACATGACGAACCTCGATTTGGCAGGTGGCACTCATCACCGCTACGCCTCGCGCGGTATGGGAAGCTGTTTCACCGACAAGACACGCGTGATGGTCATTGGTAACCTCAACAACAAGGACGAGAACGCAGGCTGGTGGAACCGTCGTGGTCTTAACGCCCGTAAAATGCTGGGAACAAACCTGAACTACGACGATGGAAAGAAACTCAAGATTGACGCTAACTTCCGTTGGAACCACCGCGATGGTGACAATAAGAACGAGGTGGCACGCGAGGACTTCTACAGTCAAGACTATCGCACATTTACAAACAACAACTCGAAGAGTCTCACGCGCAGCAATAACTGGTGGGGCAACGTGCGCCTGGAGTGGAAACCTGACACGCTGACAACCCTGCTGATGCGTGCTAACGGCAATACTGGAACGAACGACGGCACCAGCGAATCATCCAGTGCCACATTCTCGGACGACCCCTATCTCTACGTTGCCGATCCGCTATCAGTCGATGGCATTGGCACGATGAACAGCCTCGACAAGGCAGTGAACCACAACAAACAGGCCAGCCTGACCTACGGCGAGAACCGTAACTTCTGGGCGATGCTGCAACTCTTTCGACGGCTGAATGCAAGGGGCCGTAACGTCATACTGCGTGTAGAGACCAGTGGCGGTCGTAGTGAACAGCGCAACGCATCTGACAACGAGGTACATCTGTTTCAGAAGAAAAACCAGATGGGGCAGGATTCCACCTACTTCACTGCTCGCTACAACAATACGCCAGGCAACAGCAGCGGCTATGTAGCCAGAGTTACCTACAGCGAGCCATTGTGGAAAGGTGCCCACTTACAGGGAAGTTATGAGTTACGTTACAGCCAGAACAAGAGCGACCGCAAGACCTACGACTTCAGCCATATGCCCGTGAACCCCTTTGCCGGCATTGAACCCGAATACCGCGACTGGGATCCCTGGATTGGCCACATCGCTCCCGATGCCCAATACCCAACCACCGACGACCCCCTTTCTCCGTTCCTTGACCGCGCGCTCAGCCGCTATTCAGAATATAAGAACTACACCCACAACCTACGCCTGATGTTACGTTATAAAGAGGAGAAATACGACTATAACATCGGTTTCCTCGTACAGCCACAGCACTCAAACTACATTCAGGACTATCGAGGCATCTATGTAGACACCATCCGAAACGTTACCAATCTGACACCAACGTTTGATTTCCACTACAACTTCAGCGATCAAAGCATGTTGCGTGTACAATACAGAGGTGACACGCAGCAACCCGACATCAGCCAGTTGCTCGACATTACCGACGACTCAAATCCGCTTTATATCACGCAGGGTAATCCCGGACTAAAGCCGCAGTTCACCAACACGCTGAATCTCTACTATAACAACTACATCACACGCTACAAACGCTCCATCGTAGTTTATGCCAATTATCGCCATATACGCAACGCCATCTCGAACCTTGTACGCTACAATCCTGAGACGGGCGGTAGCATCTCGAGGCCCGAGAATATCAATGGCAATTGGAACATGAACGGCGGATTCACCTTCAACACTGCCATTGATTCGACAGCCCACTGGAATGTAGGCACCGATACCCGTGCACGCTATAACAATTTTGTAAGTTATGTTGCTCAACCAAAGGTCGATGCAGAGAAAAATACGACGCGCAGTATCAACGTCTCACAGCGCCTGAGCTTGAGCTATCGCAACGACTGGCTCGAAGTGACCCTAGACGGATGGTGCAACTATCAACATTCACGGAATGAATTGCAACCGACAGCCAATCTCAATACGTGGCAGTTCAATTACGGTGGACAGTTTCTCGTACGCCTGCCCTACGACTTCGAGATTTCCAGCAACATCCACGAACGCAGTCGTCGAGGCTACAACGACCCGTCGTCGAACACCAACGAACTGCTTTGGAATGGTCAGGTATCAAAGACGCTTCTTCGCGACAAGTCGCTTATTGTCGCCCTGAACTTTTACGACCTCCTTGGCCAGCAGTCGAACTACGAACGCTGGGTAAATGCCAGCGGACGCAGCGATACCCGCTACAATAGCATCAACAGCTATGCTATGCTCCACGTCCGCTATCGCCTGAATATGTTCGGAGGCAAGAAAGATACCGAAGGACGCTACGACAAGAAATGGGGTAATCGCGACCAACGACGTTAAGAATTTGGAAGTTTCAAAGCTTTTTCGTATATTTGCCAACAGTTAATTTAAAACAACATATATGAAGGATTTTAATTATTTCGCACCTACCGAAGTAGTATTCGGTAAACAGAGTGAGGATCAGGTAGCTGCTCTCGTGAAGAAATATGGTGGCACGAAAGTGCTGGTACACTATGGTGGTAAGAGTGCCGTGCGCTTTGGTTTGCTCGACAAGATCTGCGGTCTTCTGTGCGATGGTGGTATTGAGTTTGTAACGCTGGGCGGTGTAGTACCCAATCCCCGTTTGTCCCTTGCCAAGAAGGGCATCGAATTGTGCCGTCAGGAGGGGGTTGATTTCATTCTTGCCGTAGGCGGTGGCAGCGTCATTGATTCTGCCAAGTGTATCGCATACGGTGTCTGCATGGCCGAGGATGTTTGGGACCTGTATCTGGGTAAGGCCGATGCTCCCAAGACGATGCTGCCTGTAGCATCGGTTCTGACCATCCCTGCCGCTGGCAGCGAGATGAGTGAGGCCTCGGTTATTACCAATGAGGATGGCGACGTGAAGTTGGGATACTCGAACGACATGTCTCGTCCCAAGTTTGCCATCATGAACCCCTGTCGTACCTTTACCTTGCCGCCCTATCAGACAGCAGCAGGTGTAACAGATATGTTGATGCACATCTTTGAGCGCTACTTCACCAAGGACGACGATATGGACCTGACCACCGATCTGGCCGAGGCCACCATGCGCCGCATCAAGACTGCTGTGTTCGATGTACTGAAGAATCCTGAGGATTATCGTCAGCGCGCTCAGATCATGTGGGGCGGCAGTGTAGCCCATTGGGGACTGCTGGGCAAGGGTGTTCAAGAAGACTGGGCTACCCATCAGTTGGAACACGAACTCAGCGGTATGTTCGATGTAACCCATGGTGCCGGTCTGGCAGCCATCTGGCCCAGCTGGGCTCGTTACACCATGCACGAGAATCTGCGTCGCTTTGTGCGCTTCGCCGTTAATGTGATGGATGTGCCAAATGACTTTACCGATCCCGAGGGCACTGCCTTGAAGGGCATCGAGGCCGTAGAGCGTTTCTACCACGCCATTGGCATGCCTATCAACATCAAGGAACTCATCGGCCGCGACATCACCGATGATGAGATTAAGGAGATGACTCGCAAGTGCAGCCGCGACTATACTGCCACCTGTGGCGGTCTGAAGGTGCTCAACGCAGAAGACATGGAAACAATCTACAAAATGGCAAGAGGATGAAGATATTAATCATCGGTGGCACAGGCACCATCAGCAGTGCCATCACTAGGCAACTTGCAGCCAGCAACCATGAGCTATGGCTGCTAAATCGCGGTAACAGAAGTGACGAGATTCCGCAGAACGTACGTTTGGTGACGGGCGACATCAACAATCGCCCTGATGAAGTGGTAGCAAAACTTGCTGGCGAGACCTTCGATGCCGTATGCGAATTTATCGGTTTTCTGCCTGAGCAGGTGGAGCGCGACATCCGCCTTTTCGCCGGACGCACCCGTCAGTACGTCTTTATCAGTTCGGCTTCGGCTTACAACAAGCCCGTACGCCAGCACGTTATCACCGAGGGCACGTCGTTAGCCAATCCCTATTGGGAGTATTCGCGCAACAAGATTGCCTGCGAGGACCTGCTCATGAAAGCCTATCGCGATGATGGTTTCCCTGTGACGATTGTTCGCCCCAGCCATACCTATTGTGAACGCGGCGTACCAGTCAGCGTCCATGGCCCTAAGGGCAGTTGGCAGGTACTAAAGCGCATGATGGAGGGCAAGCAGGTTATCGTTCACGGTGATGGCAGTTCGCTTTGGACACTCACGTGGAACGAGGACTTTGCCCGTGGCTTCATCGGACTGTTAGGCAATCCACAAGCCATTGGCGAGCCTTTCCAGATTATGAGTGACGAGTCGCTGACCTGGAACCAGATTTACCAGACTGTTGCCGACGCCCTTGGCGTTGAGTTTAAGCCCTGTTATATATCTTCCAGCTATCTGGCTAAAGTATCCCCTAAAGCATGGGATTTCGAAGGCAACCTATTGGGCGACAAGGCCTGCACCGTAGTCTTCGACTGTAGCAAACTGAAACGTGCCGTTCCTGACTTCTGCGCCACGACACCATTCCACGAGGGTGTACGCCGCGCCATAGACTATATCCTCGCCCACCCAGAAGCACAAACCGAGGATCCTAAGTTCGATGCCTGGTGCGACCGAGTCATCAAAACGCTACAAATAAAAGTATTAGAACTAATATAGACAATTATGCGAAGAAGGATTTTAAGCCTTATGGCAATGATTTTTGTGTTGAACTTATCGGCACAGAGTATCTATGATATCAAGGTAAAGGACGATGTTGATCAGGAAATTTCACTCTCTGACTACAAAGGGAAGGTGCTGCTGATAGTAAACACCGCTACCCGCTGTGGATTTACGCCTCAGTACAAGGAACTAGAGGCACTCTACGAAAAGTATCATGCCGAGGGTTTGGAAATCCTCGACTTCCCATGCAACCAGTTTGGTGAGCAGGCTCCTGGAACGATTCAGGAGATCCACCAGTTCTGCACGGCCAACTTCGACATCCAGTTCCCGCAGTTTGACAAGATTGACGTAAACGGGGCTAATGAGTCACCGCTATACACCTATCTGAAATCACAGAAAGGTTTCTCTGGTTTCGACCTCAATGACCAGAGAGGTAAGATGATGGACGAGATGCTCCGCAAGCAGGATGCCGACTACGACAAGAAGAGCGACATCAAGTGGAACTTCACCAAGTTCCTCGTCTCTCGCGATGGCCGAGTGGTGAAACGTTACGAACCGACAGATAAGATAAACGACATCGAGGCTGACATCACCAGAGAACTGAACCCTGTGCTGAGCAGCATTATGACACGCACCAGCATACGCAAGTACACAGATCAGCCTGTGTCTAAGGCTGACATCGAGACACTTCTGCGTGCAGGTATGGCGGCTCCCACTGCAGTTAACAAACAGCCCTGGCATTTCGTTGTCGTCACCGACAAAGCAAAACTGAAGGAATTGGCTGGCAACCGTGGCCGCATGCTGGAACAGTGTGCATTGGCCATTGTCGTTTGCGGTAATATGGACAAGGCTCTGTCGGGCAAAGGTCAGGCCTATTGGATTCAGGACTGCTCTGCAGCAACAGAAAACATCCTGCTTACAGCCCATGCACTCGGACTTGGTGCAGTATGGACAGGTGTTTATCCCATGGACGACCGTGTGGCTAATGTCTCAAAGGCTGTCAAACTGCCAGAGACCATCATCCCGCTTTGCGTTATTGCCATTGGCCATCCTGCTGAGAGTCCCACACCAAAGGACAAGTGGAAGCCAGAGAACGTATCGTATAACGAGTTTGGCGGAAAGACAGAGTAACATCTAAATAGAGTCAAAGCCCCGACCTGCATTGTGAAGTGCAAGCCGGGGCTTCTTTGCATATATTATCCCATGAAGAATAGACTGACACCAAGAACTGAGATGACGGCACCGAGTACGGACCGCCAGGTAATCTTCTGGTGGAACAGCCAGTAGGAGGGCAAGATGATAATGATGGGTGTCAGTGCCATCAATGTGGAAGCGATGCCAGCACTGGTGTACTGAACAGCCATCAGCGAGAATCCTACACCTACAAATGGGCCGAAGATGGTAGTGGCAGTAGCAACGGTCATCCCCTTTCGGTCATGCAGGGCCTCACGTAGGGGGCTAAAACCTTCACGGAAATAGAGCAGAAGACTGAAACCGATGATGCCCACAATGCACCTCAGGAAGTTGGCACTAAAGGGAACAAGCCAGTCCGGCATCGTTCCTGTTTCATAATGGTCCATGCCAATCTTACTCAACACAAGCCCTACACCCTGACAGAGAGCTGCACCGATAGCAAAGAGTACACCGTTAAGTGGTAATTTCAGCGAGACTTTATGATGCTCGCCACGGCCTAACACAGAAATACCAATACCGATTAGTGTGATGAACATGGCGACAATACTCATGGGTGTCATCTGTTGCCCCAAGGTAATCCATGCCATCAAGGCTGCAGCCAATGGTGCCAGCGTCATGAACAACTGACCATAGCGCGAGCCGATGATAATATAACACTGGAATAGACAGAAGTCACCTATGACATAGCCAACGACACCCGAAAACAACATCCATCCACAGGCCTCTAACGAACCGACGGGTGGAAGAGGTGTGCCAACCACAACGCAAAACAGCACCACAGAAAATAGCAGTGCCAACGCCATACGAAGCACATTCAACGTTAGGTTGCCCAACCGCTTACTGCCAAATTCGCTCAACAGCGCAGTGGCCGTCCATGAGAAAGCCACACCAATGGAAATCAGTTCTCCAAAATATGCCACAGTCTAATCCTGTTAATCTGTTACTACCTCCTTAAAGTGCACTTGTCCCCATTCGATAAGTGCCATAATAGCTGGCATGAGCGACTTGCCTGTGGCGGTCAGTGAATACTCCACACGGGGTGGCACTTCCGGATAGACCTCACGATGCACGAGATGGCTCTGCTCCAGATTCTTCAGCGTCTGTGAGAGCATCTTCTGAGAACAGTCCGTCATCAGACGGCGTATCTCATTGAAACGAAGGATGCCCGTATCGCTCCTGTGAAGCATAAAGAGTACGAGCATAGACCACTTGTCGCCGAAACGACTGATCACATTCCTGATTGGACAAGCCAAATATTCCGCTTTTACATCTGCCATAATTATAGAATTTTCGGCAAAAACAGTGCAAACCGAACGCAATCAAAGCTTGCTTTAGATTGCTGAGGTGCAGCCTGTCTTCGCCAATTTGTTGGCAAAGGTACCCAAAAGAAACCGAATTACCAAATTATACTAAGTTAATCAAAGTTAAAGTCGTTTTCAGCAAAGCCCGATAACATCACAATTCCTACTTTTTGGTAACTATGTTACCTCAAAGTGCCTTCTTGTGGGAACGAAAAATTCACCGTACCTTTGCACCGTCAAAACGAAATAGTAACATTTAAACAAATAAGAATTATGAAACAGATTGAGACAATTGCAACAGGTAAGAACTTTAGCGCAGTAAGCGTAGGTAAGTTAAATGAGATTATTGAGCACGAGCTGCCGATGGGTGCTGTGACCATTCAGGGAAAGGTGTTCGCAGGTCAGGCCGTAGGTGCTACAGGTAGCGAACTGTCGTTCCAGACACTCGTTCCTGGTCAGGACAGCGGCTTCCTCCACACTCACAAGACCCACGAGGAACTTTATATCATCCTGAAGGGCGAAGGCCAGTATCAGGTGGATGGCGAGATCTTCCCCGTCAGCGAGGGCACCATTATCCGCGTGGCTCCCGATGGCAAGCGTGCGCTGAAGAACACAGGTAGCGAGAACCTGACGATGCTCTGCATCCAGTACAAGGCTAATGCCTTCACCGAGGCCGACAGCCCCATGACCGACGGCAACATCCTTCAGGAACCACTTAACTGGTAAACGGTATGATGCAACAGGCATTACAATTCCTGCAGAATCACAATGAGGTGGCTTTCGCAACGAGCGATGGCCACCTCCCTAAAATCCGCATGTTCCAGATTATGAAGCAGGAGGGCACGGTACTCTACTTTGCCACTTCGACAGAGAAGGCTATCTGGAAGGAATTACAGGCAAACCCTAACGTAGAGGTGCTAGCTTATGCTGATAATATCTCCGTCCGTTGCTCTGGTATGGTGAACTTCGATGTAGAAGAAGATGTCAAGCAATGGATCTACGACAACAATCCCGTCCTGCCCCGTCTCTACAGCAGTTATGACCAACTGGTGTATTTCAGCCTGCCTATTGCAGAGATAGACTATAACAATCTCGCTCCCACACCTCCCGTTTTCAAGCACTTCGACCTGATGGTAGGCGATATTGGTGACGGATTCGTCGGGTCGAGGTTTAAGAGTCCAAAATAATCCCCAATTCATCTCCCAAATCCCTGCGATTTGGGAGTTTTTTTATTATTGTCCCTTCCTGTATTCCTTTGGACTCACGCCTTTCATACGGAGGAAGAATTTGCTGAAGGACGGGGTGTCGGCGAAATGGAGCTGGCCGGCTATCTGGGTGATACTCATTGGGGAGGTTTGCAACAGGAAAGAAGCCTCCATCAGCAGCATCTGATTGATATAGTCGACAACGGTGCGGCCAGTTACCTGACGGACCACGCGGGAGAGATAGACGGGAGAGATATGGAGTTGGTCGGCATAGAACGGGATGTCGTGGTGCTCAGCAAAGTGGTGGGGCAACAGACGGGTGAAGCCGATGAATATTTCCTCGACGCGCTGAGGTGTCTGGCGGTGTACGATGGCACGCTGCTGGGCGTTCTCCAGATCGAGAAGGAAGATGGAATAGAGCATGCGTAACACCTCGCCTTTATAGATATGGTCGGAATGCAGATAGCCGATGATTTCGCGCATCTTAGTAATCAGATGCTGTGCTGCATCTGCGGGCAATGTCTGTTTCGGCTCATGCAGCTGAACGATGGGCATATAGGCCAGATGTACGAGGTCATGGACTGATGGCGCCTCGATGGTGACATGTTCATCGGCCATCAGGCAAAACCGTTAAAGTCATCGGAAGTGGCGATGACATCGACGGGGAAGCCTGGCGAATAAATGTACAGGTCGTTGGGATGCAGCGTCAGATCACGGCCGTTGTAGTGAATCGTCATCCACCCTTTGTCAACAACCATAAAGGCGAAGCAGGAGACGAACCCCCGCTGCAGGTTGGTACGAAGGATTTTCGCCCCGTCTGTTTCCAGACAGTACATCCCGCTGTCCCAGCCTTTTTCGGGCAAGTCGTCGCCTACAAATACCGGCAGATATTCATTCAATGTGTACACATCGGGGGCAAAGATACGAATATTTTTTTATACTTGTATCGTTTCAGACAATTTTTGTATTGTTTCAGATTTGGATTTGTGCAAATAACTATATAATTTTGCAATCGAAATAGTAAGCAAATAACAAAATCGTTTAACTCCTAAAACAAAAAAGCATTATGGACAAGAAGAAATCAATTGAGTCATTACAGTTTTTCGTAACTCATCTGGCAGAAGGTGCCATCGTTCACAAGCAGCAGGGTATGATCTTCAAGGCACAGGGCCTGACGAAGCTCGGCGAGAAGTACATCGGCCACTTCAATGAGGAAATGGGCTGGGTAGAGAAGTTCACAGAGCGTATCCTCGACCTCGGAGGTGACGTTAAATTCGAGGGTATGAAGAGCCGCGAGCTCATCGCCGACCCCATAGAGTATGTCAAGGCCGACCTCGCCATCCAGACGCCAGGTGTTGAGCTGCTGATGAAATGCATGGAGGGCGTGAAGGACGATCCCACCACATACGACCTGCTGAAGGACTACCTGAAGGACGAGGAGGAAGACCTCTACTGGAGCCAGGGCGCAGTGGAGCTCATCGAGAAGATTGGTACTCAGAACTGGATGTTGCTGCAGCTGTAAAATAATACTATTATGAAAATAAAAGCAGTAAAATTCAGACGCGACGGGTTCTATACCCAGCCGTTCGTTTTCGGTGGTGAAGAAGGCCCGGAAAAATTTGACATAAATATCCGCTATCGTGGCAGCCTGCAGAACTACCTCATCGACACTGGTTCGGAAGTGATATTGGTGGACACAGGCTTACCGGCAGGGTTCCCTGAAGAATCGCCCGACGAGAAGTCAATGATCTACACTGGAAAGGACATCTGCACCTACATGGAAGCTTTCGCCGCCCTTGGCTACAAGCCAGAGCAGGTGACCAAGATTCTGGTTACACACAAGCATGCCGACCACTCGGGCGAACTGCGCTCGTTCCCCAATGCGAAGATCTATGTGAATGCCAACGAAATGGGTGTGGAAGAGCTGAAGGATATTCCTAACCTTGTCCCAGTACAATTCACCGATGGTCCTTATCACAACTTCCCCGAAAGTCAGAAGATTTGTGACGGAGTGTGGTTCATCAAGGCAAAGGGTCACACCAACGGCAACAGCCTCATTATAGCAGAGAATGAGGGCTTGTTCTACATGTTCGAGGGTGATGTCACCTATGTGGACGAAGCCTTGTATGAGAATAAACTGTCGGTGGTTTATGACGA
>JAEEVW010000006.1 GCA_016291085.1 Prevotella sp.
AGCGTTTACAATCCTGCAACAGGTGCTATGGAGTCGTACGCCTTGGGTGGTTTCTACGACGGCTATATGAACGCCAAGCGCACCATGCTGTATAGCGACACCGACTGGGTAGACGAAATCGGCCGCACAGGCATTACCCAGAACTACGACATATCCTTCTCGAAGGCTACCGACAAGGGCTCGTCGCTCTTCTCTGCTGGCTACAAGAAGGCCTTGGGTGTGCTGAAATATACAGACTTCGAGAACTTCTCGGCCCGCTTCAACAGCAACTACAAGCTGAACAGCATTATCAGCGTGGGCGAGAACGCCACATTCTCGTATACTAACAATGTGGACTGTGCTCCTTTGGAGAACGCGCTGAAGATGGCTCCCACGCTGCCCGTATACGAACAGGACGGTGTGACGTTCTCGGGTCCTGTGGGAGGTATGAGCGATCGCCAGAATCCCCTGCGCGAACTCTATCACAACCAGGACAACCGCCTGAAGAAGTGGCGCATCTTTGCCAATGCCTATGTGGATGTGACGCCTATCAAGGGCATGCTCTTCCGCTCGAATTTCGGTATCGACTACACCAACAGCAACATCCGCTCGCTGCAGCACACGTGGGATTCTGACGTGGTGAAGAACAACACCAGCGCCAGCACCCTGTCTCAGACACACAGCACGAAGTGGACGTGGTCGAACACGCTGCAATATAACTTCGACTTCCTGGAAGGTCACAACCTGAACATTCTGGCTGGTCTTGAGGCCCATCAGGACAACTACGTCGACTTCTCGGCCCGCCGTACGGACTATCCGTTGGAGACCTACGACTACATGTGGCCCAATGCCGGTACTGGCATACAGACCGTAACGGGTGCCGGCGATGCCTATAAGCTGATGTCGTACTTCGGCAAGGTGGACTACAACTGGAACGACCAGCTGCTGGCTTCGTTCACCCTACGTTACGACGGTTCGAGCCGTTTTGGTAAGAACAACCAGTACGGTACCTTCCCCTCTGTATCGCTCGGTTATCGCCTCTCCAAGCATATCAATGCCGACTGGCTGCGCGACTGGAAAATCCGTGCCAGCTATGGTGTCACAGGTAACCAGGGCATGAATTCGAATACCGCCCACTACGGACTCTACGTCGCCAACTATGGTTCCGACCGCGAGAACTCTACCGCCTACGACCTCAACCTGCAGGGTTCCGGCACACTGCCCAGTGGTTACTACAAGGCGCAGTCGGCCAACGAAGACCTGAAGTGGGAGTCGTCGTCACAGTGGAACTTCGGTACTGACTTCTCGCTCTTTGGCGGCGACCTCTACGGCAGTTACGACCTGTTCTTCAAGGAGACGAAGGACATGCTCGTGCAGCCTGCCTTCCTCGGAGCCATCGGCTATGGCGGCCAGACCTGGATCAACGGTCCTACGCTGAAGAACTGGGGTATGGAGCTCACGCTGGGCTATCGCCACAAGACTGCTTACGGACTGTCGTACAACATCACTGCCAACGCCGACTTCTATCGCTCGAAGGTGACCTATCTGCCCGAGAATTCGAAGAACTCCTACGAGCACAACGATTTCCACAATTTGGCAAAGGACGAGAAGGCTTACGGTTCACGCATCGGCTATGTCGTCGAGGGACTCTACCAGTCGCGCGAGGAAGTGTTGGCCTACGGACAGCCCGGTGCCCGCGTGGGTGGCTTGAAGTATGCCGACCTGAATGGCGACGGCAAGATTACTGAAAAGGACCGTACCTGGATCTTCAATCCCGTTCCCGACTTCTCATACGGCGTCAACATCGACTTGTCGTACCGCGACTTCGATTTCACCATGTTCTGGCAGGGTGTTGCCAATGTCGACATCATCAACGACCAGAAATTCCAGACCGACTTCTGGAGCATCACCGATGCCGGCTCGAATAAGGGTGAACGCGTGATCAATGCCTGGACACAAGCAAACAGCGGCTCTTCGATTCCTGCCCTGACCACCTCGAATGGTGCCGACGAGGGACGCCTCTCGTCATACTTCGTCGAGAATGGTTCGTACATCAAGATGCGTACCCTGCAGCTGGGCTATACCCTGCCCGCCGCATGGGCCAAGAAACTGTTGCTGTCGAAGGCCCGCGTCTACTGCTCGGCCGACAACCTGCTGACCATCAAGTCAAGTTCGCTGACCTGCTCCGATCCTGAGAGCACAGCCTGGAACTATCCGCACACTGCTTCCTTCACATTTGGAGTGCAAGTGGGATTCTAAAGACCCCTCCCTAACCCTCCCCTAAGATGGGAGGGAATAAATAGAAGCAAAATATACAAATTTAAACAAGAAAACCAATATGAAAAAGAATATATTAAAATATGCAGCCTATATGCTATTTGCCCTCCCCCTTGGGGGAGTCGGAGGGGGTCTGCTCTCCTCTTGCAGTGTCGACGATGTGAAGCCACAAGGTGCACTGGACTACGAGACAGCATCTTCAAATGCCGACAAACTCGTCACAGCAGCCTATGCCATGCTGGGCAACGACTGGTACAGCTATCCCTTTAACCTCTGGCCCTACGGCGACATGAGTGCCGACGACTGCCTGAAGGGCGGATCGGGCGAGAACGACACCGGCTATCACCCCATGGAGATTTTCTCTACCCTGCAGCCCGACCGTGGCGAGTTCGACGAACTGTGGTATCACCTCTATACCGCCGTGTCGCGTTGCAACCGCGCCTTGGAGTCGATGGAAGATGTCGAGGAGACTCCTGCCATCAAACAGCTGAAGGCCGAAACTCGTTTCCTGCGCGGACATTTCTATTACAAGCTGCAGCAGATGTGGTACGAGGTGCCTTTCGTCACCGAGGGCATGGGCAATGCAGCCATCGAGGACTGTCCCCAGAGCTCGCACGACCAACTCATGCAGCAGATCATCGACGACTTCCAGTATGCCTACGAGAACCTGGCCGAGGCCGCACCCGGCACTACCGGACGTGCCCACAAAGTGGCAGCGGCAGCCTATCTGGCCAAGTGTTACCTGAACTGGGCCTATGGCGACGGTTATGAGAACACGACGGGCTATGCCCACGTCGACCAGAGCAAGATTCAGAAGGTCATCGACTATACCGAGGTGGTGAAGAACTCACCCTACGACTATCTTGACACCTACGGACACATCTTCCTGCAGGACTATGCCAACAGCGTGGAGAGCATCTTCGCCGTGCAGCACTCCAACAAAGCCGACGATGGTACCAAATACGGTCGCGCCAACTGGTCGAACATGCTGAATGGCGTCTGGGGCATCTGGTCGTGCGGATGGGACTTCCACAAGCCCTCACAGAACCTGGTCAATGCCTTCAAGACCCGCAACGGTCTGCCTATGGACGATTTCGATGCTGATCACAACGCCATCGTAGTCAATGGTGCCGACTCTAAATTCAAGTACGATCCCCGTCTGTTCCACACCGTCGGCATGCCTACCTATCCTTATAAGTACGAGGAGCAGTTCACGCTGACCAAGGCCAACAGCCGTACCCCCAACACCTACGGTTACTACTGCTCGATGAAGGAGATTCCACAGCGCTCGAAGGGTGAGGACTACGACAACCCCTGGCAGGCTTTCGGACAGAACGACTACGTGCTGCGCTACACCGACGTCATGCTGATGCGTGCCGAGGCACTCATCGAGAAAGGCGACCTGAACGGCGAGGCCCTGCAGATCATCAACGACATCCGCAGCCGTGCCAAGCGCGACATCAGTGCCACTTCACTCATCAAGTATGCAAGAAGCCAGTGCGACATCGCGCTCTACGGCTCGTTCGCTACGAAGGACGATGCCCGCAAGGCCCTGCGCTGGGAACGCCGTGTAGAGCTGGCCATGGAGGGCCACCGATTCTTCGACCTGCGCCGCTGGGGCCTGCTGTCGACCACCCTCAACAAGTATTTCGAGACCGAGGTAACCGACGAGTACGACGGACAGACCTATGCACAGTACTACAAGCATGCCTTCTTCACCAAGGAGAAGAACGAGTATTTCCCGATAGCAAACAATCAGATGAACTACGTGCAGGGACTCTATCACCAGAATAAGGGCTACTAAGAACAATGTAAAAATGAAAAAATGTAATAATGTAAAAAAGGAGTAAGGTTATGAAGCGCAATAATTGTTTAATTTTTAAATTGTTTAATTTTTACATTGCAGTAGCAGTTCTGCTGCTCACTGCTTGTCAGAACCGCGATCTTCCTGGTTCCGCTCCTATGCAGCTGGAAAGTCCCGATGTAACACAGATCGTGGGTACGCCCAGTGGTGAAAACAACTACGACTACACGCTGACCTGGCCCGTCGTCAATAACGGTGCCGACATGCAGGTCGCCGTCTTCAAGAACGGCACCCAGCAGCAGGCCCTTACCACCATTAAGGGCAACACCTTCACGCTCCGTAACCTGGAGAGCAACCAGTTCTATGAGTTCCTCTTCAAGTATGCTACTGAAAACGAAGAACTGCTCTCGCATGGCGTCTTGACCAGCTACACCCGCAAGGGAGCCACCGCTCCCAGCGATTTGAAGTTCGAACAGATCGATATCGACGACGACCACCACAACCTGCAGGTCACGTGGAAGGCCAGTCCCGATGCCACATCGTACATCCTGAAGATGGTCAATGGCGACATGTCGCGCAACGTCGAGGTCACCGTCACTGGCACTTCATACCTGTTGGAGGATGTGCAGATGAAGGAACGCTGGGAAGCTACCCTCATTGCCCAGAACAACGACGGCCGTGCACTGCCCATCATGGGTTCTGCCAAGATTGGCGGCAAGATTCCCGCCTTCCTCTCAGAATATGCCACCCCCGAAGAACTCGTGGCTAATGGCGACGACGATGAAGCATCGGCATGGCTCTGGTTCCACGAGAACTATCCCAAGGGCGAGTACATCTACTTCGGCTCGATCAGCACCGTTGACGATATCGCCGACTACCGCATGCTCTTCTGGCTGCGCGACCTCGAGACTGGCAATGTCGACGACATCTGGAACTTCTCCGACGTAGCCCGCAACGCTGCTCCCTGCATCGAGCAGTATGTGAAGAATGGCGGCAACCTGCTGCTCTGGTCACATGCCGTACCTTACATCGGTGCCATCAACCGCCTGCCGACTTCTGTGCTGCGCGGTGTAGGCAATGCCTTTGGCTGCGGTGTCGGTGGCTGGAACAACGACGTCTGGAAGATGGGTGTATGCCTCAACACGGGCTCCTTCTCGAAGGACTTCTCGACGCATCCCATCTATGCCGGCATTCCTACCGAGAAACTCGACGACAAGTGTTTCGCAGCCATTGCCATGAAGGGCGCCGGCTGGACCGAAGACCACAACTGCCTGTTCTTCGACATTCCCAACAAGCTGACAGGTCTCGACAACAATACCGAGGAGTGCTACAATGTCGTCACTGAGCAGTATGGCATCTATCCGCTCGGCACGTGGGACAGCCAGGTGTCGTGGGTCAGCCAGCTCAACGTCTGGGAGGCCAAGGGTGCCGAGAAGGCTCCCGAGGGATTCCAGAAGGGCTGCGGCGCCGTGCTCTGCATCGGTAATGGTGGTTGCGAGTTCTCGATGAAGAACGAGGACGGCACCCCCGACAAGAGTGCTAACCCCAAGAACAATTCTTGCCAGTCAAACATCCTGCGTCTGGCCAAGAACAGCATCGAATACCTCATGTCAATCTAGTTTTAGATTCATATTTTTGAAGTTAATAATGATAGTTAGTTAATGTATAGTTAGTTGAAAACAGTTTTTGCAAGTTTAGTCTTTTGACAGAGGTAAAAGATTGTTTTGCACAATTCCGCCCGAGGCCGTGAGGTCCCGGGCGGATTCTTTTTTGTTATTCAAAAAATAATGCATCGGAAGACGACATCCTGATCACGCTCGGCCTTTTACTTTTTAATAAAGTCGACCTTCCTTCGATTTTCGCTTGGCCTCACCGCGAAGTGCACCCACACGCTCTTCGCGCTCCGCTCGATGAACAGCTCATCAAATGACTCTCCGCTCTCGTCGCTGATGTCCAGGAGTATCGTCGCATAGCGTATCGCCTGCTCCTTTCCCAGACACCGTATATCCACCGCGCACCCCGTCAGGTGGTTTGAGTTCTGCGCCCCACCCACGGCCTTATTCACCTGTGGCGACCTGTAACCGCTGTTGATGATGATCGGGTCATCCCCGTCACCATAGCGGCGATTCCACTCGTCGCGGAGGGTTTCTAACCAGCCTGTAAGGCGCTTCAGATTCTCGATATGCACCCGCGACGGAATATTCCCGTCCTTCGTCTTCACGCTTGTTTTACAAAGCTCCCCCAGCGCAAAATGCTGGGAGAGCTTCATTTGTTTGTTAATTTCTGCGTTCATCATTTTTTCGTTTTCTTTTGTCTACGGAGTTTTAGGAGAATGGGAGGCTTATAACTCCTTTGGCTCCTTGGCTCCGTAGAATATTAGAATGGTCCATAGCCCATGCCTCGCAACGCCACACTCTGTACCTTTAGGTCAGAGAACTCGTTGTTCCCATTGCGGTCAGCGCTGCCGTCAGCGCGGCTATCGCTATGCGAATCACCGTCTCCCAAAAACTGTTCTTTTTCATAAGCCTTTAAATGTTTAATTCAATTTTCTGAAGTTAACGCTTCGCTCGAAGTTATCGAAGTTAACGAAGTTAACGACGTTAGTTCTTGCGATTGATTGTTACCTCTTTTTCAGCTCTCGTTTCTATTGTCGTTAACTTCGAGCGAAGCGATAACTTCGCTAACTTCGTTAACTTCAAGCTAAAAAGGATTGGCCCGAAGGCCAAACCTTTTTAAACTACGCTCCCTCAAATCCGCTCGGATCATCGCCACCGCTGGTGTTCTTGACGAACTGCTTGGTGGTTACCTCACTCGACTGGCCGTCCTTGATGGCGATAGCCTTCAGGGTTACCGACGAGCTCACGGTGATGGGCTCGGTGTACAGCGTGCTGCTGGCCGTAGGCGTCGAGCCGTCGGTGGTGTAGCGAATCTCAGCGCCGTCAGGACCTGACATGGTTACCTGAGTAGAAGTGGTGAAAGCACCCTCACCACCAATGGTCGGAGCCGCTACGCCAGTGGTGATACTGCCAGTGCCACTATTAGGATCTGTGAGATCTGTGTGACCTGCTCCTCCGCTCTGTCCGGCGTTGTTCAGATACGCATCGTTGGCCGCATAGATCTGGCTGTTCGAGCCGCTCTGCGCAGCGTCGATGCACTCACCCAGCGAGTACTCCTCTGCGAATGCATAGGTCAGGTACGCAGTGGAACGCAACCATTTGTCGTTCATCTTGCGGCTGACAATCACGGCACATGCCACGCAGGTCAGCGAGCCGTTGTAGGTAAACGACAGACCCTTCGTCGAGTCGATGGCGAAGGTGAAGTTACCCTCATTGCGAACGCTGGGCAGGTTCACCTTACCCTCGCCGTCCAGAAAGGCACTCGACAGTGCAGCCTGCGAGTGGTCGCTGTTCGTCGGGTCGAGAATGACGCGGCAGAAGTGGAAGTTACACTGTCCGAACGAGCGGCTGCTGTTACCATCGATCATCAGGAACGTCAGCTGGTCGCCACGCTGCAAGCCCAGGGCATCGATGACAGCCTGGTACGTGTTCGCCTTGACGGCAGGCACGAAACCCTTGGCCTCGTCGTCGCTGTGCAGCGTGCAGTCCACGCGGGGCAGCGAACCCATCGACACCTGATACTGGTTCGGGGTGAAACCCTTCAGACCCAGGGGTACGAAGTTATACATAGCGTCGAAGGCCACGCCCTGCGCCTGCTGTTCAGCGACCTTCTGGCGAAGGAAACCGACGTTCTGCGACATGAAGTACGCCATGGTGGGCTGTCCCTTCTTCAGACCCTCGAACGAGTGGTCGCAGATGTCTTTCATCTTGGAGTAAGACTGCATCACCGTGTGCATCACGATGCGCTGGATGATCTGTTTCTCAGTCTTAGGATTGGTGGGCGATACGACTTCGCGCATCACGGTCTCACCATTCTGTTGGTAAACGGTAGCTCCTGCGAGCTTACCCTTACCGCCTTTAAGCCAAAAACCTGTTTTCATAATGTGATAAAAATTACGTTAATGTTAATACTCTGTTAATTTTGTAATAAAAACTAGCGAGACATGGGCGAGACCCTAGCGCGCAATTGGGAAGACCCCGGCTCTTCGTTTTCGACTGCAAAGTTAGGCACAAAATCGAGCCATTCCAAATCTTATAACAGCAATCGAATTATTACAAAAATCTGTAATATGGCATTGTCTGTAATTTATATTACGCCTCTTATGCCATTTCTCTAAAATATCTAATCTCTAATGCTGGGCGTCTCCCCCGCAATTGGTCTTTTATAATAATGTATTAAAAATTAAATAGGTATTTAAAAATATAATTAAGTACCCCCCTTATATTATTAATAGTCCCCCCAAAACGCCTGGGATTAGAGATTAGAGATTTTAGAGATTTTTTCTGTGATATTGCTTAAAATACGTAAAATTTCATTTACGTTTTTTTGCATCCAATATAGCTAACGGTGAAATCGCAAAATCTGTAATAAAAATTACAGCATTTAGAAGCACCAAAATTGAATTTGGAGGGGTATGAAGTGAGTTGATAAGTGACAGGGAACTGGTACCCTGTGACACATAAATGATAACGCCAATGTATTTGCTGGCACAGCCCCCACGATAAGGGTTTAGGTGTACAAATTGTGAGATTTTGTACACCTTATTAAAAAAAAAAATTCGTACCTTTGCCACCAAAATCATTAATCATTAAAACAGAACATGAAATCAGAACTGAAAAGATTGTTTCCTCGGGCAGCCATGACGCTGCTCGTGATGCTGCTTACAAGCATCAGTGCGTGGGCAGAATGGGACGGCGGAACATATACCGCCACGACGAATGAAATCATCAATACGGGAATCAACGTCAATGCTGACGCAACCCTGACGATTAATTCAGGAGTGACTATAACTGTCAACGGAGGCATCGTAGTTGCCGACGGAAAGAAGCTGACTATAACAGGCAGTGGTACACTGAAAGTATACGGCATCAATGGCGACGAAGGGGCAGCAACCGAACCTGGTTGTGGTAATGGCAACCGCGGCAGTCAGGGAAATGGCGCTATTGTGGGTAACGTGATTATCAATGGTGCGACCGTGGAAGCCACTGGCGGCGATGGCGGCAATGGCGGCTATGCGTTCAGTGGTTCTTTAATATTATATGGTGGCACGGTCATTGCCAATGGTGGCGATGGTGGTAGCGGGGGAATCTCCGGAACTTCCAGCTATGCATTTTCCCAAAGCGTCACCTTCGAAGCTGCTTCGTACACGATAACGGGCAATGGGGCTTCCACAAACGATGTCATAGGCTATCAATATGTCGACATCACCGCTGCTGATGCCATTCCTTACCTCGATGCCGACGGTAACACGCAGTACTGCACGAACTTCACCGTGCTGACGGGCAGCGAGACGAGCCTCAGCGCAGGCTGGTATGTGGCGCAGGGCACCATCAACTACGACCACCAGATTTATTTCAACGGTACCGCCCACCTCATACTGGCCGACGGCTGCAAGATGACGGTGGAACCGACCAACGACAATCAGGTCCGTGCCATCGAGGCTGGCAACCTCACCATCTATGCCCAGAGCAATGGCAGCGCCGCCGGCTCACTGACCGCCATTATCAACTATCCACAGGACAATTCTGCTGGAACCGCTGCTATCATGGGCGTGAGGCTTACCATTAACGGTGGCAACATTACTGCTAGAAGCACTAACACCGGCAATACTACAAATGCAGGACATGGCGGCATTGCTGGGCAATCTGGCCTCACCATCAACGGCGGCAATATCGTCGCCACGAGCGAAAGTACTGAAAAGGGCTGCGGTATTACCGGTCCGATTACCATCAACTGGAACAATGACAATTGCTCCCTCTATTTCTATCCTTACAGAAACGATGGCTTCGGCAGCTATATGAAGATAGCCGACGGCAAGACGATATCGGACGGCACGAATACCTATAGCGGAACCCTGAGTGAAGAACAGAAGGCTGCCATCGTCCGCAAACAAGGTGACAAGGGACTGGTACCTGTCACATTTTAACAACAATTATTAAAGACGGTTATGAAAAAGAACTTATTTCTATTTGCATTGGGCCTGTTGACATTCATGCCGGCACAGGCACAACAGTGGGGCAACCGGAAAACTCCATCGACTTTTGATATGGAATCGGCTAAGCGTAAGATGCAGATGGAGCTCCATTTTCTCGAGCCAGCAACCACGTGGCAATTCAGGAACATCAAGTGTAAGTAAACATTATTACAGAGCACACCGGGCACCCTGTGAGGATGATGGTATAGAAACGGGCTATGACTGTGAGTTTACTCATGAGTTATAGCCTGTTTTATAGCATCAGAGACATAGTCTCAACCAGACCAAAAGGGTTTTCCTGGTTTTGGTTATTATTAACACAGGTTTATGCAGGTGACCCTAATTTTGTGGCCATTTTTTTTAGAAGCGAAGCGGATTTTGAGGGCAAAGCCCGACCCTGCTCTTGTATTAATGAATTAAAAAGTTCGGATTATATTTGCGATAATCCGATTTTTTTTTGTACTTTTGCAAAAGACTACCTACAATTATAATTATATGTCAACTGAAGATTTACAGAAACGGACAACCGTCAATATACAGGAGAAGGCGAACCTGATTTGGGCTATTGCTGATAAACTGGTGGGAACATACAAACCCCACGAGTATGGTAATGTCATTTTGCCCATGTGCGTCATCAAGCGTTTCTCCGATACACTGGCACCTACCAAGCAGAAGGTTCTTGATGCTAATGCTGTTTGTGAACAGCGAGGACTGGCTGTGAGGAAAGGTTTTCTTACGACTGCCTCAGGTTATGACTTCTATAATGTGTCGCCATTCACCTTCGAGGGTCTGCTCTCAGATGCGGACAACATTGCCGACAACTTCCGCAGCTACCTGAACCACTTCTCTGAGAACGTGGTGGATATCATTGAGAAGTTCGACTTCGACAAGGAAATCACCAAACTCGACCATAACGGCATCCTCTACAACGTGATTCAGGAGTTCTGTTCGAAGAAGGCCTATATGGGAGCCGACGAGATTAGTGCCGTTGATATGGGATACATCTTCGAAGAACTTGTCAGAAAATTCTCTGAGAGTTACGACGAGCAAGCTGGAGCCCACTTTACTGCTCGTGATATCATCTATCTGATGGCAGAATTGTTGGTAGCTCCTCAACGTGAACAACTCGAAGCCGAAGGTGTGACTGCTACCGTTTATGATATGGCGATGGGTACCAGTCAGATGCTCGACTGTCTCAGCGAAAAACTGTTGGACATTGACCCTGAGGCACAGATTACGGAGTTCGGTCAGGAGTTGAACGAACAGACCTTTGCCATAGCGAAAGCAAATGTGCTCATTAAAGGTGGTGATGCAGAGAATATGCGTCACGGAAATACGCTGAGCGACGACAAGTTCGAGGGCTACACCTTCGACTATATTATCTCGAATCCGCCTTTCGGTATCGAGTGGAAGAACGAGAAGAGCAAGGTGGAGGAAGAGCATAAGCGTGGCGATGCAGGTCGCTTCGCCCCAGGCTTGCCAGCCATTGGCGACAGTCAACAATTGTTTATGCTCAATGGCATTGCCAAGTTGAAGGATACAGGCCGTATGGCTATCATTCAGAACGGCTCACCACTGTTCAAGGGTGACGCAGGCAGTGGCGAGAGCAATATCCGAGGCTATCTGCTGGATAACGACTGGTTGGAAGCCATCGTGCAGATTCCCAACGATATGTTCTACAACACGGGTATTGCCACCTACATCTGGATTGTCACCAAGGACAAGCAGCCAGAGCGCACAGGCAAGGTGCAGCTGATTGATGCCAGCAAGTGCTGCGAGAAGCGTCGCAAGTCGTTGGGCAACAAACGCAACGAGTTTACCGACCGCTGCATCGACCTGATAGCCAAGGCTTATATGGCCTTTACGGATGGTGTGTATGAAGACAGCGAGCT
Organism: Prevotella sp.; assembly: GCA_016291085.1. Lineage (GTDB taxonomy): Bacteria > Bacteroidota > Bacteroidia > Bacteroidales > Bacteroidaceae > Prevotella. The sequence goes on from JAEEVW010000006.1 coordinate 12,044, forward strand.
GGTGGTAGAGAGCAAGGTGAAGGACTGCGACGACTTCAAGTTCACCAAGGTGGCCATCAAACTCCCCAACAAAGGTAAAGACACAGAGAATGTGCCCTTCAAGGAAGACATCGAGGCCTATATGCAAAAGAACGTCTATCCCTACGCGCCAGAGGCCAAGGTGGATGTGAAAGCCAGCAAGATAGGCTATGAGATTCCTTTCACCCGTGAGTTCTATAAATATGTGGCACCTCGCAAGAGCGACGAGATCTTTGCCCACCTGCAGGAGCTGGAGCAGCAGGAGAGTGCGTTAATGGCTAAAATCATGGGACGATGAGCAAGATATCTATCCGTTTTTATAAAGACCGTAAAGTTCGTGCGGTATGGGATGAAGACCAGAATCAATGGTGGTTTTCAGTGCTTGATATAGTTGGTGCAGTCAACGAACAAGACGACCACGAGAAGAACCGCAATTACTGGAAGTATCTAAAGGCTAAGTTGCGGAAAGAACAGAGTGAGGTGGTTAGTGATACTACCCAACTGAAATTGACTGCAACTGACGGAAAGAAGTACAACACCGACGTCATTAGTCAGACAGGTGTGGAGGAACTCGCAAAATCTATTCGCAACCAACAGGCAATGACTTTCCTCGACTGGTTTAAATACAGTGAAAACACCATAGACGGACAAAGCCGCAAAAAAGCATACACACTTTGGGAGAGCAATCTTGTGGCAGACAAAGACGTGGGTAAAGTGAAGGCCTTACAGCAGATTCATGCTTATCTGTTTGGTGGACTCTATGACTTTGCTGGTAAGATTCGCACAAAGACTATTTCAAAGGGCAACACCTTGTTCTGTCTGGCTGAGCATCTGCATAATTATCTGAAGACAGTCGAGGCAATGCCTGAAACCACATTCGACGAGATAGTTGAAAAGTATGTGGAGATGAATGCAGCCCATCCGTTTATGGAGGGAAATGGTCGTAGCACACGTATTTGGCTGGACCTTATTTTTAAGAAACGCCTGAAGATGTGTGTAGATTGGAGTAAGATTGACAAACACGAATACCTTGACGCCATGATTGCAAGTCATACGGATAGCCTCAGAATCCACGAGTTGCTGAAACAAGCAATGACTGATAAGATAGATGATCGCGAGATATTCATGAAGGGTATTGATTATTCTTACTATTATGAGCAGGAGGATTGAGACGATGAGCAGGGAAATGAAACATAGTGGCATTGAGTGGATTGGCGAGATTCCGAAAGAGTGGAAGGTCGCTAAGCTAAAGCAATTAGGTTCTTATATTAATGGCTATGCTTTTAAACCCGAAGATTGGTCGGATTCTGGCAAACCAATAATTCGCATTCAGGATTTGACGGGTTCTTTTTCTAATCCTAATTATTTTAGTGGGACGATTGATAATCGATATTTAATCACAAAAGGTGACATTCTTGTTTCATGGGCTGCGACTTTAGATGCATTTATATGGAGTAATGAGGATGGCTGGTTAAACCAGCATATTTTCAAAGCGGTGCCAGATTCATGTATGAATTCCCGTTTCTTTTATTGGCTTATCAAAGTTGCAATGGATAACATGAATAATGATAATAAGCATGGTATTGTCATGCAACATGTTACGGTTGGTTTATTTGGAAACTTCTTGGTAGGAGTGCCCTCTTATTCTGAGCAGCAAAAGATAGCCAACTATTTGGATAAGGTATGTGGTGAGGTGGACGAGATGATAGCCCTGCAAGAGCAGATGATAGAGGAATTAAAAGCCTATAAGCAATCCGTCATCACAGAGGCTGTCACCAAAGGCCTTAATCCTAATGCTCCCATGCGCGATAGTGGGATTGATTGGATTGGAGAGGTGCCGGAGCATTGGAAGTTGGAACCTATAAAATACTGTTTTGGAAGACGCTCTGAAAAGAATAATCCTGTCAAAACTAAAGAAAGATTGTCGTTATCTATTGACAAAGGCGTAACTCTTTACGCAGAGAAAACAACGAATCTTGACAGATTCAAAGATGATTTTACTCAATATCAATTAGCATATCCCCATGACATTGTTCTCAATTGCATGAATATGATAGTTGGCGCTGTAGGGTTATCAAAATATATGGGTTGTGTAAGCCCTGTCTATTATGTGATTTACCCTATAAGGCCAGAAATTGATGCTTTATACTATTCTTACTTACTGAATATTTCAACTATCCGAGGTGTGTATTATAGTCTGGGCAAAGGCATTTATGCTATTGAAAGAGGAGAAGGAAGAGTTAACACTTGTAGGCTTAAAGTGTCTTATGATGATTTTGGAAGACTGGATATTCCGATTCCGCCTATTGATGAGCAAAAGGAAATAACAGAATTCATTCAAAACAAATGCGCAGAAATCGATGCTCTGATAGCGATTAAGCAAGCGAAGATAGACGAGCTGAAGGATTACAAGAAATCCATCATATATGAGTATGTAACTGGTAAAAAGGAAGTGGTATAAGATGGCACATGGATTTCATATAAAAGGAACAGAACAGTTTGGATATTCTATGGTAAATAGGTATCTACACTCTTTCTATATTTATATGAATACAGTTCAGAGAATATGCAAACTCTATAATTATGCGCCAGTTCATTTCTTGAAAGGTTACGTAGCTCACTCCTGTTATATTCGTCTAAAGTCGTTTGATACGTTTTTAAAAGTTCTAGTAGAGCATAAAGACTACGTGACTGCAAATTGTATCATGAGAATGCTGGGCGATTGTGTTGCTATATTCCATTTGGTCTATATGGAACCCGATGAGAATTTGCGTTTACTTAGACATTGCCTTTACGTACTAGATGGATGCGAATGTAATTTGAGGGTATTGCCAGGATATACCATAGAATCAGGAATCCCTGAAAATGAGTTGATTGAAGCTAACAAACAAATAGAATTCAATATTGAGCATCGAAAGCGTATGATGCGCGAAGTTCAGGAAATTTTGGAGCAGTCACCTCTTAAACAACAAAACCCAGAAGCTTTTAATCGAATTGTAGAGGACCGAAATTGGAAATTCAAGGAGTTTAAGAGTTATAACAAGAAGGGACAAAATCAATATCAGTGGAGAGAACTCTACCAACAAATAGATTATACTGAAGGATATGATTTGCTTTCCTATATGTCTCAATATGCACACGGCTTAAGCATGAGCAATCTACTAATTAATTTGGATGAGCAAGGCATTGATGGGGTTATAGGCGAAGCTTTAGGATTACTTGATCGAATGAACATGTATGTTATGAATTTCTATTCTGAAAAGAATCTGTATATTATAGAAGGTCTTAAAGAACCCGAAATACGAGATAAAATATTGGCTTGTTATGATGAGAAGCATCGCCCATCAATAGCTGAGTGGGAGAGAAATTTCACTATTCATGTTTAAATAAATAAACTTAAAGCAATAATAATATGACAGCAGCAAATATAAACGTTAATAAACAGACAGTACTTCAATTACTAACCAGTGGACAGGAAGTGCCATTTGTTATTCCTGAATATCAACGTCCTTATTCATGGAGCGATGATGAGATTATCACTTTGTTTGATGATTTGTGGGGGTTCTCTATTGAACGTACACAGCCAAATGGTGCTAACAGCTATTTCCTCGGATGTATAGTGTCTTATAATGAAAATGGCGAGCGACAGATAATTGATGGTCAACAGAGAATAACCTCATTAGTTTTGCTTCTCAGGGCTGTGTTTACGATGTTGGAAAACGAAGAGACGAAAACTGATGAAGTTTCTAACTTTATCGACCAGATTTTGCCTGCCATATGGAAGAAAGACGAAATGACTGGTAAGGTAAATCGTAGCCAGATGCTGCTTAGGTCTGAGGTGGTTACCGACTCAGGTAATGAACTATTGCGTAAGATTCTTGAAACAGGAAAAGCGGACCCCAAAGCAACAGATAACTATTCAAAGAACTATAATAAATTCATTGAGCTCTACTCTGAGAAGGCCAAGAATAGTCCTCACCAGATATTCCAATTTATTTTAGCGTTGTTGAAATACACCATTCTTTTGCCCATCGATGCAGATGATCAAGAGACGGCACTAACGATATTCAATACGCTGAATAACAGAGGGCTTCCGCTGTCTGATGCAGATATCTTTAAATCCTATATTTATAAGAGCCTCGATGATGTAGGTAAGAGGGAGTTTATTGATAAATGGAAGAAATTGGAGAGTGATTCGGCAAAAGTAGATGAAAGCATACAGTCACTTTTCTACTACCACATGTTCAACTTGCGAGCCAAAGACAATGATGTAAAGACCACAACCCCTGGCGTCAGAAAGTATTATCTGGAGAAGAATAAAAATAGGTTGAACGTAGAGGTCATTGATAAACTTGAAGAGAGCCTTCATTTGTGGGAGGTGGTAAACGGCCGCGACTCTGTCGAAAGTGAGTCCTGGAGTCAGAATATGGACATCAGAAAAATCCTTGACTGCCTTTCGTCATATTCCAATGAGTTCTGGAAGTATCCTGTATCCATTTTCTATATGCAGTATAAGGGCAGGAACGATTTTGAAGACTTGTTCCTGAAGTTTCTGAGGAAACTTTATGTGATGCTTTTGACTCGCTTCCTCGAAGCTCCGACAATAAGCGCTGTTAAGGGAGACATTCTAAAACTTAACGCTCAGATTATCAATACTTGTCACCCCGTTTTCGCTGCAGGGTTTGAAGAAAAGAAAACAGATGATGAGTATGAATTGCAGGCTGAGAAAACTAGAACTGACAATCTGCTGATTAGGCCAAATAGAAAAGTGGAAAGAATGATGCTTAAAATTCTGGCCTATATGGAAGATAAACAAGACACATTACTTCCTGGTTATTGGGAGATTGAACACATTTTCCCACAGACATGGGATTCAAAGTACTATACGCTGGATAAGGACGAGGCCAACGATAAATTGGAGCATATCGGTAACAAACTGCCTTTGGAAAAGAAACTGAACATATCGGCCAGCAATAATTATTTCGATAAGAAAAAGGAGAAGTATAAAGAGTCTGGCATTGCAATTTGCCAAAAGTTGGGTAATTCATCTTTGGGTGAATGGTATCTTCCCAATATTGAAAAGAATGATGAAAAGATATGTTCCAAACTTAAGGAACTATTTAAGAAGTGGGTAGATGAATATGAACCCAAAGAAGCTGCAAATGATAATAAGCCAGAACCAACACCTGAGGAATTGGCGATGATAAAAATGTTGAAAGAAAGGGGGCTTATATAAAGGCAATCATAGAAATAGATTAGCATATGGAAACAAATAATATGGACAATGAACTTTTCTCACCCGAAGAGATGCAGTCGCCGTTTGAAGCGATCAAAGAGACGGACGCTGAGGGACGTGAGTGGTGGAACTCACGCAAGTTGGCACGTCTTATGGGCTATCTGAAGTATTGGAACTTTGAGCGGCTGATGGATAAGGTAGCTACCTTCCTGCAACAGGAAAAAGGACTGGATCTGAAGGAGCACATGGTCGAGATTGAGGAGATGGCACAGTTGAACAACGGCGGCTGGCGTCAGGTTAAGTCTATTAAACTCTCAAGAACCGCATGCCTGGCTATTGCTATGAACGCAGACAAGAAGAAGCCCATCGTAAATGCTGCAAGGGGTTATTTCTCAAGCAATCTTACATCATCCGAACTGGCTACAAGTCTGCAGGGCAATATGCTCATCTACCATTCAAGTACAGGCAAGGTGAATGTAAGCGTGCTCTTTAGTCAGGACACTTTCTGGCTTTCGCAGAAGCGGATGTCTGAGTTGTTTGCTGTCACAGTCCAAGACATCAGCTATCATTTGATTCAGATAAACGATAGTGGAGAGTTGCAATTGTCCACAGCAATCAAAAAAATTTTGAATCCAGCGGACAATTGCGAAGACCCAGGCTCTATCTTATATAATCTCGATGCCATTATAGCCGTAGGCTATCGTGTAAACAGTTATGAGGCTACTCAGTTCCGTATTTGGGCGCGCGAGGTGCTAAAGGAGTTTATCATCAAGGGTTTTGTGATGGATGATGAACGACTCAAAGGTAAGAATCCCTTTGGTGCTGATTACTTTGAGGAACTGCTGGATCGCATCCGTGAGATACGCACCTCTGAGCGTCGCTACTATCAGAAGATTACGGATATCTATGCAGAGTGCAGTAGTGACTATGACCCCAAGAGCGAGATAACGAAGACGTTCTATAAGACGGTGCAGAACATGATGCACTATGCCGTAACTCATCAGACGGCAGCAGAAATCATCTATGACCGTGCAGATGCAGAGAAGCCTCACATGGGACTGATGACGTGGAAGAATGCACCAGACGGCCGAGTGATTAAGAGCGATGTGACGGTGGCAAAGAACTATTTATCAGAGAATGAGATAACTCGTCTCAACCTGCTTACCACCGCCTTTATTGATATGGCAGAAGACAGGGCACAACAACATATTCTAATGAGTATGGCCGACTGGAGAGATTTGCTGGAAGGTTATCTGAAATTGTCGAAACGAGATATACTTCCAGATGCCGGCTCTGTAACCCATGAGGAAGCAGAAGCAAAGGCTTTAGGAGAGTATGAGAAGTTCTGGAGAATACAAGACCAGACTTTCCTTTCAGACTTTGATAAGTTTATTGAGGAACTTAAATGATTGACCTATGGAAACGAAAGAGAAGAACTTCGAGCAGGATATAGAGAGCTGGCTGCTGACGGAAGGCGGCTACGTGAAGGGCAATATGTGGACCTACGATAAGAAGCGGGCCATCGATTTGCCTGTGCTCATCCAGTTCATCGAGGCTACGCAACCCAAGCAGTGGGAGCGCTACAAAAATATCTATGGCGAGCAGGCACAACAGCAGCTCTACAAGATATTCCAGAGCAATGTGGTGCAGAGTGGACTGATCTATGTGCTACGCAACGGCATCAAGGATCGTGGCATAGGGCTGAAGTTCGTCTATTTCGAACCTGCATCAGGACTGAACGAGGAACTGGTGGAGAAATACAAGGCCAACATTCTGACAGAGACGCGCCAATTCTTCTATTCGACAGAGAACAAGAACTCCATCGATATGGTACTGTCTGTTAATGGTATTCCTGTCATTGCGCTGGAGCTGAAGAACCAGTTTACAGGGCAGACGGTGGAGAACTCTCGCCACCAGTATATGTACGACCGCGACCCTAAGGAGCCGCTGTTCCAGTTCAACAATCGTATATTGGCCTGCTTTGGTGTGGATTTGGAAGAGGTGATTATGACCACCCAATTGAAGGGAGAACAGACTTTCTTCCTGCCATTCAATCAAGGCAGCAATGGAGCAGGTAATATTGGTGATGGTGGCAACCCTGCTAATCCTGACGGCTACCCAACGAGTTATCTGTGGGAGAAGGTGTTGCGCAGAGATATGCTATTGGCACTGCTGCAACGTTATATCAGTCTGCAAGTGGAAAAGAAAGTAAAACTGGTGAATGGCAAGAAAGTAACCACAGAATCGAAGAAGATTATCTTCCCACGTTATCATCAGTTGGACGTAGTAGAGAAACTGGTTGCTGACACGAAAGCACAAAAGGAGGGCAAAAGCTATCTGCTGCAACACAGTGCCGGTAGTGGTAAGTCGAACTCCATAGCATGGTTGACCTATAGGCTTGCGTCGCTGCATAATGTGGAAGATAAAGAGATGTTCCAGTCGGTGTTTGTAGTGACAGACCGCAGAATACTGAACAACCAGTTGCAAGACACCATTTTGGGCTTTGACCATAAGGTGGGGCAGATAGAAACCATTACTGATAGTGACAATTCAACGAAACTAAAGGATGCCATCAATGACAAGAAGCGCATCATCATTACGACCATTCATCGTTTCCCCTTGATTTATAAAGAACTGGACGGACATGCCCAAAAGAACTTTGCCATTGTGATTGACGAGGCGCATAGTTCGCAGAGCGGTAAGAGTGCCGAGAAACTGAAAGAGGCGCTGGCCGATACTGACGAGGCCCTGCGTGAGATGGCTGCATGGGAAGAGAAGACGGAAGAGGAACTGAAGGACAGCATGGACGTGATGACGGAAACGCTGTTGGCACAAGGCAAGCACAAGAACCTTTATTTCTATGCCTTTACTGCTACACCCAAGCCCAAGACGTTGCAAACCTTTGGTGTGATGAAAGCTGACGGCACTTATGATGCCTTCCACCATTATTCGATGCGTCAGGCCATCGACGAGGGATTTATCCTCGATGTGCTGAAATACTATACCACCATTGAGACCAGTTACGAGATTGCCAAGGCCATTTCTGAGAATCCTGAGTTTGAAGAGATTCCTGCTACGAGAGCCATCAAGAACTATCACGACACACATGGCTTTGTGTTGCAGCAGAAAGTAGAGGTAATGGTAGAAAAGTTGCGCGAGATCACCCTCTCGAAGATTGACGGACAGGCGAAGGCGATGATTGTGTCGCCATCAAGAGCCCATGCGGTGAGGTATCTGTTCCTGCTGAAAGAGTATTGCAAGAAGATGGGCTATGATGATGTGCGTCCGCTGATTGCTTTCTCTGGTACTGTGAAATATCAAGGCGAGGAATACACGGAAAGCAAACTGAACAGCACGGATGAGCAAAAGATATCGGAGAAGCAGTTGCCGTTGTTCTTCAATAGCGACATGTACAACGTGCTGATTGTTGCCGACAAGTACCAGACGGGCTTTGATGAACCACTGTTGCATACGATGTTCGTGGACAAGAAACTGCGTGGCGTGAAGGCCGTGCAGACGCTGTCGCGATTAAACCGCAGTCATAAGGGCAAGACCGACACCTATATCCTGGACTTCATCAATACCGCAGACGACATCAAGAAGTCGTTCCAACCCTTCTATGAAGAGACGCTGTTGAGTGATGCGGTAGATGTAAATGTAGTTTATGAATACGACACAGAACTGAAGAAATACCATCTGTGGAATACGGATGATGAAGATAAGGTCTATCAGATCTATGCCAAGCGTAAGCAAGGCGACAAAGATATGGGCAAACTGGCATCGGCTCTAAAACCGGCTCTGCAGGCCTACGAAGTGCTGGTGGAGGACGAGCAGTTCAAGGTGCGCTCGCTACTGAAGAACTTCATTCGCTTCTATGCCTATATGGCGCAGGTGGTTCGTACATTCGACAGAGAATTGTATAAGTCCTATATCTTTGCAGAGTTCTTCTATCGGATTATTCCCAAGAAGCCACATGAGAAAGTGGATTTGAGCAATAAGCTGGCGCTCATCAATAACAAGCTGACGGAGACCTTCTCCGGTGCCATTGAACTGAAGCCAACGGAAAAGGACAAGATGGTAAACCCTGAAAAGGGTACACAGGGCAAAAAGCCAGAAGAGAAGACGGATTTGCTGGCCAACATCATCGAGAAGATTAACATCATGTATGCCGGTAAATTCACAGAGGCAGACAGGGTGATTGTGGAGACCATCTATGATCGGACAGAAAAGATTGGCAAGAAACTAAAGCGATTGGCTAAGAATAGCGATGCCCAAATGTTTGAAAGTAGTATTTTCCCCAAAGAGTTTGATGCCATTGCACAGCAATGCTATATGGAGCAAATGGATGCTTTTGCCAAGCTGTTTGAGGATGCTGAGTTCTACAAACGAGTAATGACCGAAATAGCAAAAGCCACGTATCTGAGATTTAGGAACAGCGAACTTGGAGATAATAAGAAACAGAAAACACAGGAAGTGCAACTTATTCCCAATGGTTCAATGCTGGAAGACGTTGAAGCAGATGATGATGTCCGCCGTTTGGTGCACAACATGATGGCGTTGTACGATGGAACCACAATAGATAGTATCTACGCAGAGTGTCAGAAGGAGTTCCAACAACGTTACTTCAGCATGAAAGGCAATGACTGGCGCCACCTGATTTGTGACTATGTGCGCCAGGTTACCGAACGCCCCGAACTGCAAGAGAACGAGGTGTTCAGATACGTTATGGCAGGATAGAACAGGCAAGAGCCAGTTTTTTTTGTAGATTTTTACTGACATGTTGAAAATATTTATTTACTTTGCAGGCTTTAACTATAAAAAACAAAAGTATGAACAAAAAATCAACAGAGTCAGCCGGAGGTGGCTGGGAGTAGTAGTACTGAAAATGCTCAGAACTATGTGTTTCACGATGACACTTGGATTAAAGAGGATGTTTTGATCAAGATGGCGAAGGCGGGCGGCAGCATCGGCATTGCCGAACATTATCTTTGCTCGCTGCTTTATCACGCCGTGGCGCATCGGAAAGAATGGATTCTGAAAGAGGTGAACGATGTTAGGGAATTCTATGGACTCCTGCCCTACCCGACCAGGTCATTAGTGGCTTCAGGACATGATGTGCCTAACGATGCGTCGAAGGAAAAGTCGACTGAAGTGCAGGCAAGGGAAATGTATCGCAAGATGAATGAGGAGAAACGGAAAGCAGTTCTCAAAGAGGCAATGACAAGGCTGTGGCTTGATTACCAACCGTTGTTTTATAACAAAACTTGTTGGATCGGTGTTTACCTTGTGGTGAAAGACAGACTGGATGGCAGACAGACACAAAAAGGTTTCTTGGACTTTGCGGAGGGAATTACTCCCATTAATTGGCCTGCAAAATTAAAAATAAGTAAGTCGACCATGAAAAACTATGGACGATATGTGAAATATGCAGATAGGGAGCTTGCCTATTACGAGATGAAGGATAACCCGTGGGAAGAGCTCTGCGATACTTTCTGGTGTATTGTAAAAAGCCAATTGCAGATGGCATTTAGACGGAAATAACCCTTTTCAGACGGAATTTCAGACGAAAATCAGACGGACAGACGGAATTGGCAGTTCCGTCTTTTTTTTATGTCTATTTTTGCAGCGAGATTTTTTTATTAACCCTTTTAAAAACATTTCAAGATTATGGAAAAAACAATGGTATTGAAGGAGTGCTCGGCACTGCAGCAGAAGACGGTGGACATGCAGAGTGGTTCACAGGTGATTGAATCGTTCGAGGTGATGTTCTCGGATGGGTTGGACACCATCATGGGCGAGACGAGCAAGTCGCTGACGGTTCAGTTTAAGAACGAGAAGACGAAGCCTGAGATTGGCAGGCTCTATACCGTCAGGGCGAACCTGGTGGTGGTAGACTACAAGAAGGAGGAACGGAAGGGAAGGTTCTTCAAGTGTAACATTATGGAAGCAAAACCGATGAAGTAATGGTTAGAAGGGCAATCATACTGGGTAAAGAAGGCCGTGCTGCGCTGCAGGAGAATTTCCATGCAGCGCAGGCTACGGTTTCGAATGCTCTCCGCTTTGCGCGGCCTCAATCTGAATTGTGCGCAAAAATACGCAATTATGCTTGTAATGAGATGAACGGTTTATTAGTAGAATGGAATGAAAACGACGAAGGAACTAAAGCCCGGAGTTAGGTATCCCGGCTATGGATTTGTGAATGATTATGGCGAATTTCAGTTCCAGCCTTCTGAGGTTGGCAGTCGCCAAGGCCAGAAGAAGCTGCTAAAGGAGGGCAGGGATTTCACGGTGCATACCACTAAGAAGAAGATTATCTTCTACTGTACCATCGAGAGAAAGCTGAGCCTGATGGAGCGTGTGAAGAAAGCAATGAGTCTGCTGGACGAACTGATAAAGATTTTCAGAGAGTATGAAATTTGATGTTTACTTCCCGTTTCTGAAAGACGGAAAACTGGTGCCTGGTGTGAAGCCTGTTCCGATGGAATGGAACGACATCGCGAAAAAGCTGGCTGCCGACCCTGCGCTGAAGGCGAAGCTGGAGGCCATCAGGGCCGAGAGCGACAAGGACAAGCAGGCTGATATGAAGAAGTCGCTGCCGGCGGTGAACTTCGTAGGGCGTTCGTCGAAGTCGCGCGCCGCGAAGTATATGACACCGACGCAGCTGGTGATGGTGGACGTGGACCACTGCGAGGATGCCCGCGGGGCGTGGCAGACCATCGTCGACGAGCAGGGCTGGGACTGGATATGCGAGGTAATTGTGGCTGCCCACCTGACACCGAGACTGGGCTTGCACATCATCTTCAAGGCGCAGGAGGGTTTTACGACCTTGCAGGGAAACATGGACTGGCTGAACGAGACGCTGCAGCTGGAGCGTTTCGGCGACTATGATGCAGTGACGAAGGACTTTGCCAGGGTGTCGTTTATGTTTGCGGCGGACGAGTTGCTGTTTGAAAATGCCGCTCTTTATCTGAATACGGAGCCCATTGCGGTTGATTATCTAATTAACGAAGTTAGAGAAGTTAACGAAGTTAACGAAGTTAGAGAAGTTAACGAAGTTAGAGAAGTTAACGAAGTTAGAGAAGTTAACGAAGTTAGAGAAGTTAACGAAGTTAAAGAAGTTAAAGGAGTTAAAGGAGTTAAAGCGGGAGTGCCGGTATTGACTGAAGAACAGAAGGAGAAGTACGACCAAGCGGACTACCGTGGCGTGCCGCTGAAGAAGATTATCGACAAGTGGTTGGAGGTGGTCGGTGAACCTGGCGAGAACGAGATTCACAACTGGCACAATGAGTTCATCAAGTATTTCCGCAACATTATGGGCAACAACAAGAAACTGATTTTCCACCTGATACCCCGTTTCGGACATAGCGATGAGGAGGTGTGGAGTCAGATTAAGTCGATCTGCCGAGTGAATACACTGTCGGACCTGCCCAGGCCGTTCTATTTCTTCCTGAAGGATAACGGTTTCTATGTCAGCAGATGGCAAGCCAGTCTTGACAATTACATGCTGTCGGACGAGGACTCGTCGGATTTGGACGGGATGCCTTTGCTGCCACCGGTGTTCCGCGAATTTGTGAGGTCGGCACCGAAGGATTTCCGCATTCCAGTGATCAATGCGCTGATGCCCATCATGGGTACGCTGACCAGTTATCTGCAGGCTGTGTATCCGTATGACGATGAGAACCACCCGCATACCACGTCGTTCTTCTCGATTATCTATGCTCCGCCGGGAACGGGTAAGAGTTTTGTGAACCGGTTTGAATTTCTGTTCGATGACCTGCGTCTTCGCGACGAGGTGCAGAGCATTCGTGAAAACCTCTACTTGAACTTCATCAACCGCAAGGGTCAGAACGAGAAGTCGCCGGAGATGCCGCATACGTCGCTGCGCATCATCCCCCCGAAGAATTCGGAAGCGGAGTTCCTGCAGAAGCAGAAGGACAACTGCGGGTACCACATGTTTACGTTTGCTGCTGAGATGGACTCGTGGGCGAAGGGCGAGAAGGCTGCCGGCGGCAACAAGAGCGATATGATCCGCATAGCGTGGGACAACGGCGAGTATGGTCAGCAGTTCAAGTCGGCGCAGACCTTCAAGGGTAAGGTGAACCTGTATTGGAACGTGCTGATAACGGGTACGCAGGCGCAGGTGGAGGCGTACTTCAAGAATGTGGAGAACGGACTGGTGACGCGCTGTGCGTTTACCTCTATCGAGAACCAGGAATATCAGCTGGCAAGCATCTGGAAGCCGATATCGCAGAAGGGCAAGGACATCATACGTAACTTCATCAAGCGCTGTGATGAGAATACCTATGAGGAGCCGTGCACGGTTGTCATTTCTGACATAGAACACCTGGACCAGGAGGAGTTCGACAAGACGGTGCCGTGGCGATTCAAGTTCAAGCCCCGTCAGACGGTGGATATGAACTGGATTATGCCCACCATCAACGCATTCCATGAAGAGCAGGTGAAACGTGCCTCGCTGGATCTGGACAAGGCGCGTGACGTATTCCGCCGTCGTGTGGGTGTGCGCGGCTTCCGGCTGGCGCTGCTGTGTACGGCATTGTACCCTACGTTGAATAGCCGTGCGATGGATACCATCAAGAGTTTTGTGGCCTGGTGGATGCAGGTGGATTTGGAAAACATGCTGAAGCTATGGGGTGCGAAGTATAACGACGTGGCAGAGGTGGAGCCGCATTTGTATAACAGGAATGCCTTCAAGTCGCTGAAGGATACCTTCACGAAGAGTGACCTGCTGGCGGTGATGAAACAGCAGAACATCAAGAGCAAGATATACAACGTGGTGTACCAGTGGAAGAAGGAAGGCTATATTGAGGCCATTGGCAAGGACGAATATAAAAAGAAGAAGAAATATGAGACAGGGTCATGAACTGATTATCAACAACAATGATGCCTTCATGGTGTCGCTGCTTGAGAAAAACAATCCTTTTGGCTTGACGTTGAACGATGGACGGTCGATGTTCTTCTATCAGCCTGTGGAAGCCTATCTGTGTGTGATGACGACGGCCTACGGACTGGCACCGAAGGGATACATAGAACTGCCGCTGCTGCTGATGAAGTTCTACAGACATTTGTCGTATGTGAATTGCAAGGTGCTGTCGAAAGCGGTGTGCAGGGGTAATTTCCTGGAAGAGGTCGTTCAGTTGGACAGTTGGCAAAAAATGTCGACGCTGAACTACTTCAAAAGACTGTGTAGCGGACTGTGCGCATTGGTGGAAACACCGTATAATTCGGGCTATGTGGAACAGGCCTGGCAACTGTTGCAGCAAAGGATGGAGATAGAGAGAGTAGTTAATGAAGTTAAAGAAGTTAAAGAATAAATCTCTAAAATCTCTAATCTCTAATCCCGGGCGTTTGCGCGACGGTGTGAAGCTAAAGAAAAGTGATGAAGCGTTAGTGCTTCACCACTTTTTTCGTTATTCCAAATATCTTAATTCCTGAACACTAGACCGTCGCCGAACTCGTCGATGATGATAGGCTTGTCACGGTTCACCTCGTCGGCAAGAATCTTGCGCGACAGGTCGTTGAGCACGAGCTGCTGGATGGCGCGCTTGACGGGACGGGCACCGAAGTCGGGGTCGTAGCCCTCCTGAGCCAGATAGCGGATGGCAGCCTCGGTGGTCTCCAGGCGTACGCCCTGCGGTTCGAGCATATCGGTGACCTTCTTCATCTGCAGGCGGACGACGTCGGCAATCTGTTCCTGCGTCAACGGTGTGAAGGTGATAATCTCGTCGATACGATTCAGGAACTCCGGGCGCATGGTCAGCCGCAACTGTTCGCGGGTGGCATTCGACGTCATGATGATAATGGTGTTCTTGAAATTGGCTGTACGGCCCTTGTTATCCGTCAACCGGCCATCGTCCAACACCTGCAACAGGATGTTGAAGACGTCGGGATGGGCTTTCTCGATTTCATCGAACAGCACCACAGAGTACGGCTTGCGGCGTACGGCCTCCGTCAGTTGGCCACCCTCGTCGTAGCCGACATAGCCCGGAGGGGCACCAACCAGTCGCGAGACGGTATGTTTCTCCTGATACTCCGACATGTCGATACGCGTCATCATGGTCTCGTCGTTGAACAGATATTCGGCCAGCGTCTTGGCTAGTTCCGTCTTACCGACGCCCGTGGTACCGAGGAAGATGAACGAGGCTATTGGTCGCTTGGGGTCCTGCAGGCCAGCACGCGAGCGACGTACGGCATCAGATACAGCCGTGATGGCTTCGTCCTGACCAATGACACGACGGTGCAGTTCCTCCTCGAGATGGAGCAGTTTTTCACGTTCGCTCTGCATCATACGGGTGACAGGGATGCCTGTCCAACGGCTGACCACCTCGGCGATATCGTCGGCAGTGACTTCCTCGCGGACTAACCTTCCAGCGGCAGAACCGCTGGATACCGAACCATCCAGTTGACGCTGGATGGCGGCGATGTCGTCCTCGAGGGCCTTCAGCTTGGAGTAGCGGATTTCAGCCACACGGCCGTAGTCACCCTCACGTTCAGCACGCTCAGCCTCGTATTTCAGGTTCTCCATCTCCTGCTTGTCCTGCTGAATCTTGTTCACCAGCTGGCGCTCGCCTTCCCACTTAGCACGGAACTGTGTCTCCTGTTCGCGCAGCTCGGCGATATCGCGGTCGAGCTGGGCGAGCTTGCTAGTAGGGCTAGTATCACTAGTATTACTAGTCTCTCTAGAAATCGCCTCGCGTTCGATTTCGAGCTGGGCCAAACGACGGGTGATCTCGTCGAGCTCTTCGGGGACGCTGTCGCGCTCCATGCGGAGCTTAGCGGCAGCCTCATCCATCAGGTCGATGGCCTTGTCGGGCAGGAAACGCTCAGAGATATAACGCTCAGAGAGTTGTACGGCGGCGATGCAGGCATCGTCCTGGATACGCACCTTGTGGTGGTTCTCGTAGCGTTCTTTCAATCCACGCAGGATAGAGATGGCTGAGAGCTCGTCGGGTTCGTCGACCATCACCGTCTGGAAACGACGCTCCAAGGCTTTGTCCTTCTCGAAGTATTTCTGATACTCGTTGAGTGTGGTGGCACCGATGGCACGCAGTTCACCACGAGCCAATGCCGGCTTCAGGATGTTGGCGGCATCCATGGCACCCTCGCCACCACCGGCACCTACCAATGTATGAATCTCGTCGATGAAGAGGATGATACGACCCTCGGCCTTCGTCACCTCGTTGATGACGCTCTTCAAGCGTTCCTCGAACTCACCCTTATACTTGGCACCAGCAACGAGTGCACCCATGTCGAGCGAATATAGTTGCTTGTCCTTCAGGTTCTCGGGCACGTCACCACGCACGATACGTCCTGCGAGACCTTCGACGATAGCCGTCTTACCCGTACCCGGCTCACCCAGCAAGATGGGGTTGTTCTTCGTACGACGCGACAGGATTTGCAGCAGTCGGCGTATCTCATCATCACGTCCGATGACTGGGTCGAGTTTGCCCTGACGGGCCAAGTCCACGAGGTTCTTGGCATACTTCTCCAACGACTGGTAGTTGTCGTCGGCACTCTGAGACTGCACCTTCTGGCCCTGGCGCAGTTCCTGAATGGCTGCAAGTAGGTCCTTCTCGGTACAGCCGGCGTCTTTCAGGATTCGTGAGGCAGTCGAGTTCACATTAAGGAGAGCCCATAGAACGGGCTCGCAAGAGACGAAGTCGTCGCCCATTTTCTGCGAGTGTTCCTGGGCACGCAGCAATACCTGATTGCTGTCGTTTGAGAGATACGGCTGTCCGCCCTGCACGCGTGGCAGGTGCTTGATTTCCTGATCCACGAGCATCTCAATCTGCTGGGCATTGACGCCGAGTTTCTGGAAGATGAAGGTCGTCACGTCCTTCGCCTTCTCCATGATACCTTTCAGTATGTGTACAGGCTCGATAACCTGCTGGCCGTTCAGCTGTGCGGTGTTCACTGCCTGCTGTACGGCCTCTTGCGCTTTGATGGTAAATTTGTCTAATGTCATAGTTTTGTCCTCCTATTTTTAATGAATTGTTTCTGCTCTTTGGCGGACAAAGAATGTGCCGAAGGGGAAAAAACCGACAAAAAGGCATATTAACCTGCCGTTTTGTCGGTTTCTTCTCACCACTCACTATTCACCACTCACCACTTACAAGTCTCACCTCGGAATTCAATCCGCTCTTGACGGGCTCCCAACCCTCGTAGGTGGTGTGTTTGTAGTTGATGTCGACCACATTGATCTCATTGAACTTACGCCATTTGTAGCCCTTACGGTCCAGGTCCCTGATGCGGTTTGCAGGCAGATTGGTGACCTCGATACGCAGCTCGTTCTTGCCCTTACGCAAGGCATCACGACAGTCGAGCACGAAGGGTACGGCCCATGCACATCCCAGGAACTGTCCGTTCAGATAGACGCGGGCCGACTCACGCACATCGCCCAAGTCAATCATCCATTGTTGGCGGGCCTGCTGTTTGGTCAGTCGGAAGGTGGTTGTATAGATACCGGTTCCCATAGTCACTGCTGCCGAATCACTGAGCGACTCCCAGGTCTGAGGTTTCTGGAGCGTGAAAGAACCAGCCACACGGGGCGCCTCTTCGGTGAAGTATAGTGTCCAGGGGCCGTTAAGGGGCAACTGATCGTGTTTAGAGTTTAGAGTGTAGAGTGTAGAGTTTCTCTCACCTGAAGGTGTGAGTGTGGCACGCAATGCTACCGCCAACATTTTGCCACTGGTCTGGAGGATGCGGCTCTCGCCCGAGCGTAGGGCGATGTGCAGCTTCCCGTCATGGATGGAGGCGGGATAGATGTCGCCATTCATGGGGTTGAACCACGTGGCACTTTCAAAGGGCACAGCCAGTGTGACATTGCCCTCGATGTCGCGCGGTGTCAGGTTAGCAATGAAGTAGTGCCAGCCATCAGCGGTTTGTCGGCGGATAGCACGCAGCCCCAATTCCGCCTTCATGGGTTCAGCCTTGGCGAAACGGGCCATGGCCTCTGCCGACTCGCCCTTGATGACATACGCAGTAATGGGGTTCAACAAGGCTTGTAGACGGGCGTCAATCGTGGTGCCACTGGGAATAATCAGCGCACGATAGCGTGTACCGCCTTCGGTGACCAGCATGCCATTTTCCACCCGGACCTTGGCCAACTGACGGTCGCTGATATAGTCGCAGTCGTAGCCTAGGCTGTCGATGGTCAGGATGCTACGGATAAACTGCGGGGCTTTCTCGTCCATCGTGTGGATGTCGAACTGCATCAGCAGGTCCTCGCCATTGCGGCGGTCTTTGCTGGCCTGCTTGTCGTCGTCGTTGCGAGGGCCACGCTGGCGCCACATGTCGCGAACGGGCAGATATACCAGAAAATCGTTATCGGGCTGTCCCAGTTGCAGAAAACTCTGACAGCGCTCAATATATTGCATCAGATAGGGTGCGTCGCGCCAGATGCTGTTCGTAGGACTCATATCAATGCTGGCATAGAACTTCCAGCCTGGCCACGGATCATCCTTGGGCGTGTAGCACGAACCATGGAAGTAGACGTGGTTAACACCACAGGTGAACATCAGATCAAGGTCGGGCTTCATCTGTGACAGCGAGGTACGGAAATGTTCCGTGAGCCAGGTGAAGGTCTCGCTGGAGGTAAGAGGCTTACCTGTGACATGGGCTGCCGAAGGGGCATACTTTAACATGGACACGTCGCTGAAGTTCTTCCTCGTTTTGCCGGGGTCGGTGCGCAGGCCCTTGATACCGAAATCGGAGAGGCCGAAGCCCTCAATCTCAGGGATGTCGACAGCGGCATAGAGGTCCAACAGGTTGGCAGGCGATCCGTGGGCCTGATTGCGCACCTTGACGCCATGCTTGTGAGCCCAGGCGACCCATTGCTGGGTAAAGTTCTCGAGCAACAGGTCGGAGAGCGTCTCGCGGTAGTCAGCCAGTACCTGGTTGCCGTCGTCTACTATGCCCAGCAGTTCGGGCAGATGCTGACGCAGGTCATAGCCACGACGCTTCTGGAACTCGTCGAACAGCGTGGGAGTCCAGTTGGCACGATACACCTCGTACGAATCATTAAAGAACGTGTGAGGATATGGCACGCCCGACGTTGCAAAGGCCTGTTCGAAACGCTCCAGATAGTTGCGGACAGCGTCACGGTCGAAGTGGTCGACCACCCAGCCTTCACCGCCAGGTGCAGCGCGCTTTACCTTCTGTTTGGTGCGGCCGATGTCCACGGTGTAGACGGGGGAACCGTCTACCAGCGAGTCTTTGAAGACGGCTTTGCAGGCGGCCTGTTCCAAGGGAACGTGCGGTCCGCCGAACGGCCAGCCCGTGCCGCAGTTCATGTCAATCTCAATATTCAGAGAATGCCCGATGTCCTCTACCGTTTTCAGTGCCTGCATCCATTGTGGCGACAGGAAGGAGATATTGTTTTTGTCGTTGTCCTGCACGCCATAGAGCGGGGTAATCTCTACAGCTCCGATACCCACACGGGCATATTCACTGAGGTTCCACCGCAGGTTCTCCTCGTCGACGGCCGAGCCCAGCCACCACCAGCGTGTGCCAGGCTTGGCTTCAGGACGTGATGCAGGCCACTGCTGAGCTATTGCTGCTGTAAAACAGCAGCACACTGAACATAATATGATGATGCGTTTCATTTCGTCTGCAGTTTATAATATTCCGTCAGTCCTAACAAATAGCAGCCAGTGCCGTAGTCCTCGAAATCGGGAACGCTGGTAAAGGTGACGGGCTGTCCGGCTGAGGGGTCTTTGCCCGTGCCTTGATTCCAACCCAGGAAGCCATCTTTATGCATGCACGACTTCAGTGCTGCCCACGCTTTGTCGCAGGCAGGACGATAGGTCAGGTCTTTCAATAAGCCGTTTTGGATGCCCCATGCCATGCCATAGAGGAACAATGCCGTACCCGTCATCTCAGGGGTGGGATAGTCTATGTCCGACACGAGACTGGCGTGCCAGAAGCCGTCTTCATGCTGGCAGTGCAACAGCGCCTTACTCATCAGCAGGAAGTCCTTGCGCAGTTCCTTATATGCCTTGCTCTTGGGCGACAGCTCCTTCATGCATCGCACCAATGCGGCATACACCCAACCGTTGCCTCGACTCCAATAACAGTTCTTGCCATCCTTCTCCTTATAAGGCGCCACATAGTCCTTGTCGCGCCACCACAGGCCTTCCTTCCCGTTAAAACAACCGCCTCCCAACTCATTGCGCGTCCAGCGGTAACTCTTCATGGCATAATCCAGGAAACGCTGGTCGTTCGTTATCGCATACATCTTAACATATACGGGCATCGCCATCTGGATAGCATCGATCCATGTCCACCAGCCATAGAGGGCACCGCCAGCCTTGGCATTGGGCGTCACCATCTGGTACTCCAGATTCTCCTTGGTGGGTTGCAGCGTACCTTTACCCGTCAGTTGGTTCAGCTCGATATAGGTCTGCTGGCAGCACTGGTTGTCGGCATTGGTGGCTTTCACGCCACCCCGTGCCTGCCACTGGTGGTGGTTGCACCATTGTTCCGTGTAGTCCAGATAGCGTTGCTGCGGGTCAATGGTGTAGAGTGCCATCAGTCCCTCGTAATAGACGGCCCGCGTCCATAGGTTGCTCTCGCGCATCCGTCCGACATGGGTGGGTAGCGTCGGGTCACTATACTTCGTCATGAAGTAGTCATTCGTTTGGCGGGCTGTCTGTAGCACATCCTGCTGGGCAAAGGCTGTGGCAAAACCACAGCATACAAGAGAAAGGAAAAAGAATCGTTTCATTATCATTATTTCGTTTCGAGTTTTGTTGTAATGGTTTTAAAAGTTGCGGGCGATGTTTTCAGCGTGACCTTTGAGGGTGTCCGCCCTGCACGAAGGATGACCATGGCCTGACCTTGCCACAGACGGCGGTGATTGGTAACGTTCAACTCGTCGCTGTTGATGTCACCATTGGTCACAGCCACGATGGTGGCATCGCCCTCGACGTCGAAAGCCAGTTCATCCTGACAGGCCAGTACCCTACGTCCCTTGGCGTCAACAGCGGTGAGCAGGACGTGTTGCAGGTCTATGCCATCGGCCTTCCAGTAGCTGTTATCCGGTTCGACCACCATCTTGACAGGTTTACCTGTTGTCTCCAAGGCATGCCGGGCTACAACCTTACCTTGCTTGTATGCAACAGCCTCCAAGCGTCCTTTCTTATAGTCCACATCGTTCCAGCGAATCTGATTGCGCTGTTTGGCATCGGTGGGGTTCTGACGACGCCCCAGACTCTTGCCGTTCAGCGTCAGCTCCACTTCGTCGCAGTTGGTATAGACGACGAGATTGGCTTTCGACCCTTCTGGACGATTCCACAGTTCCGACTGGCGGTCTGTCCCCGTAATAATACCATTCCACTCTATGCCGCTGTTCTTGTCTTCCACAACCGAGAGCCTCACCATCGGCTCATCCGTAAAGAACGACTTCATGAAATAGGCCTTTGGCTTGGGTTGCAGATCGATAGTGAACACGCCCTGTGCCCAGCCCTTGGCAGGCCAGCCTTGTGATTCTCCCAGATAGTCGATGGCTCCCCAGTAGGCCAGTCCAATGACCTTGTCGAGATTCATCTCGAAGAAGTTCGGTCCCATGGCGGCCGTCGATGCCTCGCTCTGGTAAAATGTCATCCAAGGGAATCGCCGTCCGTCGCCAGGGAAGTACATATATCTGTAGTTGTAGGCCTGCACGTCGGTCAACATAGCCAAATCGCAAGGCAACGAATCGGTGTCCCAGTTGCGGTATCGGGGATGCATGGCCACGGTGACCAATCGCGTGGAGTCATAGCGCTGCAATACAGGTCGCATCATCTTGTAGCACGTCACGCCAAAGTCGTTGAACGGCTGGCTGGCATCTTGCTGCAGTTCGTTGCCCAGACTCCACAGCACGACCGATGGTGAATTCCTGTCGCGCTTCACCCATTCTGTGACGTCGTGTGCCCAGTGGTTCATAAAAGGTACGCGCCCGCCCGTGTGTTGCAGGGTCCATTTGTCGTACAGCTCGTCAACCACCAAGATGCCCAACTTGTCACACAGCTTGATGAAGTCACGACTATACGGGTTGTGGCTGGTGCGCACGTGGTTGATACCAAACTGTTTCATCAGCTGTAATCGCTTCTCGATGGCTCTGGGATAAGCGGCAGCACCCAGTGCGCCTAAGGTGTGGTGGTTGGCATAGCCCTTCAGCAACACCTTCTTGCCATTGAGTTTCAGTCCGTACTCCGGTCCGATTTCGATGGTGCGAATGCCGAATTCCTCCACATATTCGTCAGCTACAGTGCCATCGCCGTACAACAATTGGGCTACGGCTTTATACAGTTTGGGCGATTCCGTGTCCCACATCTGGGCATCGGCAATCTCCATCTCCTGCGTGGTTATTTCCTGAGTCCGTGCCGGGTTGTTACGCCTCTTGCTGGCCGTGGTCTCTGCAACCAGTTTTCCGTCGGGGTCGTAGATTTTTACTTTCAGCCCCACCTCCTTGGCCTTGGTGCGGTTGGTGTATTCTGCCGTCAGAGTGACATAACGATTGTCGCGGGTGGTGATATACAGCGGGTGGCGTTCGAAATACAAATCGGCAGGCGTACTAATCAGGCTGACGTTACGAAACAGTCCTCCGCCCGTATACCAGCGCGAGTTCTTTTCAGCCATCGTCGAGGCACATACAATAAGTTCGTTATTCCCCGCATGCAACAGTCGTGTAACATCCAGTTCAAAACCCACATAGCCGTAGTCCGTTCCTCCGATATGCTGGCCGTTCAGCCATACATCGCCTACCAGCATGATACCCTCGAAATCGAGCAACACCCGTCTTCCGTCAACTTTCAGCGCACTTCCATCTAACGTCTTTCTGTACCAGCCCTTGCCCATCTCCTTGAAACCACGGGCCGACAGGCGGCTCTTGGTGTTGGCAGCCACGTCCCTGTTGTCAGCTTTCTCGTCAGCTGAGGGCACTATCCAAGGCTGTTCAATCTGAAAGTCGTGAGGCACGTTGACGACTCGCACGTTACTGAACAGCGAGTCGCGCGAAAATTCCCATCCGTCGTTCAGCGAGGTAACACTACGCGACTGAGCGTAGAGTACTAAGGGAATTGATAGCCCCAGAAGAGCTAGCGTGAACCTAAACTTCGCTATTTGATACATTTCAAGTTCTTGTCTAATTGTTCTGTACTGCTGGCACCGACGAGTACTGAGGTGACACCCTGCTGGTCCAGAATCCAGCGCAGAGCCTGCTCGGCCAGCGTTCTGCCCTGAGCCTGAGCCTCGCTGTTCCATTGGCGCAGCTGTGCCAGCAGTTCATCGGTGAGCATCTCCTGACGCAGGAATTTTCCACGTGCCATGCGCGAGTCGTCAGGAATGCCATTCAGGTAACGGTCCGTCAGTAGTCCCTGTGCCAAGGGTGAAAAGGCAATAAATCCTACGCCTGCCTGTTGACAGAGATTTAGAATGCCCTCATCGATGGGATTGCGGTGCAGCATATTCAGCTTGCCCTGATAGATGAGCAGGGGAGTGTCGCGCTGTTTCAGATAGTCGATGGCGAAACGCAAGGGTTCCAGCGGCCAGTTCGAAATACCGACATAGAGTGCCTTGCCTGCGCAGACCATGTCGACCAATGCCTGCAGGGTTTCTTCCATCGGTGTTTCTGGGTCGTAGCGGTGCGAATAGAACAAGTCCACATAATCCAAGTGCATACGTTTCAGACTCTGGTCGAGCGATGCCATCAGATACTTTCGTGAACCCCAGTTGCCATAAGGCCCTGCCCACATGTCGTAGCCTGCCTTCGACGAAATGAACAACTCGTCGCGGTAGGGGCGCAGATCATCGTCCATCACCCGCCCCAAAGTCTCCTCGGCAGAACCATAGGGGGGACCGTAGTTGTTGGCCAGGTCCAAATGGGTAATACCCTTGTCGAAGGCATAGCGCAGAATCTTGCGCGAACGCTGGTAGTCGTCCACCCCTCCGAAGTTATGCCACATGCCCAGACTCACTTTGGGCAACAGAACGCCTGAGCGTCCACAACGGTTGTATACCATGCCGTCGTAACGGTTCTCGTCAGCTACATATTCTTCCATACGCGTCATCCAATTTAGTTTAATAGTTACCTCGACAAAGGTACGAAATAGAATGCGAAATACAAAATAATATGGCGACTTTTTGGCTTTTCACTCATTTTTTTATACCTTTGCAACGATGGAATTCAGAACAAAGGTAGAAACAGGCAAGGCAGGATTCCAGATAGGAGCCTGCGAAGAGGTGTTGTTGGTGGGGTCGTGCTTTGCCAGCGAGATCGGCCAACGGTTCAAGGACCATGGTTTCCCAACGACGGTGAATCCTTATGGCACAATGTATAACCCAGCGAGCATCCTGCATACGCTGGAGAGAATGAAGAATGAGGAATGTGGAATGAGGAATGACTGGGCAAGGCTTTCTTCATTTAAGACTGTATTTCTGACATTGGGGACTAACCATGTGTATCGACTGAAGGAGACAGGTGAAATCGTAGACAATTGCGAGAAGCGACCTGCCGCACTATTCCAAGAAGAAGAGCTGACAGTTGACGAGTGTGCGGATTATCTGCGCAAAGCCGTCGAGTTGCTGAAAGCATGCCAGCCCGAGGTTCAGGTAGTGATGACTGTCAGCCCCATTCGCTATCGCAAATACGGATACCATGAGAGCCAACTGTCGAAAGCCACACTGCTGCTGGCGATAGACAAACTCTTACATCAGACATCAGACATCAGACATCTTCACTATTTCCCTGCCTACGAAATCATGATGGACGAGTTGCGCGACTACCGATTCTATGATGCCGACATGCTACACCCTTCAGAACAGGCGGTGGATTACATCTGGGAACGACTCGTCGAATGGTGCTTCAGCGACGAGGCTATCACATTTATGGACGAATGGCGCCCTATCAGACAGGCGCTCACCCACCGTCCCTTCAACTCTGAGTCGGAGGAATATCTGCGTTTTATGCAACAGACGCAAGAACGCTTGGCGGCTTTCAAGAAGAAGTACCCCTCTCTGTCTCCCCCGAGGGGGAGTGTCTGAAGCCTCCCCTCGGGGAGGTTTGGTGGGGGTTGTTAGCTCCTACTGACCTGCAGGCCCTTCTTCGACAATGTCATCTCCACAAAGCGGGCATTGGGATTGGGCTGTTGGCTGTTAAGTGCCTGTTTGATGCGAGCAGCTGCTTCAGGATCCTTCGCCACCATATAGAGATAGCCGCCACCACCAGCGCCAGGCAGCTTATAGCCCAAGCAGAGGTCGTCGATAAGATTGGTGATGCGACGCACGCTATCAGGATTGGTACCGCTGTCAATGAGTTGGTTTTGTTGCCACGTTTTACGTACGAGTTGTCCCATCAACAGGAAGTCCTGACGCTGAATGGCCTCAAACATATCCTGTGCATGGGCCTTCATAGCGCGCAACTGACGAATCTCGCCACCATGATTAAGGAACATGCGACGCACTATCTCCGCCAAGATCTTCTTCGCAGTGCGCGTGATGCCCGTATAATATAATAGGTGACACTGCTGATATTCCGGCTGAGTATATAGGTCGTTGGGCAACCAGCGAACCAACGGATTCTGATCAAAGCCACGTTGCGTCTCCAGCAATTTCACACCTCCCAAGACACCACCGAACTGGTCTTGCCATCCGCCTCCGGTAGTCAGTAGCTGCTCAAGCACAAGGGTGCGTTTACCTATTTCGTTCTTATCCCAGCCCAGCCCACAGAAGTCGCTGACAGCCCCTAACACGGTAGATGCAAGAATGCTGCTTGTACCTAATCCGCTGCCTGCAGGAACGGCTGAGAGTAACGTCAGTTCAATGCCAGCACCAAAGCCCTCAAGTTGTTCTCGCAGCGATGCAAAGGTTTGTTGCGAAAAACCAGGTTGGAAACCCGCCAGCACTAAAGCCGCCTTAGGAATAGAGAATGGCGAGCCCACCTTATTATATGCTGCCAGCTGTTCGTAGGTTTCAACCACCTCGATAGCCCCCAAGTCGATACTACGCAACACGATATGCGGTTCGTGGCAGGGCTTTACATAGGCTTGCAGAGGCGGTTGTCCGTTCAGTTCAATAGCGATATTAACCACCGATCCGCCTTCCATCAGGCAATAGGGCGGTGTGTCCGTCCAGCCTCCTGCTAAATCAATACGCACAGGCGAACGGCCCCAAACAATCTGATCGGGATAAACAGAAAGCCTTGGTTGTTGCTTCACCGCCAGCGCATTTTCCGTAAGTCCCTCACGTAGCAACGAGAACGCCAGGTTGCTGTCGCCACGGAACATGGCATCGTGGATGCGCGTCATCAGAGGAGCTTCCTGTGAAAGCGGCTCAGGCAATGGAATCTGCCATCGGCTAAACTCTTGTGATGCATCGTCAAGATCCAACTGATAGAACACGCTGTGTTGCCAATTCTTGGCCATCGCGGGCCAATTCTGACAACGGAACTTGTTTCGCTGGGCAAAGAGTCGTCGCAGGTTAGCACGCTCTGCCAATTCGTTGCTGTTCACAGCCTCGTCGATACGATAGCGGCGTATCTCGTAGTCACTCTCACCCACAGGTACCACGTCGATACACTCGCCAGCCTCCAGCGTGATGTCCCAGTCGTTCTCGGGAACTCCCGTCACTACATTGTCGTGCGTGAGTTTCCAACGCGGACCCACATAACTGTTTTCTATCCAAATGTTGTAGTTCTGATCTGTAAAGTGATAATGCGTGATGGCATTCTGTGTAAAGATACTAGGATGCGGTTTGCGGTCGTGGTGCATGATGTCGCGCTGGTCGTTGACGATATTCTGGACTGCCAGCGTCGAAGAGATCATCTCACGCGAGGTACCAAAATGATAGAACTCGCCTCCGGGCAACGGTATTACCGCCACACGCAACGACTGTAGTTCGGGGTCGTCGATAGTAGGATTCGTACCCAACGCACAGCCAAACTCCGAGTAGAGGTCGTATTCCTTAAGTCCCACCGGAGAACCGGTGGGCACAGTGACAGTCGAGCGTTGCATCAACAACCGTACGGCACGGTCGGAGAGCATCCAGATGCCGATATCAGTCAGATAGAAATGGTCCTTCAATAACTCGGATAGTTTTTCTGTTGACGGCTTCTGCAACATCTGTTTCAATACGTTGGGCGTACGGCGGTCGCTGACGAAGACGCCATGATTCTTAGCCACAGAAGCATCGAGCCACAGCCCATAGCACACCACATCGGCATCAGGAATCTCACCAATACGCTCAGCAGCACGGATATAGACGTCACCACTCACTATCATCGTAGTAAGACTTGCCGGAGCTTGTTGCATCATGCGCTCATAGAGCGGCAACTGCAAATCCATCAGTGTCTGCGACAAGCGCTGACCGCGTTCCCATCGGAACACAGGGATAGGCGTTAGGACCTTTCCACTAACAGCATACGCTGGCAGACGTTTACTTTGTCCGCCAGCATGCAGAATGATGCAACGTTCACCATTCAGCCATTGTTCTGCCTGCTGAAGCACCCACGTAGTACCCCCACCCGACCCCAGCCTATGGCCTATAGGGTCACAAGTGCAAAAGTATTCTTCACGCGAAAGACCTGTCACTTCATGGAAACTTTCCACCAGATTTGGGGGCAAAGAAAGCAGTTTTTTAATCATCATGCAATATTTTTCTGCAAAGATAGTAATTTTTAGCAAAAAAAACACTACCTTTGTCGGAAAATAATAAAGCCTACTAATGAAACTACTAGAAAACAAGACATTTTCAATTGGCAATACCAGTGGCAGATTCACACTTGCCATAGTGTTGATTACAGCCTGTTTTGCGCTTTGGGGATTTGCCAACAACGTCACCACACCTATGGTGGGAACGTTCTCCAAAATATTCCGTATCAGCACGACGGAGGGTACGCTGGTGCCCGTTGTATTTAACCTTGGCTATTTCCTGATGGCCTTCCCTGCCGCTCTGTTTATACAGCGTTATTCCTTCAAGTGGGGCGTCATTGTGGGACTCGGACTTTATGCTGCGGGAACCCTCTTCTTCCTGCCCGCCAAGGGAATAGGGGCTTTCTACCCTTTCCTGATGTCATACTTCATCATGACCTGCGGGCTCTCGTTCCTGGAAACGAGTTGCAACCCATACATCTACTGCATGGGGAACGAGCAGTCGGGCATTCAGCGTCTGAATGCTGCACAGGCGTTCAATGCACTGGGAGCCGTAGCAGGCATATTCCTGGCAATGGCCGTACAGTCGCAGATTAATGCGATGGACTCGTTTGAGCGCCAGCAGTTGCCCCTGCAACAGTTCAACATCATCAAGGATCACGATTTGGGTGTGCTCATCCAGCCCTATATCTTCATTGGAGCCGTCGTGGTACTAATCATGGTGATTATCTGGCTGACACGAATGCCCCATGTCGAAACTGCCGACAGCCAGAAGGGTCTGATGGAAACCATCCGCGAACTGGCCCAAAGGGAGAACTACCGCGAGGGCGTCCTGGCAGAGTTCTTCTACGTGGGTGCCCAAGTGGCGTGCTGGTCGTTTATTATTCAATATGGTACGCGCGTCTTCATGGTGGAGGGCATGACAGAACAAGCAGCCGAAATCACCGCCCAGAAATACAACATCGTAGCCATGTGTTTCTTTGCAGCCAGCCGTTTCATCTGCACGTGGCTCATACAGTGGCTATCACCCGAGCGCATGCTCTCGACCATGGGCATCATCGGCATGGTGGCTATCTTCGGTACCATCACTTTCACCGACCGCAATGGCATCTATTGTCTGGTAGCAGTCAGCATCTGCCTTTCGCTGATGTTTCCCACCATCTATGGTCTGGCACTACGCGGCATAGGCGAAAACATCAAGATTGCCGGAGCAGGACTCATCATGGCCATTCTGGGCGGATCGTTCTTTCCACCTATTCAGGCAGCCATCATCGAGAGCGACATTATGCTTTTCGGACTACCCGCCACAAACCTCTCGTTCCTGATTCCGCTTATTTGTCTGGCGATGGTGGTGTGGTACAGTCACCGCGCCTACGTAAGGCACTCCATCCAAGGTACAGAAGAATAAGCAACAGTACAACATAGGCCGACCAGGCTATCGTCTCCGTGCGGTCAATGCTCTTGGGGAAGAAACTGAGCACCACTTCGTGCTTACCAGGCTTTACCCGCAAGGCGCGCAACACATAGTTGACACGTCCCAATTCCTGTTCCTCGCCATCGAGGGTGGCCGTCCAGCCTGGATAGTAAATCTCAGAGAATACAATGACGCCACCCTTGTCGGAGTTAACCTCGTAGGTCAGCTGGTTGGGCTCGTAGGCCTTGATATTCACCACGCTCAGCGTATCCTGCGCAACACCATCTCCCAACTGTTCACGGAACTTCTTGTCAGCTACAGCTTCATGTCGCAAGGGCAATTGTCCTGTCATATCCAGTTCCTGATTGGCATTGTCCACATAGTTCACCTTGTCCACGAACCATGCATTACCATAGGTATAGGGGTTCTCCAGGGGAACGGTCTGTCCGCCTTGCAACGGCAGGATAAAATATTTAGTATTCAGCATGTTCAGCACGGGGTAAATGCTGTCGCCATTCACTTGCGTCATATCGCCTCCGGCCTTGCTCACTGCATTGTACACGCTATTGATCTCCTTATCTATATGAGCATCGATGAGTTCCTGATAGCGGCGCAACTTGGCAGCATGATATCCGCCAATGCTCTTCAGATAGAACGACGTCTCGTTTTCGTTGAAGGTCGACGTGGCCAGATTCAGCACACGATAGTCGAGCGATTTATCCTGCAGGATATGATCAATGGCCGCCGACTTCGGCATAGGTGCCTCGCGCTCCGACTTGGGCACAAACAGTTCGTCGTTCAGGTAACGCTTGTTCACCGTCCACATGTCAACCAGACAAAGCACCAGGATGATACCCACGGCATACTCCTTCTTCAACTTGCCAAATACTACGGACAACAACACGCCAGTACCTACTAAAACAATATAGAACGAGCGCAAGCTATCGGCCGTAAAGACAGCCTTTCGCATCTCTGTCAAGTTATCCAGCAATGGCTGCACATACTCGGAAGGCAGACTCTGAATGCTTCGCATCTCCGTCGAAGATATAAAGCTGTCGAAGAACACGGAGGGCATCAGCGAGAACAGCAAGGCCACGCCACCCGTCAACAGGAACGAGATGCCCACATATTTCATTCTCGGCTTCATCTGTTCCGGCTCATCGAACAGTTTCTTCAGGGCCAACATAGCCAACAGAGGTATGGTAAATTCAGCGATGACGAGAATCGACGACACCGTGCGGAACTTGGCATACATCGGTATGTAGTCGATGAAAAAGTCGGTAAAGGGCATGAAGTTGCGTCCCCACGACAGCAGAACGGACAAGATGGTCACAACCAACAGAGCCCACTTCATAGGACCCTTCACGATAAACAGGCCCAAGATGAACAGCATCAGCACGAAGGCTCCCACGTAGACGGGACCCATCGTCATGGGTTGTTCGCCCCAGTACTGCCCTATCTGCTGATAGACTGGCTCAAACTCAGGGTTAGCGTGTTTCATGGCCGTCGTGCTTCGCGACATGGGTACCGAGGCACCGCCCTTCGTGTTAGGCACCAACAGCGTCCATGTTTCGTCAATGCCATAGCTCCACTGGGTAATATAGTCGCGGTCCAATCCACTCGACGTCTGGTTGGCGGTATTCTCCTTCACCAGCTCACTCTTGCCACGCATCGTCTCCTGACCATACGACCAGGTATGGTAGAGGTTCGACAGATTCAGGCTGATGGCTATCAAGGCTGCTACTACACAGACGCCAGTGGCCTTCAGCAGATGCATATACTCCTTCCGACGGATGCCGTCAATCATAAAGGCAATGATCATCGCCAGCACGATAAACAGATAATAGTACGTCATCTGCACATGGTTGGCCATCACCTCGAGGGCACCGAACAGTGCTGTCACCACGAGTCCCCACAGGTATTTTCCCCGATAGGCCAGCACAATGCCCGCAATCATCGGAGGCAGGTAGGCCAAAGCTATCACCTTCCAAATGTGTCCGGCAGCTATGATGATGAAGAAATAGCTGGAAAATGCCCATACGATGCCACCCAACATAGCCAGATACCAGCGGAAGTCGAAAGCCCTAAGCAGGATATAGAAGCCTAACAGGTAGACGAACACGTACCACACATTCTCGGGCAACCACAGATGGTAGGCCTTCTCGACCCTAGCCAACGGCTGTGTACTGTCGTACGAGGGTGCAATCTGGTAGGTTGGCATACCACCGAACAAGGCGTTCGTCCAACGCGACTGTTCACCCGTACGCTGATGATACTGCGACACCTCTTCACCTGCACCTCGTCCTGCCGACGAGTCGTGACGGAACAAGATACGCCCCTCGATATCAGCGGGGAAGAAATAGGCAAACGATATTACCGCAAATAACACTACTGCCAGCACGTCAGGCAGCCATAGTTTCCATTTATTCATGCTTTTTTTCTATTTTTGCGTGCAAAGTTACAAATAAATTAAGAATTAAGCTCGCAACGCCACACTTTTCTTTCGAAAAGAATTAATAATTAAGAATTATTTCTTATCTTTGCAGGCAAAAGCATTGAAAAGGTTATGAAAATCGGTATTCTAGTAGCAATGGATAAGGAGTTGCACCAGTTACAGCAACTCTTCAACAGCGATGACGTGTTGGTTCAGAAGTGTGGCATCGGCAAGGTAAACGCCGCTTTGGGTGCCCAGCGCATGATTAACGAGTTCCACCCCGACTGCATCATCTCGAGTGGCTGTGCCGGAGGCAACGGTGACGACATCAACGTGCAGGACGTGGTCGTCAGTGCCGAACTCTGCTATCACGACGTCTATTGCGGTACGGCCATCGACAACACCACCATCTACGGTCAGGTGCAGGGTCTTCCAGCACGCTACCCCGCAGACCCCTATTTGCTCCGTAAAAGTTCAGAGTTGAAAGTTGAGGGTTTAGAGATTCACCCGGGTTTGATAGTCACTGGCGACTGGTTTGTCGACTCACGCGAAAAGATGCGCGAGATTATCGAGCACTTCCCTGACGCCAAGGCCGTCGATATGGAGTCGTGCGCCATTGCACAGACGTGCTACATCAACAAGGTGCCCTTCATCTCGTTCCGAGTCATCAGCGACATTCCCCTGCGCGACACCGACGCCTCGCAATATCACAACTTCTGGGACACCATCGCCGAACACTCCTTCCAGGTCACACGCACCTTCGTCGAGAGTCTCTGACAACTGTCAACTGTCAATTGTCAACTATCAACTGTCAACTATCCGCAAACTGCCGTCCGTCAGCCAGCACTACCTGCAACTTCGTGTACTCCGAATGGAAGTCATTCTTCAGTCGGTTCAGGTAGCGACGGCTCTCCCAGTGGCACATGGGCAGGTCGTGCAACAGACAGTTGCCGCACGTTTCGGGTGTCGTAGCCGGAACCTCCTTCTGCGTCAGTATCCACTCCAGACACTCGATGGTCAGCGCTCGCATGTCCTCCACACTGTACGTCCCCGTCATGATGATGTACATGCCCGTCAGACAACCCATCGGGCCCACATACACCACATCGTCCTTTACCCGTGAGTTGCGAAACCACGTTGCCATCAGGTGTTCCAGGCTGTGCATGGCCGATGGTGCCACAGCAGGCTCCTTGTTGGGTTCGGTAATACGCAGGTCGTAAGTAGTAAAACCCCTGTCCTCGCGCGACACATAGATGCCCGGCTTCAACTGGGTATGGTCAATGGTAAAACTCTGTATTACTTCCATAACGCTTACTGTTTGGCAGCCTTTTTGCGCTGGTCGTGGTCGAGAATGATTTTACGCATACGCATAGACTGCGGTGTCACCTCGACGAGCTCGTCCTCCTTGATATATTCGAGGCACTCTTCCAATGACATAACCACCTTGGGAATGATGCGCGCCTTGTCGTCGGTACCAGATGCACGGACGTTGGTCAGCTGCTTGGCCTTGCAGACATTGATGACCAGGTCGTTGTCGTGGACATGTTCGCCAACCACCTGACCCATATAGACATCCTCACCCGGATCGATAAAGAACTTACCGCGATCCTGCAGTTTGTCGATGGCATAGGCAAAGGCATTGCCCGTATCCATCGAAATCATCGAGCCGTTGACACGACGCTCTATCTCGCCCTTGTAAGGCTGGTATTCCTTGAAGCGGTGAGCCATAATGGCCTCACCTTGAGAGGCTGTCAGGACGTTGGTGCGCAGACCTATGATGCCACGCGAAGGGATGTCGAACTCGATGTTGGTGCGTTCGCCCTGCGACTCCATACTGGTCATCTCACCCTTACGGCGGGTAACCATATCGATCATCTTCGAGGCAAATTCCTCGGGGACGTTGATAGTCAGTTCCTCCACGGGTTCGTGCTTCACGCCATTGATTTCCTTATAGATAACCTGCGGCTGTCCGACTTGCAACTCATAGCCCTCACGACGCATGGTCTCGATGAGTACCGAAAGGTGCAGCACGCCACGGCCCGAGACGACCCACTTGTCGGTAGAATCCTCGAAAGGCTCGACACGCAGGGCGAGGTTCTTCTCCAGTTCCTTCTCCAGGCGGTCGTTAATGTGACGCGAGGTAACGAACTTACCCTCCTTGCCAAAGAACGGAGAATCGTTGATGCAGAAAAGCATCGACATGGTTGGCTCGTCAATAGCAATAGGCGGCAGTGGTTCGGGATTCTCTATGTCGCAGATGGTGTCGCCAATCTCGAACTTTTCGAGTCCGATGACGGCACAGATATCGCCACAGTCCACCTGATCAATGCGCGAGTGTCCCATACCGTCGAAGGTATGCAACTCCTTAATCTTCGTCTTCTCCGTAGAACCGTCGCGATGGGCAATGGTGACCTGCATGCCGTCCTTCAGCGTGCCACGATGAACGCGGCCCACAGCGATACGGCCTGTATACGAGCTATAATCGAGCGAGGTGATCAGCATCTGGGGCGTACCCTCCATCTGCTTGGGAGCGGGAATCACCTCGACAATCTTATCCAACAGATACGTGATGTCCGTTGTGGGTTTGTTGTAGTCCTCACCCATCCAACCGTTCTTGGCAGAGCCATAAACCACAGGGAAATCCAGCTGGTCTTCAGTGGCATTGAGCGAGAACATCAGATCAAAGACCATCTCGTAGACCTCCTCAGGGCGGCAATTAGGCTTGTCGACTTTGTTGACCACCACAATGGGCTTCAGACCAATCTGCAGGGCCTTCTGCAGCACGAAACGCGTCTGAGGCATGGGGCCCTCGAAGGCGTCGACGAGCAACAGGCAGCCGTCGGCCATGTTCAACACGCGCTCCACCTCGCCACCGAAGTCCGAGTGTCCCGGAGTGTCGATGATGTTGATTTTCGTTCCTTTCCAGTTAATACTTACATTCTTCGAAAGAATGGTGATGCCGCGTTCGCGTTCAAGGTCGTTAGCATCCAACACCTGACTCGACAGGTTCTGTCCCTCACGGAAAAGATTGCCTGCCAGCATCATCTTGTCCACCAGCGTCGTCTTGCCGTGGTCTACATGTGCAATAATTGCAATATTTCTGATATCCTGCATCGTAATAATTTACTATTCGACGATTTACAATTTACTATTTATTGTACTATTTGACGATTTCGGGTGCAAAGGTACACATTTTTGGGGAAATATTTGGTAGTTTTGCAGAAAATGTGTAATTTTGCAGCCGCATTTCGGAAAATCCGAAGCATTTGACGACGTAAACCGCCCGTGATTAGGCAGGGAAAGCGTCCGAAAGATGTTATTGCAAATTTATAATCACAATTAAACATTATGTATTTAGATCAAGCTAAGAAGACTGAGATCTTCGGCCAGTATGGCAAGAACGCTCAGGACACTGGTTCAGTAGAGAGCCAGGTTGCTCTGTTCACTTTCCGCATCAAGCACCTCACCGAGCACCTGAAGAAGAACCACAAGGACTTCGGTACCGCACGTGCACTGACCAAGATGGTAGGTCGTCGTCGTAAGCTCCTGAAGTACCTCTACAACAAGGACATCAACCGCTATCGTGAACTGATCAAGGCTCTCGGTCTACGTAAGTAATCCGACAGTAGTAGGACTTACAAATAAAGGCTCGCTGCAAGCGGGCCTTTACTTTTTTTTACCCCGCTTCAGCAAAACGCCCGCGTTTTGACCTTTTGACCTTCTGACCGCCTCAACAAAAGAGTCCTCGTTATTCAGCAATTACCCATGCTGCCGCCTTCCATATGCTTAGAACAGAGCACGGATAGCAGCGCATGGTGAGTTGTTGTGTTTCTTGTGTCCCTAAGTTTTTCAATTTTATCTTGATCTTCTTGTGTATGCCGAAAAAAACAAAAAAAACGTTAATTCTTTTTAGCATATATTAACATAAAACGGTCAAAAAGTCAAAAAGTCAAAAGTGCGGCATTTTGGTGGGGGACCTATATGTATTAAGGGGGGTATTCTTATTATATTTTTATATACATTATTATATACATGTACATTATTATATACATTTAAGTCGCTGAAAACGAGCGGCTTTTGACCTTTTGACTTTTTGACCTTTTTTCGGTTTTTTGGAGGTATTTGGCGAAATGTCAATTTCGGCGTTTTTTGCAAAAGTCACTTATATTTGAAAATTCATTGCCCAACAAAAATAAACCCATATCTTTGCCACCGCTAAGGCCTAGCAAGGGTTGCTCAACCTCCTCGTAAGGTTCTCTCCCATTTTTTACGTGATTTATGTATTAGTGTAACTTAAAATTAGATTTTTATGGCAAAAACAGGGTAAAATACGACAATTCATGCCAAATGATTGCACTTTTCCTCGCCATATCGTACATCGAAAATGGACGTAAAGTCGATATTGAGGACTTCCTTGACGGGTGGCTCTTAGCAAAGGACAACACACGAGAAACCTAGTGTTCATACGTGTTTTGGTTAATGGTTAAGTCAGATTCTTTTGTTGTGAAACGAGGGAATTTTTGTATACGGTCAGAAGGTCAGAGGGTCAAAACTCGGGCGTTTTCGTGAGAAGCAGTGTCGCACCCCTACCCTTCGAGATCTTTCATGTCGCGGGGAATCCAGAACCAGAAGGTGGAGCCGATGCCGACGTCGCCCGTGACACCAATCTGTCCGCCACACTTTTCGACAATGGCCTTACAGATGGAGAGTCCGAGACCTGTGCCCTGCACGAAGTCGTTGAGTTTGACAAAACGCTGGAATACGGAGTCCTGCTTGTCCTTGGGAATGCCGGAACCAGTGTCCTCGCAGTAGAAATAGAGGCCCTGCTGACCATTGCCGTCATTAGTCACCTCCCCTTGCTCGTTTCTCGTTTGTTGGCAATAGCCGACCTTAATATGTCCCTCGTGGGTGTATTTGACGGCATTGGTGACGAAATTGGTGAGCAACTGCTGCAAACGGCCTTTGTCGAGGTGAGCCATGCAGGACGGATAGGGGTTGTCCTTCTGAAACTCGACGCCAGGTTCCTGCACACGCTGGGCCAGCGTCTGGCAGATATCGTCGAAGACGCGTGAGAGGTCTACCGTTTCAGGGTCAATGGCTAACGACTGCCCCATACTGGATGCTTCGAGGATGTCGTTGATGAGTCTGAGCAGCATGTCGCAGTTGTTGCGGATGATGCGGATAAATTCACGACGTTCGCTGTCGTCCTCGACCACATTGAGCAGTCCGCTGAAACCTACGATGGCGTTGAGCGGTGTACGGATCTCGTGCGTCATATTGGCCAGGAAAGCTGCCTTCATGCGCCCGGAATCCTCGGCACGGGAACGCTCTTGGCGTAACTGTTCCTGAGCCCGTATGAGGGCAGTGACGTCGC
The DNA here is from genome assembly GCA_016291085.1 of Prevotella sp. Lineage (GTDB taxonomy): Bacteria > Bacteroidota > Bacteroidia > Bacteroidales > Bacteroidaceae > Prevotella. The sequence continues at coordinate 49,163 of JAEEVW010000006.1, forward strand.
GCGAAATACCGAAATATTCGGTGAGTTGTCCGTTCTCGTCGAATATGGGGAAGCCAAAGACGTCGTACCAAGTAGGGGTACTGTCGACCGGTGTACGGTCGAAGAGCATCAGCGTGTTGTAAGCCTTGCCCTGTTGCATGGCCTCCTGAATCTCAGCCATAGCGCTTTCCCGGGATTCGTTCTGGATGGAAGCCACATACTGTTCAATGGTTTCCGTATATTCCGCCTCTCCGGGGGTACGCATGAGGGTGACGACATTCTCAGCTGGACGGTAGCTCCAAACAAATATCTGACATTCCTCGAGCAGGTAGCCGAGTTGCTGCTGGTACTGCTTGATGGCTTCGTTGACGGTCTGCAACTTGCGGTCGTGCCGACGCTGTTCCAGATACATGTCGCGCTCGGCAGACACGTCGCGGGCGGTGGCAACATAGTAGACCAGACGGTCGGAGTCGTCGATGACGGGACGGATGCGCGTCTCGATATAGGTATCGACACCCAGAGAGGGGTACTGCAAAAGCCGACAGATATGGAGCGACTCACGGGTGCCGGGGTAGAAATCTCCCTGATAGCCTGGGTCGTCGAATATTGACATCTTGCGGAAGAATTCTTCACCCATGTCATCAATATGGCACAATTCGCGCATCTTCTGGTTGTAGTCGAGCAGATGGCCTTCAGGGTCATAGAATGACATGGCAATGAGATTGGTATCGAAAATCTTGCGGTAGCGATTACCCAACAGACGGTTGTGCTGCTCTTCCTCCAATTCCCGGGTGACGTCACGGCCACTGTAGATGATGTGACGGGGCTTACCGCCTTCACGTTCTATAATGGCTCCACCAAAGATATCGAGCCACTTAGGTTCATCGCTGGTGCCCATATTCACACGATACTGGTATTCGGTCGAGTCAATCTCGCCTGCCTTCATGCTTTCGTTGAGATTATGCAGCTGAAGGGCCTGTCCCTCGGCCATGCGTTTCAGGAACTCCTGTGCAGGCATCGGTTCGTAGGGCAGCAGATGACCATAGCGGTTGTGCAGCATGTAGTTGCTGACGTCAAGTTCCACCACATAGAATTCACCCATACTGAGCGCCTTGTCCATCATCTGGTAAATGTCTTTATTTCTGCGGACGGCAGATTTGACACGCAACACCGTCAGACGGCTCAGCAGGAAGGCCACCAATCCCAAAACGACCAAACCGATGAGGATGATGATGGCAATAGGCGATGCATCGTCGTGAACACGCTCAGGATGGAACCATTTATCGTAGATGGCCTGCAACTCGCCAGCCTGTTCCAGGCGGGTGAACTCGTCATCGATGATGTCGATAATCTCCTTGTCGTAGCCGATGATGCGCAACTCTCCGGCAGGAATGTCAATGCGGTCGAGCAGCAGGCTGTCGAAATGGAACTCCTGAATTTTTCGTTTGAGGGGTTCCTCGCCCCAGATGAAATAATTGTAACGCTTGTTGCGAACAGCCATGAGGGCCTCCTTCGGAGAATAATACTTGACTGCGAAGTTCGAGTCGCCGCGTTCCTGAATCTGCCAGGCAGCATAATCGGCACGTTTGACGAGTATGGTGTCGCCCTTAGTCAGATCAGCAATACGCGACAGGGGCGGTGTATCGATGTGACGGACGACACGCAGGTTGTAATAGTTGATGTATTTCTGTGTTGCGACAAACGGGCGTCGCTTGTAGAGATAGGACAAGGCATGAATGAGGTCAGCGTCATGGTGTTCGAACATCATCGTGGCCTCGTGCCACTCCTGCGTCACAAACTTATGGGGAATGTCCAGACGGTTCAGAATCAAGTCGAGGACATCGACATTATATCCAGATGGCTGGCCATTGGAATCGAGGAATTCGAAAGGTCGGAAATCCCAGTCGCAGACGATGGTCAGCGGGTGATGCTCGGTGTAACCATAGAATTCCTTGGCCTCAGCCGAAGAAACAGGCCAGAGACACAGCAGGACAAGCAGTATGTCGTAGAATCGTTTGTTCATTGCGTGGTCACATTATTGTTTTTCTCACTAACTCGCTGCACTTGCAGGGGATGGATATCCAGACGACAGTACCCGTCGTTGCATCGGATTTGATACGAATCCTACCCCCCATTTGCCGAACGAGTTCGTTACAGATACTCATCTCAAGGCCAGTACCATGTTCTTGTGTCTGAACGAAGCGGTCGAAAATATGGGGAAGGATCTCCTCAGGGATGCCGCCATCAGAAGCATGCAGGGCAATCACCAAGTCTTCTCCCGTATAGTCGCAACAGACACGCACCTGCCCTTCCTTCGTAAAGAAGGCCGCATTAGACACCAACCGATCTATCACAATACCCAAATTCTGTGCATCCACCTCAACCACGAGATGTTCATAAGGATTCTCGACGAAATAGCTGACACCAGGCAACTGATATTGGGTGAAAGCCGCCTGACAGCGTGACTGCAAGTCCGCACAAATGTCGGTCATCTGCGGTTTAATCTCTATCATCTGTGCATCGAGTCGAGACAAGAAGAGAATGTCGTTAATGAGTGTCAGCAGACGCTCGGAATTGTCACTGATCTCGCGGATAAAGAGTGCTTCGTCCTCCTTGGAATGCTCCTGTTCGAAGAGGTTGGAGAATCCTACCACTGAGTTCAATGGGGTGCGGATTTCGTAGCTCATGTTATGGAGGAAGGCATTCTTTACCGTCTCCACCTCCTGGGCTTTGCTGGTCTCCCGAGCCAAAGCCTCCTCCATAGCCATCAACTCGCTGATGTCGCGACACATACCGAAATAGCTCGTCACTTCACTGTCGGTGCCGATGACGGGAATAAACGACAGATGCAGGTAGAGCGGGTTGCCATCCTTGACGCGCAGTGTCGTCTTCAGAGTCGTGTCGATAGGCTGTCGCGAGCGGTTGTCCATTGCATTCAACCCGCGTTGTGCTGTCTTTTTCGACTCGTCGTCGAGCAGGGAGAGACAGCGCGTCTGGGTGAAGCGGTACTGTTCGTGGCCTATCTGGCTGTAGATGACCAACATGTGGGTATCCGGCGAGTAGTCTGTCATACGCACACCACCATGCTGCAGCACAAAGTCAATATTGCGGATGTAAGTCTGCATCTCGTCGTTAGCTTGTTCGAGCTTGGCCACATTCTGACGTAGCTGGTTGTAGGTCTTGGCCACTTCCGTCACATCGCGTCCTGTACCATAGACTGCCTGCAACTTGCCTTCATCATCACGGACAGGAACCAACTGCAGTTCGTAAAGCAATTCCGGGCGTTGCAGGAATTTGTTCAGCGCACGATCGTCAGGACCCTTGAAAATCTGAGTCAGATAGGTGTAGTCGATGTTTGCAGTGTCTACATCGTCTTTTCCTAACACCTCTTTGAGGGTGACGCGCGATTCAAGGACCTTGTCAAAGTTTCCCTTAAAGGCAGACATCGCTTTCTGGTTCATGCCGATAATGACACCGTTTTCATCGTAAGCCACCGCATCAATCATCGATGATTCAAAGATGGACTGATAGCGCAGCATGGTGTCCTTGACCTGCTGCTGACGGCGTTTCTCGTCAGTAACGTCAGAGATGGTGCCAATAAGCACTTCAGGCTGTCCGTTCTTGTCGCAATGCAGCACAGATATCTCGACGGTGAGATAACGATGTCCTAAGTGGGAATCTGGTCTTGACTGCACGTCAAGAGTTACTTTCTCCTGCTCCTGACGGGCAACCTGTTGCAGGGCGTCGATGACGGGGGTGCGGTATTCTTCCTTTAAGGGTTGGATGAACACGTAAGGCAAGATTCCCTCAGCCTCGAAGCGTCCGTCTGAGTCGAGGCGGGTAACGGTCCTGGTTTTCAAGACATAAAGGAAGATACGCACATGACTGGTTTTCAGAATCAGTGCCAAACGGTCGTTGCCCACCCGGATGTCCTTGGTCATGCGCTTCTCGTAACGGCGATAGACCAGATAGTAACCCAAGAAGAAGAGTGTCAGCAATAGCGTAACGATAATAGCCTGCCAAATCCAGCTCGGCACACCCGATTCCGTACGTTCCGGATAGAACCACTTGTTCTGTATGGCCTGCAGACGTCCCGAAGCGTTCAGTCCGGCATAGACGCTGTCCATCTTGTGAAGCAGAGCGAGGTCATGCGACATGAACTTGTATTCCCCGTGAGGCACATTGACGGGCGTCAGTTCCAGATTGTCATATTGGAACTTATTGATGAGCCACTTCAGACAGAGCGTGTTCCACACAATCTGCTGGTCGGGCTTGTTGTGAACCAACTGTACGGCCTCGCGCATGTCGTCGATGGCGATGGCATTGTCACCCCAACCGCGCTGAACCATAAACATATGACTGAAACTGCCCCCGTGGACAATGACCTTATGGTGCGCCAAATCCTCATACGTCTTAATGGTCTGCGGTTCACCCTTCCTATAAACCACGCTATGGGTAAAAATCTGGACCACCGACTTGCCATAGGTGGCATAATCGTCGTGCAAATGGTCTTCCATACCAATCTTCAGGTCGCAACGTCCCGCCTTCAAATCCTCCAAGGCCTCCCGGGTATGTTTCAGCTTGACGACATACGGGATATCGAGTTCCTGGAAAATCATCTTCAGCAAATCGACGTTGTAACCCACCGCCTCGCCATTCTCGTTCAGAAAGACATAGGGCCACAAGTCCCAGGCATCTTCGTAAACGAGGGGATTGTCTTCCGTGTACACCCTGACAGAGTCCTTGTCTGCAGCCATAGCCGAGAGACAGGAACCTGTGAGAAGCCCCAGCAACAGGAACGTTCCCAGCCACCTCTTGGGAATCATTATACAGCGTCTGTCTTGTTTCATGAGGCAACGGGTTTTTCTTTTACTTCACGCACTTCGACTGGTATCCAGAACCAGAACACAGATCCCTCATTAACCTCACTCTCCAGGCCAATCTCACCGCCACACTTCTCGACAATAGCCTTACAAATGGGCAGGCCCAAACCCGTTCCCTGCACATAATCGTTCAGTTTAACGAAACGTTCGAAGATGGCTGCATGCTTGTCCTTGGGAATACCCGAGCCCGTATCCTCGCAATAGGCATACAATCCCTGCTGGCCATGGCGTTCTTCCAGGCGGTATCCGATACGGATATGGCCCTGATGGGTGTATTTGACGGCATTGGTCACGAAATTGGTAATCACCTGATTGATGCGGTCGCTGTCCAGTCGTGTCTGTAATACCTCGTAGGGATTGTCAGTCTGGAACTCGACGGTAGGCTCCTGCACACGCTGGGCCAGCGTTTTGGCAAGTTCTTCGAAGTCGTGTGAGGCATCGACGTCGTGGGGAATGATCTCCATTGCGTTGGCATCCATATTACTGAGCACCAGAATGTCGTTGATGAGTCGCAACAGCATGTCGCAGTTGTTATGGATGACGCGAATCATCTCGCGCTTGTCGTCAGGCGACTCGATGGCCTGCAGCAAGTCGGTAAATCCGACAATGGCATTCAGCGGGGTACGGATTTCGTGCGTCATATTTGCCAGGAACACTGACTTCAGACGTCCGGAGTCGTTGGCACGTTCCGTCTCGCGCTTCAACTGCTCCTGCTTCTCCATCATACCCGATATGTTTCGTATCAGTCCGAAGGCTTCCTTCACCTCTCCCTTTTCATTATAGACGGGGATGTTGTTGATTTGGTTCCATTGTATTTCGTGACCCTCATGGAACACAGGACGCATCTCAGCCATATAGCCCATGGGTTGCGAGAAGTAGGTGTAAGGATCCTGGAAGCCCAGACGCAGCATCTCCGGCTCGTTGACGAAATGCGACTCAACCTCGTCGAACGACATTTCGAGTTCCACGGTTCCCAGACCCTTGTAGAAACGTACCACACGCTCGTCGAAGAACAGTCGGAAGGCACGCATGTCGCAAGCCTCCATCATATAGCGAAGCTCCTCCTCGTAACGCATGATTTCGTTGTTCACTTTCTGGATTTCCAAGTCGTTTTGCTTCGCCTGCAGATACATTTCTCGCTCTCCAGTCACATTACGTACTGCAAGGGCGATGTTCAGGAGCTTTCCCTCGTCGCTATACAGCGGATAGACGTGTAATTCCAGATAGTCATGCAAACCACGTTCAGGGACGATACTCTGAACACAAGCCCACACTTCCTCGACATTGTTCTTGTCCAGAATCTCGTTGAACGGCATAGCGTCGAAGAGATTCGTATTCGAGAAATGCTCGTCGTAGGTGTCGCTGTCGAAATGACAGATTTCACGCATAATCTTATTGGCATCCAACAGCCATCCGTCAGGACTGTAGAACGAAAGACCGACGATGGAATGCTCAAAGACCTGGCGGTACTTATCCGTCAGTTCTTCCTCCCTGATTTCCTGCTCGCGCAGCTCCGTCTCGTCGCGCAATGTGCTGATGATACTCTGGGGGGTGTTCGTACCAGGTGTCATTTCCACCACGCTCACATTGTGCATATAGCCCCACTGGGGCTGTTCGCCATTGAAGTCGAAATTCCAGCGATAGAAGAACTCGTCGCGCGCTACCTTGCCCGACATCATCCGGCGAAAATGCCGCAACGTCTCCTCCAAGTCATCGGGATGCACATGGCTTTTCCATTCTTCCGACGTCATTATTCTGTCGGGGAAGATATGTCCGTAGAGCTGGTAGATATATCCTTCGCGAATCACAAAGCGCACCACATTGCTGGCGCTGATTTGCACCGCCTGTTCCATCATCTTACCCGTAAACGTGGTTTCTGCCATGCGCTTGCGCACACGTCTCACCACCAGGCGGTTCTGGATGAGCATGCCCAGAAAGGCCAGCGCCACCAACACACAAATCAACGTGGGGACGAACTCAAATGTCCAAGCGGCTGCTAATATAAATAGGTATGCGTACGTAGTCATATCATATATGGAAAAGCATAACGGGGTTATTCAATCAATTCACGGCGTCTCTCAATCACAGAAGCTTCACAGGGAATGACGACCCAGACGGTAGTACCCTTGCCGACTTCCGACTGCAACTCGATGCTTCCGCCCATCTGTTCCACGAGTGTCTGTGCGATGGGCAGGTCGAGACCCGTTCCACAGAGTTCCTCGCGCTGGTCGCGCACAAAGCGTTCGAACACATGAGGTAGGGTTTCCTTGTCAATGCCACGTCCGGTGTCCTCGACGACAACCGACAAATGGCCTTTTCTGTATTCTGCCTTGACGTGGATAGAGCCTTTCTGAGTGAAATTAACGGCAGTGCTGCAAACTCTCTGTATCACCTTGCCGACATGCTCCGTATCGATGTTCACCAAGAGTCGCTCGAAGGGATTCTCCACTTGCACTCTCACCTCTGGCGACACATTCACCAGTCCCAGCTGGCACCAGCTCTCGAAGAGCATGGCGAAGTCCGTCTCTTCCTTCTTATACTCTATCATGTTGGCATCCAGTCGCGACAGGAACAGAATGTCGTTGACCAGCGACAGCAGACTGTTGCTGTTGCGGCGTATCTCCTCAACAAACAGCGGTTCGTCAGCCACGTCGTGCTCTGACTCAAAGAGTTCGGCAAAGCCCACCACGGTGTTCAACGGCGTACGAATCTCGTAACTCATATTGGTCAGGAAGGCCTGTTTCAGTAGCTCTGTCTCCTGAGCCTTCTTGGTCTCTATCGCCAACCGGTGCTCCGTTTCCACCATCTGCGTCATGTTACGGCACATGCCGAAGTATCGCTCTACCCTGCCCTGCTCATCTTTCATTGGCACCATGTTAAACAGCAGCCACACGGGACGATGCTGCTTGTCGCGAATCTCCGTTTCGAACAACACTTCCAACGGAAGTTCCGTCCGGTGGTCCATACGGTTCAGCGCACTGGAGATGGCTCGACGGAAACGAGGCGTTCCCAATCGGATACAACGCAACTGCGACAGATGCATCTGCGTCTCGTTGATATTGCTGGAAACCTCCATCGTATGAGTCGATGGGTTGTAGTTCGCCAGTCGCACATCGCTCACCTGCAGCGCATAGTTCACGTTATCGATGTACGTTTTGATGTCCTTGGTTATCTGGCGCAACTTCTTGAAACCTTCCTGCTGGCGGTGGAACGACTCCACCATTTCCGTCACGTTACGGCCGGCCATGTAGACGCCCTCCAACTCGCCGTTTTCATTACGGATGGGGTTGAAGGTCGATTCATAATACTGCACTCCAGGAAGAGCATACCGATTTACACGCGATGTCGGATTACGAAGTTTGGCAAAGTTGGTTCTCGACGAACTGCGGGTATTTTCCAACTGATGAAAATCCTCGCCGCTATAGAAAGGGTTGTCCTGCAACAGGAAATCACCATTCAGCAATTCCTCACGGTTCTTATAGCCGAACTCCGAGCAGGCTCTTTCGTTGATGTCGTTCAGCACGCCATACTTGTCGTAGAATACCATATCTAGCAACGGTGAATTAAACACGGTATGATAGCGCAGCAACAACCGCTTCACCGTTTCGCGGCGCCTCACATCGTCCGTTACGTCATGCATGATACACAGCAAATCCTCTATTTCCATACGGTTCCGCCTGCGGGCTACACTCACCGAGATGTCAAACACGTCGCGCGTGTCGTCTTCCTTCAGCACACCACGCACCCTGACACTGGCCGTACGGATGCGCTCCTCGCAGATGTCGAACACCAACTTGCGAAGCTGCTCGAAATCGTCGCGGTCGAACAATTCGGCAAACTCAACGGGGTTATACTCTTTCGAATACTCACCGTTCTCGTTTAGGAATATGTAATGCCGGCGCCGCACATTATAGAAACACAGCCGCAGACTACTGGTCTGCAACACCAGCGACAATCGTGCATATTGGCTCAAACCCTGCGTCTTGGCATCTTGTTCCCTATAGTGATAAACAAAATTATAGAACAGCAAAACAAAGAATCCAATGAGGAATGCAGCCAACACATACACCGTCACATGCTCAAAGTCAAACAGTTTCCCGAAGGTTTGCATCACCTGCGCCGATAAGGCCTGTGGGCCTGTTAGCAACAGACTGGTCGCCAACATCCGAAATGCGATATTTTTGCTCTGTTCTAGGTTCATCTTGACGTTTCGGTAAAATTATTATCACCCTTATAGCCCACAAAGATAGGCAAAAATGTGACAATCTCCAAATTTAATCGAAGAAAATTTCATTTTTCTTTGGTATTTTCCCCGCTTATTCGTAACTTTGACCCCATAAAACTCAAAACAACAACAATTATGATAGACGTAAAAGCAACATTAGCATCAGCCGAAGAGCGCATGGAAATGGCAGCCATGTACTTGGAAGAAGAGCTGAACCGTGTCCGCGCAGGACGTGCCAACGTGGCTATCCTCAGCGGTGTAAGAGTAGAGTCGTACGGCCAGAAGGTTCCCTTGAACCAAGTGGCTAACGTGTCCACCCCCGATGCCCGTACCATTGCTATCAAGCCTTGGGACCGCAAGCAGATTCGCGACATCGAGAAAGCCATCATGGATAGCGATGTGGGTATTACTCCTGAGAACAATGGCGAAATCATCCGTCTGGGCATCCCCCAACCTACTGAGGAGCGTCGCCGCGACTTGGTGAAGCAGTGTAACAAGATTGCCGAGAAAGCCAAGGTCGAGGTGCGCAACGTACGCGGTGACATCAAAGAAAAACTGAAGAAGGCCATCAAGGACGGCCTCAGCGAGGACAACGAAAAGGATGCCGAGTTGGAGCTCCAGAAGATTCACGACAAGTACATTAAGAAACTCGATGAACTCATGGAGGCCAAGAACAAGGAGATTATGACAGTCTAAATGCAGGGACTAGTCATAAAGAATACTGGCAGCTGGTACACCGTCCTCGTGGACGATGGCCAGCTACTTGATTGTAAGATAAAGGGCAATTTCCGCATCAAGGGAATCCGCTCTACTAATCCTATTGCCGTCGGGGACCGTGTCACCATCAACAATGAAGGGTGGATTACCGAGATTGCCGATCGTCGCAACTACATCATCCGCAAGAGCATCAACCTCTCGAAACAAAGCCACATCCTGGCGGCTAACGTCGACCAGGCCCTGCTGGTCATCACCGTCAGCAAGCCAGAGACCAGCACCACGTTCATCGACCGTTTCCTGGCATCTGCCGAAGCCTATCGCGTACCCGTCATTCTTATATTTAATAAGACCGACCTGCTCACTGACGATGAACGACATTACCAACAGCTCATGATGCAGCTCTACGAAACCATCGGCTATGAGTGTCGCGCCATCTCAGCCCAAACGGGTAACGGCGTCGATGCGCTCCACGACCTACTCCAAGGTAAGATTACCCTGCTCAGCGGTAACTCGGGAGTTGGTAAATCGACACTAATCAATCGCCTCATCCCCCATGCCAACCTGCGCACCGCAGACATCAGTGATGCCCATCAGGCAGGCACTCATACCACCACCTTCTCGGAAATGATTCCTCTCGACGGTCATTCCTCATTCCTCACTCCTCATTCCTCATTTCTTATCGACACCCCAGGCATCAAGGGATTCGGCACCTTCGACATGGAGCGCGAAGAACTCACCAGCTACTTCCGCGAAATCTTCGAATTCTCCAAACAGTGCCGTTTTTCCGACTGTACACACACACACGAACCCGGATGTGCCGTGCTAAAAGCCGTTGAAGACCACTACATCGCCCAAAGCCGCTACCAGTCCTACTTATCGATGCTCGACGACAAGGACGAAAACAAATATCGCGAAGCTTTCTAATTATGAATTATACAATAGAAAAAATCACCACGCTCATAGGAGCACGTCGCATAGGCACTGCCGATGCACGTATAGGATGGTTGTTGACGGATAGCCGTTCCTTGTGTTTCCCTGAGGAAACGCTATTTTTTGCCCTAAAGACCCAGCGTAACGACGGCCATCGCTATATTGCCGACCTCTATCGTCGAGGGGTAAGGAACTTTGTGGTAGAACCGGTTCTCAACGCTGCACGTATGGGTGGCGAAGTGGACTATACGGATGCCAATTTCCTGGTGGTACCGTCGCCCTTGGCTGCCTTGCAACGACTGGCTGAGCGTCATCGTGATGAGTTCAATTGTCCTGTGGTGGGCATCACAGGGTCAAACGGCAAGACGATGGTGAAGGAGTGGCTCTATCAAGTGCTGTCACCCGACTTTCATGTGACCCGTTCGCCCAAGAGCTTTAATTCGCAGATTGGTGTACCGTTGTCGGTATGGTTGCTGAACGAGCAAACTGAGGTAGGACTCTTCGAGGCGGGTATCAGTCAGCCTGGCGAGATGCAGTCGTTGGCAGATATCATACAGCCCACGATAGGTGTACTGACATCTATTGGTGCCCCCCATCAAGAGAATTTCCGTTCGATGGAGGAAAAATGCATGGAGAAACTACAGCTGTTCCACGATGCACAGGCTATTATTTATAGTGCTGACGATGATTTGGTGAGTCGCTGCGTACGCCGTTCAGGTTTTAAGGGAAAGAAAATTGGCTGGCGACGCGAAGAACTGCTAAAGACCTATCAATTGCCCTTTATCGACGAAGCCTCAGTAGAGTGTTCGTTGGCAGTAGCAGCAACGGCCCTGTATCTGGGTGTAAGCCCAGAGCAAATCAGCGAACGTATGGCACGCTTAGAGCCAGTGGCCATGCGACTGGAGGTTAAGGAGGGCCAGCATGGTTGTACGCTGATTAACGACTCGTATAACTCAGACATCAACTCGTTGGATATCGCACTTGACTTCATGTCGCGCCGCGTAAACGACGATCGTTGTCGTACACTGATACTCAGCGATATTTTCCAAAGTGGCATGACACCTGCAGCCCTCTATACAGAGGTAAACGCCCTGTGCATAAAACGAAGGGTGAACAAGCTCATTGGCATTGGACCAGAGATTTCTTCCCAGGCTGCATTGTTCACGATGCCTGAGAAGCAGTTCTTTACCACTACAGAAGCTTTCCTACACAGCAAAGCTTTCCGTTCGCTGCGCAATGAAGTGGTGCTGGTGAAGGGTGCCCGTGTCTTTGGATTCGACCATATTACGGAACAACTGGAGCAGAAGGTGCACGAGACCATTCTTGAGGTAAACTTGAATGCGGTGGTCGACAATCTGAACTATTACCGTTCCTTCCTAAAGCCTGAAACCAAGCTGGTGTGCATGGTGAAAGCCGATGCTTACGGAGCAGGTGCTGTAGAGGTGGCCAAGACGTTGCAGGACCATCGTGTGGATTATCTGGCGGTGGCTGTGGCTGACGAAGGTGTGACGCTACGTCGTAACGGCATCACACAGAACATCATGATTATGAATCCTGAGATGACAGCCTTCAAGACTATGTTCGACTACGACCTGGAGCCTGAGGTGTATAGTTTCCGACTGATGGATGCCTTGATTCGAGCTGCAGAGCAACAAGGTATTACGGGCTGGCCAGTACATATTAAACTGGATACGGGTATGCATCGATTGGGGTTTGATCCAGAACACGATATGGATGAACTGATTCGCAGGCTTCGCAGCCAGAATGCCATCATTCCGCGTTCTGTATTCTCGCATTTTGTAGGCTCGGACAGCGACGATTTCGATAATTTCTCGGCAGAGCAGTTCCGTAAGTTCGACGAGGGTAGTAAGAAGTTGCAGGCAGCATTCAGTCATAAGATACTTCGCCACATGGACAATTCTGCAGCTATTGAACATTTCCCAGAACGCCAGATGGATATGTGCCGACTGGGACTGGGACTCTATGGCGTAGATCCACGCGACAACCATATCCTGCATACGGTAAGCACGCTGAAGACCACTATCCTGCAGTTACGCCGTGTGCCTAAGGAGGAAACGGTAGGCTACAGCAGGAAGGGAATTCTGACGCGCGACTCTGTCATAGCCGCCATTCCTATAGGCTATGCCGATGGGCTGAACCGCCATCTGGGACGTGGTGCCTGCTACTGTCTGGTCAATGGCAAACAAGCTCCCTATATTGGTAATATCTGTATGGATGTGGCCATGATTGACGTGACAGACATCGACTGTAAGGAAGGCGACATGGTGGAAATCTTTGGCGAGCACCTGCCCGTCACTATCCTTTCTGATGTGCTTCAGACCATTCCTTACGAGGTGCTTACCAGCATCAGCTCACGCGTCAAAAAAGTTTATTTCCAAGACTGATCGTCTGTTTTTAAGAGCCGCCCGGAAATCCAGGACAATCTTACCTGCTATTGATAGTGATAGTGGCGCCTGTGCTTTAGATAGGACAGATCCTTTTGGTGACGGTATGCTTCTTTTTCAAAACGGATATTGTAATATGCCTTGGTCCTATCCCGGTATTTGATACACAGTACAAGCCACTCGATACCGTACCAAACAAAGAATGGAATATAGAGCAATTCCCTTTGCTGAGCCACATGAATGAGTTCATGGTTCACAGCATAGGGGCTCAGCGGCTCTTTGGTCAAGATAAACTCCCCCAGCGTCAACGCAAGGAAATCCTTCCCAAGAGGGAGTTTCTTGATTTTCAGAATCTTGGGCATGGTGTCGAAACAATGGCCTATTACTCTCTAGACTTATTTTCGTTCATGTATTCACGCGGCGACATTCCGTAGAACTTCTTGAAGATCGTAGAGAAGGATGCGGCATTATTAAATCCGCAGGCATACATCACTTCGGTGATATTCATGTTCTGCGACGACAACAGATGTGCAGCCTGTTTCAGACGAATGTTACGAATAAAGTCATGGGGCGTCTGACCCGTCAGTTCTTTCATCTTACGATGCAAATGAACACGGCTGATGCCTACCTCGTCGGCAATGCTGTCGACACTAAGGTCAGAATTGCTGATATTCTTGTTGATAACCTTCATGACACGATCCAGCAGTTGTTCATCGGGTGACTTCATCTTCACCTGTTCTACCTGCTCCTCCAGCTGATCGTTGCGGCCATATTTCAGACGCAGCATCTGGTGGGTATGGATGAGGTTAATGATGGTACGACGAAGAATGTCCATGTTGAATGGCTTCAGAAGATAGGCGTCGGCTCCAGTCTCAAGACCCTCCAGACGATCCTCGTCGCGACTCTTGGCAGTGAGAAGAATGACAGGAATATGACTGGTCGTAGGACTGCTCTTGATTTTCGAGCACATCGTATTGCCATCCATTTCAGGCATCATGACATCGGAAATAACCAAGTCGGGAATCATCTTGAATACCTCGCTGAGTCCAGCCTTTCCATTGTCGCAAGTAGTAATATCATAGTCGTGCGACAGTTCGCTTTCCAGGAAGCCACGAATCTCCGCGTCATCCTCAACGATGATGATGTGCTGCCGACGGTTGGCCTTGAGCACCTCTTCGGGTACTTCATCGTTTTCTTCAACGGGTACTTCTTCCATCAAACTGGTGACGGGTTCACTCTTCGGAGATACTTCCTCCTCAATCATTTCCTCAGGTTTCAAGTGGGCAGAACCCAACGGAATAGTCACCACAAACTCACAACCTTTCTCATCAATATTATTATGAGCCTCAATGGTGCCGTGATGCAATTCCACCAGCGAACGTGTCAAGTCAAGACCGATGCCGGTACCTGTCTTACGGTCGTTTACATGAGAAGGTGTCTGGTAGAAACGTTCAAAAATACGATCGAGTTTATCTTCGGGAATACCTTCACCCGTGTCCTTAATAGCCAGTCTGACATGTTGCTGGTCATGGGTAATGACAATGCGGATTTCACCCCCCGCCGGTGTGAATTTGAAGGCGTTCGACAACAGATTGACGATGACCTTGTCGAAGTTATCGCGATCAATCCATACAGGCAGTTCCTGCGTGTCGTGCTCGTAAGTAAACCTCACGTTCTTCGACTTGGCCTGTTGGGTAAACAGCGTGTGGATGTCTCCCACGAAAGAAATGAGCTCCGTTTCACACATGTGCATCTGCATCTGTCCTTTGTCAATCTTACGGAGATCCATCATCTGGTTGATGAGTCCGAGAATACGCTCTGCATTACGCCGTATGATTTCATAGGTACTGCGACGGTGTGGATCCAAATCCTGTTTGATAAGCGACAGAAGTGGCGTGACGATAAGCGTCATAGGAGTACGTATCTCATGTGAGATATTCATAAAGAACTTCAACTTAGCATCAGCCATTTCCTCAGCATGGATATGTTCCTGCAGGCGCAGGTTATCCTGTTCCTTGCGGCGGTGCTGACGGCGATACAGCCAGAACAAGTAAACCAAAGCAAGGATGTAGATAGCGTATGCCACAGGTGTGCGGTACCAAGGTGCATGGATGACAACTGTGAAGCAGCGCTCTGGGGTGTCGATACCGTTTTGCTCGGCCACGACACAGAAATGGTAGTCACCAGGCGAGAGGTGCGAAAAAGTGATTTCATTGACACCCGGTTTCATGCGAACCCATTCCTCGTGGTTGATGCGATAGCGGTAGACGATGTGCTCTGGGTTGTCGTAGGTCAGCGTTGACAGCTGAAGGGCAAAGGTGTTGTCCCCAGGACTCAACACAAAGCGGTTAGCAGCTATGACGGTAGTGTCAACCACATGCCAGAAGCCCGACATGGTGGCTGGAGTAACTGGTTCGCCATTGACGGAGAATCCTGTCAACTTGACTTCGGCCTTCCACTCTCGTTCCTTGATTTCTTTTGGTTGGAACCATGTGACGCCACCTAGTCCGCCAAAGATGAGCATACCGTTATGGTCTTTCCACGAAGCCCCATCGCTGAATTCGTTCGATTGAAGACCATTGTCCACAAAGTAGTTGTTGGTCTTTTTGGTCTTAGGATCCAGTCGACAAAGACCATGATCTGTCGATATCCACAGATAGCCCTGGTCGTCTTGCTCAATGCTCGAAATACCGTTATCTGCCAGTCCGCTCTCAATAGAGTAGTTGTATTTTTTGTGCGTCTTCAAGTCATAACAAAGCATACCATCGTTGGTACCCACATAGAGTATGCCATTGAATTCGCGGGCCACTCGGGTAGGGGTACCGTAGTTGATACAGTTGAGTCCATTGAAGGTCGAGGTCCAGCTCTCTGTATCCAGATCCATCGCACAAACACCCAACGTGGTGGCAACATACAGGCGCTTACCGTCTGGCGATAATGATACTTGCGAGAGGTAGTTGTTGATTAAACTGTTTGCCTTGCGGTCTCGATTGGCTGTTTCCATTTGCAGATAGGCTTTCACGTCGCCTGTCTTAGGGTCGAGACGTAGCAACCCCTCACCCATAGTGGCCATCCACACATATCCCTGTGAGTCGGTCTTCATAGAGAACATGCTGATGGCAGCTCCTTGGGGCAATATGTAAGGATGATAGGTCAGAGAGCGGAGGTCAATCCATCCGCAGCCCTCTTTGTAAGAGCCTATCCAGAGTCGCCCTTGCTTGTCTTCCGTGATGCTTAATATGGTGGAAGGAAAATTTTCCTTGAAGTGCCGAAGCGGTTGGCCATCGCTGTTGCAACTATATAGCCCGTCCTTGTCTGTACCTACCCAGAAATAGCCATTCGTGGTGGACAGCACGCTGGTGACACAGGCAGAGCCGATTTTGTTCTTTGTTCCCAGCTTATAACCCATATAGTTGAAACCCGTGGTCTTGGCTGGATGCATATAGATACCTTTCTGCAATAGTCCCAGCCAAGTATTGCCGTTATGATCCTCACAAATGGAGTATACCTTTGCCGTGCTAAGGTCCACGTCACGGCTGAAATAGGGGTTGTCCGTCAGATGACCAGTCTTGGGGTCATAGATGGCCATGCCCAGTCCGTCGTAACCGATCATGATGCGGCCGTCGTTACTGCAATAGAGTGTAGAGATATGTTTGGAACCCGTGGCATCGATGTGTTTGGGAGTCCAGTTTTCGTCGAGAATGAACATACCCGCATTGGTTGTTCCAATATAGATGTTACCTTGCTTGTCTTCGCAGATATCAAGTACCGAGGCCACTTCTTTTTCACCTTGAAAGAATCGTCTGATGGTCTTGCCGTCGTAGCACCACAGACCCTGACTCTCTGTTACCAACCAAAGATAGCCCTTACTGTCTTCCTTGATACGGTGCACGGACTGTAAGCTCGTCAGTACTCCGCCAATTTGTCGTGCTTCGAGTTTGTTCTTATCCAACTTCAGCACACCATGTCCCGATGTACCCACCAAAATATCGCCATTCTCACGTTCCAACAGGCAGGTGATATAGTGAGGCTGCGAATGACCATCCAAATCATAGGTAGTGACATCCTGGAATTTTTGGCCATCATAGGTTTGCAAAGCACCATACATTCCGATATAGAACAAGCCGTGACGGTCCTGCATGATGGCATTTACATAGTTGCTGGCCAGTCCTGACTCTTGTGATGTTTCCTTCTTAATAATGCGGAATTGGTATCCGTCATAACGGTTCAAGCCGTTACGTGTGGCAATCCAAATGAATCCGTCGCGGTCCAAGTAAATTTGTGTAGTAAAACTGCTTGACATCTGTTTGTCAGCATCAAACAATTTACCCATCTGGGCGTGTACGCTCAAACAGCAAAAGGTTAGTCCGAAAAAAAGCCATAAGCGTAGTCCACTAATACCCTCAGGCCTTAGAACTTTACGTCTCATAGAATAATTCATTAGTTAGTCAGTTGTATAACTGGGTGCAAAGTTAAACATTTTTACAGTAACCACCAAAAAAAACACAAACTTTATTTCATGTAACATGCAAAAAAGTTACACGAAATAAAGCTGTGCCTCAATAAATTAATATTTTTTTACTTTTCTTCTACCTGATATGTAAAGTTGTCTACGTCAACCCAGCCACCGAGCTTCTTGGTGGCAAAGTTGAATATGGCAAACTTGGAACCCATGAAGAAACGCTGCCAGTCGAAACGCATCTTGTAGTCGTTGGTACCTATCTTCGTCCACTGCTCGCCATCAAGGCTATAGTAGAAGTTGGCTGCGTCCTTACCTCCACGCTCTCCCGGACGGAAGTCTGCGTCAATACGAAGCCAGATGCTTGCTTGTTTTCCCTCGAGGGCAACACTCTCCACGACTTTTTCGTCGACACTTTCCACAGCCTTGTCTTTGGGCGTCAGTTTAACGGACCACTCTTCGAACTGCAACAGCGTCTTACGTCCTTGTTTCCTGATGGCCAAAGCACCCGTTCCGTCATTAAAGGCCGCAAAACCGGCACAGTCGCCGTCCTTCATCTTCGAGATATCCATTTTCACCACACCGCTGCACGTAGGACCTTCCATACGCTGGGTCAATGTGTTTGGTGCCAGATAGATATTGGGGACTACACGATTGGTCTTCAGGCGAAGCCATCCTGCACGTTCTGTCAGGCTCCAGGCCTTGTCAACAGGATTGTGGTTCCATTGCCAATGCAGACCGAGCTTAGGATCCGTGAACTCATCGCTGCAAACGATGTGTCGCTCAGGTTCACCGTTCTTCAGGGGACGCATCACTGTAGGCACCAGACCTTCTTCATCGCCGAGCATAGGCCATCCGTCAATCCATCGGCAGGGGCTAAGCGTCAATACGCGTCCCACACCGCCACGATCCTGGAACATCACACCATACCAGTCGCCATATTCTGAATCGACAATGGTTCCTTGTGCCAGATAGGAGAAACCGCCAAACGGGGACTCCAAGATGGTCTTCTTTTCGTAAGGTCCGTGAATGTCATCTGCACGATAGCACACCTCACGGCGGTGACGTCCGGGGGCATAGACGTGCGAAATCATGAGCAAATAGTATTTGCCGCGATATTTTACCACGCGTGAGCCTTCCAAAAGTCCTGTCTCATCGGCTTCGCGTTCAAAAATCTTCTGATGGCTACCCTCGATGACATCCGAGAGATCGGGTTTCAGTTCCATCAACTCGCCTGTTCCATATATGACATACACGCGATTGTCGTCATCGAAGAACAGCGAACAGTCATGAAAATGACGCATGCGCGATAGCAGCGTCCAGGGACCTTCGGCTTTCTCGGCAGTAAAGATATAGGTATCGCCCATGGGTCCAGACTCGTTAGGAGCCAGCAGGGCATAGAATCGTCCGTTATGATATTTCAGCGAGGTGGCCCATTGTCCACGTCCGTAGGCTGTCCCCTCCTGCAAATCATACTTGGGCGAATCGGTCAGACGGTCAAAAACATAACCCACCGTCTCCCAGTTCTTCAAGTCTTTCGACCGCATGATGGGGGCACCAGGCATCAGGTGCATCGTGGTACTCACCAAATAATAGGTATCGCCCACGCGTATAATATCGGGGTCGGGCACATCGGCCCAGAGCATCGGGTTTTTCACAAAAGCACCATCAGTGCTGCTGGAACGCTTTCCAGCAGCCTCTGAGGTTACAAAACAAACTACTAATGATAATATTACTAAAACAAATCTCTTCATGTCTGTAAGTTATGCGGTTTTAGCTTTTTGACGATGCAAAGATAAATACTATTTTTTATATATACATTATTTTCCGTTTCATAAACTTTTTCATTTGTATCAACATTACATAAAATAAAAAACTCCCACCCTGGAGAAAAAAATCCGGGTGGGAGCCTTAGTGTTTTTTTATTAGAACAGGAAAGTTTTCTCGAGCCAATAGGTCAGAATACCAGCCATATAGCCCACAAATACAATCCATGTAATCTTCTTCATATACCATCCGAAAGTGATTTTCTCCAGTCCCATGACCACCACGCCAGCAGCGGAACCGATGATGAGCATCGAACCTCCGACGCCTGCACAGTAGGCCAGCAACTGCCAGAACACACCGTCGACGGCCATAGCACCTTCGGCAGCCACAGGATACATACCCATACAACCTGCCACGAGGGGCACATTATCGACAATGCTCGACAGCACGCCAATGATGCCGTTGATGACGTAATAGTTGCCTGAGAACGCTTCATTAAGTCCAGTACCGAGCGATGTCAGCACACCCACTTCCTGCAGCACGGCCACAGCCATCAGGATGCCCAGGAAGAACATGATGGTCGACAGGTCGATCTTGGTCATGATGTCGCTCACGCGCTTGGCCATCGTGTCGTCCTCTGAGGTATTGTAATGGAAAATCTCGGTGGTCGTCCACAAGATGCCCAACACGAGCAGGATACCCATAAACGGTGGCAGGTGGGTCAGCGTCTTAAAGATAGGCACGAAGATGAGTCCGCCTACGCCCAACCAGAAGATGATGTCGCGCTGTGCTTTCGTAAACTGGCTGACATCGGCCTTGGGCAGGTTCTGCTCCTTGTCGAACTTGCCTTCAAGGTGTAAGCTGAGGATGAAGGCAGGGATGAGCATCGATATCAGCGACGGAATGAAAATCTCGCTGAGCACACCCTGTGTGGTGATGACGCCCTTGATCCAAAGCATGATAGTGGTGACGTCGCCAATCGGTGAGAAAGCACCTCCCGAATTGGCTGAGATGATGACCAGTGCAGCATAGATCATGCGGTCTCCGCGGCTCTGCACCAGCTTGCGCAGCACCATAATCATCACGATGCTCGTGGTGAGGTTGTCGAGGATAGCCGACAAGAAGAACGTCATGAAGGCCACACGCCACAGCAGCTTGCGTTTCGAGCGCGTCTTGATAGAGTCACGCACGAAGTTGAAGCCACCGTTCGAGTCGACGATTTCCACGATGGTCATAGCTCCCATCAGGAAGAACAGTGTACCAGCAGCGTCGCCGAGATGGTGTTCAATGACCTCGGCAATGTGATGAATGACTCCTTCTGGTGCAATTTCAGGATAGTAGGACGCAGGACCGAACATCAGCAGGGTCCAGCATCCCACACACATCAGCAAGGCAATAGCAGCCTTGTTGACTCGTGTCACGCTCTCCAGGGCTATGCACAGATAGCCGATGACAAAGAGGGTGACAATGCAAATTGTTAATGTAGACATAATTATATCAATTGTAGTTTATTAGTGTTCTTTACTCGTGCGTACCTTATTATATAAACGGGTGCGTTTTAAACTCTGCAAAGGTACGAAAAAGCGAACAAACTGCAAAAGAAAACACCATTTATTTTCCTTTTCCAGCGAAAAAGTCTCTCACTTTATCCCAGTCCACCTCTGTCACTTCCGCACGGTCGTCGTAGTCAGTGGCTACGACGCTGTGGTTTTTCAGGTCGAAGCGCACCATGATTCTGTCTTCGATGTTGACGCCATGCGGGAAGTTTTCGATGGGTACGACGTCAAACCACTCAATGTCTCTCTCCGTTTCCGTACTGTCGCGATATTCTGCTTCATCATCGTCGTGCCCCTGACGGAGTCGCTCCATGATGCACTCTTCGTCAGGTTTCACATACCAGATGAGCGTGTCGACGCGGTCGCCTTTCTTCTCGAGAGTACGGACGGTCACCATAGCCTTGTCTTTCTGCTTGTCGAAAACCCAGAGCTCGTATAGGAAGATACCTATGAGTATAGCAAAAGAAGCGATGGCACAGGCGAAAGGCTGTATGAGGCACCCCATGGCCAGTCCCTTCCATCTTTTCTTCTTGAATTTATAATAGGGTATCACCACCGATGCTATGATGACAAGCAGTATGATGAATGCTATCCACAGGGTTGTGCTGTAGTCTCTATATATAAACATATCTTATGCGTCTTTGTTAGTTACTTTGATAGCCAGCATCGTCAAATCGTCGCTCTGTTCGGCCTGTCCGACGAACTGCCGGACGGCCTCGGTCATGCTGTCGATGAGTTGCTGGGGGGTGTTCTCCGCCGTTTGGACGGTCTCCACCACACGCGTCATACCGAACTGCCGGTGGCTGATGTCCTCGGCCTCGTTCAGTCCGTCGGTGTAGAGGAAGATGGAACTGCCCGTCTTCATTTGCGTCTGCTGGCGGGTGAATTCCCATCCACTCATGACGCCTGCGGGGATGTTCGAGTCGCAGGGCAGCATAGTGACTTCGCCGTCGGCAATCATCACGGGACTGTCGTGTCCGGCGTTGCAGTAGTCGAGTGTGAATGTCTGCAGGTCCAGCACGCCGACAAAGAGCGTAACGAACATGTTCGTGTCGTTCTGTGCGCTCAGCGACTCGTTGATGCCTTTCACCATCTGCTGGGGCTCGACGGTGTGTGCTGCCGTGTTACGGAACAGCGAGCGGCTGACGGCCATGACCAGTGAGGCGGGGACACCTTTACCGCTGACATCACCGATGCAGAAGAACAGCTTCTCGTCGCGGATGAAGAAGTCGTACAGGTCGCCTCCTACGGCTTTGGCGGGCTTCACCTGACCGTAGATGTCGATGTCGTGCCGCTCTGGGAAAGCAGGGTACGTCTTCGGCAGCATGCTCATCTGAATGCTGTGGGCAATCTTCAGTTCGTTTTCTATCGACGCCTTGGCCATCGTCGTGTTCTTCAGTTCCTCAACGTAGTTTGTCAGCGAGTGCTGCATGTTCTCGAACGAGTCGCGCAACTGGCAGATTTCGTCGCGGTGTTTGATGGTGGGCAGCGGGGTGTCGAAACGTCCCTGTGCCACGCTGTCGGCAGTCTCGGCCAGCAACTTCAGCGGCTTTGCTGTCCGCCGGATGGTGATGTAGCAGACCAGGTAGGTCACCATCAGCATGAAGAGGATGACAATCATGATGCCCAAGCCGGTTACGACTCCAAAGGAGTCGAGCAACGACTTCGGCACAGGAACGGCCAGCATCCAGTCTGTTCCCGTCACGGGCGAATAGTATAGACAGGTCTTTTTACGGTTTACCAACAGCACACGCGCCGTCTCTCCCCAGCTTTTCTCGCCTTTCCGCATGTTGGCAATCACCTCTGCGGCCAGTCCGGGCTGTTTGACATCCTTGATGTGGACGTAGAAGTTGCCTTTCTGTATGCGTCGCTCGTCGGGATGTGTGATGTAGGTGCCGTCGCTCGACAGGACGTAGCTGCAGAATATCTCTTCACTCGTCTTCAGCCACGGTTCGCTGTTGATGATGCTGTCCTGCTCAAGCAGGATGCGCGTCATGAAGTCCAGCGACAAGTCAGCCCCCACGACGGCCACCAGACGGCCATTGCTGTCGTGTACGGGGTACATATAGGCCACCAGGGGAGTCTCTGCGTCCTCTCCGTCGAAGAATGGCTTCGACCACGCCGCGGAATCCTTGGCCACCGCCTCCTGGAACCATTCGTTCGTCAGATAGTCGTTATCGGCGCTGCCCAGAAGGCGCGTCTCCACCTGCATGCTGTCGTTTCGCATGGCGTAGGGGCAGAACCAGCGCCCTTTCTGCGGGTAATAGTTTTCGACAAAGCTGATGCCACAGCTGCGGATGCGGGGATTCCCGTCGACCATGCGGCGTACCACGTCCATCAGCCGGTCGGGCTGGCCAAGGTTGGACTCGATGTCGAAGATATTGTTCCGTACGGCCACACTGACATCCGACATCACGTCGCGGATGGCTCTGTCGGACGACAGCATGCTGCTGTGGAAGTTGTTGCCGGTAACTTGGGCAAGCGTAGTCCTGACGTTATCGTAAATCAAGAAGGCCAGTACGGTCATCATGACCAGCATCACCAACATGACCCAGCGCGACAATCGGACGGCAAACGAACGGTTATATTTCTTTTCTTTCATTATTTCATTTTACCATTATTTCATTTCTCCACGAGGATGCGGGCGTCGACGGCAACGACGTCGTGCTCGTCGGCCAGCAGCGGATTGATGTCCATTTCCTTGATTTCCGTGGCGAAGCGCAGCAGGGTGGAGAGTCGGACAATGATTTCGGCATATTTCTGTTCGTTGATGCCTGCCTGTCCGCGCGTACCCTTCAAAATCTTGTAGCCGCGCAGCGAACGAATCATGGAGTATGCCTCACCATACGACAGCGGGGCCAGACCGGAACTGACGTCCTTCAGCACCTCGACGAAGATGCCGCCCAGTCCGCAGAGCACCACATGTCCGAAACGCTCCTCGTATTTCGCTCCGATAAACAATTCCGTACCTTTCAGCATCTTCTGCACCATGACGCCTGTGGCACCCTTGATTTTCATCATACGGTCGAATTCGAGGGCGAGATGTTCGGGTGTGCGGATGTTCAGGGTGACACCGCCCACGTCGCTCTTATGAATGGGGCCTACCACCTTGGCGACCACGGGATAGCCCACGCGGGTGGCAAAGCCGACCAGTTCGTCCTTGTCGGAAGACACCAGTTCGGGAACCATCGGAATGCCGGCACACTCGAGTATTTCGTGCACGACGTCGGGGGCCAGATAACTGCTCTTGATGCCTTCAGTATCCATGCGATTCATCTCGTGGAATATGATTTTGTTCAACCTGGGGATGTCAATACCGTAAAGCTGAACCTCTGGCGGTGCAGGCGCCGGTGTGTTCATAACCTGCGAAAGTGCGGTGGCCAGCGTCACCTCGTCCGAGAAGTTCACATGGCCTTTCTGCAGGAATTCCGCCACCTCAGGCCCTGCGGTATGCAGGCTGGGCAGAATAGGGAATATGGGTTTCTTGCACTCCAGAATCTTCTGGTGCAGCGTCTCGTAGGCCTCGTAGAGCGTGGTAAGGCCCGGCGTGCCGTAGATGACGGCTATGGCGTCGATATCGTCGAACTTCTGCTCGCAGTAGTCGATGGCCAGTCCCAGTTCCTTGGCCGTTCCTGTGGCCAGGATGTCAATGGGGTTGGCGACAGCAGAACCCGGGAACAGTTGTTCCTTCAGCTCGTCAGCCAGGGGCCCTTCAATCTTGGGCACGTTCAGTCCGCCTTTCGACAGGGCGTCGGTCAGCATCACGCCAGGTCCGCCGGCATGGGTAACGATGGCGAAGTTACGACCCTTCAGCGGCGGCAGGGTGAAGATACACCCCACGGTGGTCAGTTCCTCGCGCGAGAAACAGCGCACGATGCCCGCCTTGCGGAACAAGGCCTCGACGGCACTGTCGGACGACGCAATGGCTCCTGTATGGCTCGATGCCGCACGCGAGCCGCTCTCACTCGATCCCGCCTTGATGGCCGCAATGCGACAGCCCTTGCGAATGAGCGAGCTGGCATGGAACAACAGCTTGTCGGGGTTCGAGATATTCTCAATGTAGAGCAGTTTCACGGGTGAGTCTTTCTCGGCGTCGAAGTGCTCGTCCATGTATTGCAGCACGTCCTCGATACCAATCTGCTTGCCGTTGCCTATCGACCACACGCTATTGAACTGCAGGCCCTTGATGACGGCACTCTCCAGAATGAATACCGCCGTGGCTCCCGACCCCGACACAAAGTCGACGCCCTTGGGATTCAGCGACGGAATGGGCTGAGTGAACACGCTGTGGTGATGGCGGTTCAGCAGTCCGATACAGTTCGGACCGATCAACGACGCACCATACTGCGCGCAGGTATCCAGGATGCGCTGTTCCAGGACGGCTCCCGCCTTCGTCTCCTCGCCAAAACCGGCAGAGATGATGATAAACGCCTTTGTACCCTTCTCCTTCGCCAGCAGCTCCACATAGTCCGGGCACATCTTGGCCGCCACCACGAGGATAGCCAGCTCCGTGGGGGGCAGTTCACGGGCATCGTGGAACGCCTTGATGCCTTGTATTTCGTCCTCTTTGGGATTCACGACACGCAGCGTGCCCTGATAGCCACCCTGCAGAATGTTACGCACGACAGCGCCACCGGGCTTGTGTACATTGTTGGAGCCACCGATGACAACGATACTTTTGGGTTCTAGTAATTCGCGATTGATCATAGCATAAGTCTGTGAGCATTCTTATTTCGTAAGCTCAAAGCCTACACGGGCGCCGTTGGTACTCTTGGCGAGCTTACTGACTGCCTGAACAGCAGCAGCATTGCTGACCTTACCTTCTTTCTGAAGGAGGTTGACCATCTGTGTGGCATCAAACATCAGACCCATTCCCCGCTGTGTCTTGATGACGTTGCCCTTCAGGGTCTCAGTAGCCGTCTTGAGCGATATGGCGCCGTTCTGGGCATTATAAACATACGTTCCGCTGAATGGGATGCCATTCACCTTAGCCGAGAACTTGTTACCGTCAAGGAACGTGAAAGAAGTGTTGCTGCTATTGATACCAATGCTGTTGTAGCTGCTTGCCAGCGACGAGTTCATGTTGGCAACAGCAGCAGTACCTCCGGCATTTGTCAGGGCCTGCTGGGTAGTAAAGGCAGTACTTGGAGCAGTGTAGTTCCAACTGCCGAGAATGCCCGACTGACCGCCGAACAGCACATTACTTAACACAGCGCCAAGCACACTGCCCAGCACATCGGACGACGAAGTGGGGGGCGACGTAGTTCCCATACCTGCGGTCATGCAACTCGACAACATCAGTGTCATGGCTGCGAATAGAGACAAAACAGTTTTCTTCATAATGTTATATATTTAATAGGTAATTATTTATCGATACAAAGGTACGAAAAGCGTTATAAACAGCAAGTAAGTTTTTCTCATACGAACAACCGCCTTAGGTTTCATGCTGCAAAAGTACTAATAATCGAGCGAAATGCAAAATTAATGGCAATTTATTTTGTGCTTCTATTAATTTTTCTTAATTTTGCCACAGCTAAAACTAAAATTATAATTATGATGAGAAAACTAATAACACTAAGTACAATGAAGTCTGCTATGCGGTTGGCGGTGACGGTTGTCATGCTGACAGCATCCGTCATGACGATGTGGGGCCAGGAGATGAACAAGAAATTCTCCATGACCACGAAGATGTTCGTAAACGAACTGCAAGCACAGCAGCAGGCAGCCGGCACGCACCGTGCCTCCGTCAGGCGCCTGCCAGACGGCCGTGAGCAGCCCACCCCCGTCGATTGATAGCCAGCCCCGACACCATCGGCGGCGTGGCATATATCTCGTGTTTCATCCAACTGAGCAACCCGAGCGACCTAAGCGCCGTACGCGCCCTGGGTGTCAGGGTTCAGGAGACCTTCGACGGTCTGGACTTCATCACCGCCAGTGTGCCTGTCCATCAGTTGAATGCCTTGGCTGACGTGGAGAATGTAACGAAGATCAAAGTGGCTCAGCTGATAGAGTTCGCAGTTTAACGGCTGTTCAGCATAGGCGTCGGACTGTTCTGGACAAGAATACTGGTGCCGTGCTCATGAGCGAACCGATTACAGAGAGCAAGACCTTCGATAATATCAGCGTTACCGCAGGCGAAACGACGACGACCTATTACAATGGCCAGCTGAAGGTAAACATTGATATTGAAGACGGTGACTACTTTGTTACCTTGGAAGCAGCCGACACTCTCAAGACAACAGAAAAGGATGCCTACACGCTGGCACTCAGAGTCTATCCTGCCGACGCAGAAGCAACGGCCAGAATCAATATGTGGTCCTACGGCTCAATTTACTTTACCAACATACTCACCACCGAAGGCATTACCTGGACCAACGGTACCGACGATATGTGCGTGAGCAACGAGACCACCATCCCCGATGTCATCTCGGTGGGAGCCTACGTGACAAAGCCCAGCTGGAAGAATTATGACAATAAAACCTATAGTTTTAAATCATATATAATGGACGATATCGCCACCTTCTCCAGCTATGCCACTGCCGAAATGAGTCCCTTGGGGGTGGCCTATCCCTGGATTACAGCACCCGGCGCCGTAGTTGTGGCAGGTGTGAACCATTTTCACACCACCGACGTGGATAAGTATAGTTATTACGGGGCGATTGAATTAGTGGTCAACGATGCCGACAATCCCTACGCCACGATGCAAGGCACATCGATGGCTACCCCCGTGGCAGCCGGTATCGTGGCCCTGTGGCTGCAGGCTGCCAGTGAGCAGGGTAAGACGCTGACCGTTAGCCAAGTGAAGGAGATTATGCGCGCCACGGCCATTAACGACGAATACACCACGACAGGTCCCAACGCCTCGCACTTCGGCAACGGTAAGATTGATGCCCTGGCAGGTCTCCATGCCATCCTCGAAATGGGCGGCGAGGCCACTTCGTTAAGTGAAGAGTTAAAAGTGCAGCGTGAAGAATCTGCCAGCGCCATAGAGTGGTACACGCTGAGCGGCACGCGTCTGAACGCCCAGCCCACCAAACCCGGACTGTACATCAACAGCAGACATCAGGTCGTGATTAAGTAAATGAAGAACAGAGATTGCAAAAATAACAGGAGGCCTGGGTAATCGGGCCTCCTGTTATGGACAAACCACCAGTCCGCGTCGCCGGGAAGTGGTTATTGTCACTGTATGGGACATGCGCATGAGTCCTGAACGTTTGGTTAAGGAATTCTTATAAGTTTTTATTTCCGAGATGCATCTTACCTTCGACGAAGTCAAAGTTACGAATAAGCGAGCACAATACAACACTCAGCCACCGTGTGAAAGGCGTAAGCCTTGCACCGCCACATTGGTGGTATGACTGATGGCACAGATGGTTTCAGCCAGGCGGTTTAGGTAATGAAAACGCTCGTAGTCGCTGGCGAAGGTGGGCATATCCTCGGGCCACGGCGCCAGAATGAGCAGCGAACCATGGGCACAGGATTCGAAACGGCTGCGCTCGGGTTTCCAATAACGGCCGATGGGCTCTACCTGTACGTGAATCATTCGTAATCGTTGTTCCAACGCCATCTTTTTGATACGCTTCTCGCATTCCGAGATGCCTGGGGTGACCAGCACGTCGCCGCTGTTGGCGGCAGAGGTCAGTCGTTGTTTCTCTGCCCTCCAGAAATAGGTGTTTAGTCGTGCCCAAACATGCGCCGTGTCTGACAACTTTCGCCCATATATTCACACTTCATCTTCGCAAAGATAGATATTAATTTCCAAACAGCAAAGAAAACTATCCTAAAACTTGCATGTCTCGATATTTTTACGTATCTTTGTACTCAACAAAATAAGACAAGCAAATTTTGCTAAATACAAATTATTATACCAATAAGATCATGAAAGAAGAAACGAATGGAATTAATTGGAAAGATGCCTTCAAGGATGAAGGTTTTCTGTATGAACTAAGAAAGTTCATTAATCAATACATGGAGGATAACGAAGTGTCTGAAAAAGAGATTGAAGAAATGATCAATGATATTTTCAAATACGACGAAAAGTCAGAAGGCCTTATAGTAAACACAGGAGCTGTCAAAGCCAAAGGAGCGGAATTGGAAACCAGTAGTGATGACAACGACGAACAGCTGACAGAAGACGACTGCAAAAATGAAGCTCAGAAAATAAGAATGTCGTTGCTGCTATCACTGATGAAAGCCAACGGACTAAAGATAAATGAGAACAACAGAAACACGTCTGGCAAAACCGGTTTGCACGGGAATAAAAAATTGGCTGCCGCAATTATGAGTATAATCACAGAAATTCCTATTCAAACATGCCAGAACTTCATTACAGACCCGTACATTAGTAGTAAGACCCCTGACGACCACATCACTAAAATTAATAGTCAACTGATAAAAATCGGATTGGAAATCAGGCTAAAAAAGTGATTTTTTAAGAAAACTACTTAGTACAGGAAAATACTAACCTACCTCCAAGTTAGTATTTTTCTTACCTCGACACGACCATAGAAAAAAAGCCGTACTTTTGCAGCGTCGATGATAGCCAGAAACGAGGCAGACGAACCTCAAGAGTAATTAAAGGTTAATTCAAGGTTAATTCAAGGTTACTTCAAGGTCTAGAAACTATCATAAAGGTATGTTTAACTGCTGAGTAAGTGCTTAAAAAACATCGCTTATTACAATTATGGCAAAATCTGCCAATTATTTCGGTCTGCGTCAAGGCAGCACCAAGTCACTCACTTTCAGTATAGTTGACGGAAGTCAAATCACGAAAGATCGTGTTTTGGCTCCCAAGAATCCTCGCACACCGGCTCAGATGACTCAGCGTTGTATGGTAGGAACTATCGGTACAGCCTATGGAGCCATGAAGTCGGTTTGTAATCACTCTTTTGAGGACGTTACTGCAGGCATGCAGTGCATGCGTACTTTTATGTCAGAGAATCTAAAGCAGCTACGCATCTGCAAGGAGTATGAGAATGGTTTCTTTGGCTTTAGCAAGTACAAAGACTCCGGTCTTGTGCCCGGTAGTTACATCATTTCTAAAGGTTCGCTCCCAGACTCATGTCCTGAAGCAGACATTCTGAGTGTCGATGCAGCGAACAAACAGATTTCCATTGATGTAGCAGCAGGTAACAGCATTGCAGACATTACAGACTCCATGGGATGTAAAAACTTCAAGGACACGTGTACCATTGCCATCATGTATCCAAAGGGAAATGGCAGCTATGGTTTCGGAGCAGTGCGCTTCACCTACAAACAAGGCGAAACCGTCCTGGAATCATTTGACATTGACGTCTTTGGAGATGTTAATGATGCAACAGCTGCTTTCGGTACCTCTGGATTGTCGCTCAACGTTCACATGAAGCCTGAGCTTGCTGGGGATGCGACTACCGAAAACACGTATATGGTAGCTATTGCTTCACGTCAGGTAAATGGCAACTGGCATCGCAGCAATGCACAGTTTGATGTACAGAATGCCACCCCAACTTATGCTCAAGCCATTGCGACCTATCCTGTCGGTATGGAACGTATCCTCAATGGTAGTTCCACAACCAGCTATACGGATGGTGGTTCCAATAATGGCGGCACGAATTCCAATGGTAGTGGCGGTTCTGGTAATGGTGGCAACAACGGTGGTAGCGGGTCGATCACCACTGGCGTAGCGGCTCCGAGCATCAATGGTAACGCGGCATTCACCACGTCGACGCAGGTGACCATGAGCGGTCCTGACGGCGCTGAGATTCGCTACACATCGGACGGGTCTACGCCCACGGCCAGCAGCACGCTGTATACCGAGGCCATCACCGTGAGCTCGTCGGTAACCCTGAAGGCCATCGCCATCAAGGACGGTCAGAGCAGCCAGGTGACCACGAAGCAGTTCGTGAAGAGCGACGGTGGTGCCGACGACCCGAGCGGCTTCGAAGGAGCGTAGTCTAAGAATGAAAAAATGAAAAAAAATCGGACTGACTACAGGGTTAGTCCGGTTTTTTTCGTATTTTTGCAAAGGAAATGAATCAGAGAGACAAACAGATTCTGAAAATCGCGCTGCCGGCCATTGTGACGAACATCACCGTTCCGCTGCTGGGACTGGTGGACACGGCCATCGTGGGCCACATGGGCAACGCCACATACATCGGAGCCATTGCCGTGGGGTCGATGGTGTTCAACCTAGTGTACTGGGTGTTCGGTTTCCTGCGCATGGGAACCAGCGGACTGACGGCACAGGCCCGCGGACGGCGCGACCTGCAGGAGATGCGCTCGCTGCTGGTGCGTTCGCAGACGGTGGCGATGACCATTGCCCTACTGATTCTGCTGTTGCAAGTGCCGTTGCGCGACGTGATGCTATGGCTGATCGGTCCCACAGACGATGTGCGCCCGCTGGCGGTGACCTATTATCATATCGTGGTGTGGGGAGCTCCCGCCATGCTGGGACTGTATGGGCTGAGCGGGTGGTTCATCGGCATGCAGAACACGCGACTGCCAATGGTAATCAGCATCTCGCAGAACGTGGTGAACATCGTGGCATCGCTGGCGTTGGTCTACGGGCTGGGCATGAAGGTGGAAGGCGTGGCGCTGGGAACCGTCGTGGCTCAGTATGCGGGGCTGCTGATGGCAATGGCGATGCTGGTGAGGTATTACCGCAGGTATATAACCATCAGACTATGCTCGCTGAAGGAGTTCATCCCCTTTCTGCGCGTGAATAGCGACATTTTTTTGCGGACGCTGTGTCTGGTGGCGGTGAACCTGTACTTCACGTCGGCAGGAGCCCGGCAGGGCGCTACCATCCTGGCAGTCAACGCATTGCTGTTGCAGCTATACCTGTTATTCTCGTACATCATGGACGGTTTTGCCTATGCCGGCGAGGCATTGTGCGGCCGATTCTGGGGAGCCCGCGACAACAAGGCCTTCCGCGAAGTGGTGGGCAGGCTGTTTATGTGGGGAGCAGGTATGACGGTGCTGTTTACGACGCTGTACGTCGTGGGCGGAATGCCCTTCCTGCGACTGCTGACCGACGAAGAGACGGTGGTGCAGGCCGCCCGTGAATATGTGTGGTGGGCGTGGCTGATTCCCGTGGCCGGTGTGGCGGCTTTCGTGTGGGACGGCATCTTCATCGGCATTACCCAGACGCGCGGCATGCTGGTGTCGGCAGCGGTGGCCAGTGTGGTGTTTCTGGCTGGCGTCGTGTGGCTGATGCCGGTCATGGGCAACCACGGATTGTGGCTATCGATGTTGCTGTATCTGGCCGTTCGCGGCATCGTGCAGAGCGTTATATTTAGAAGTGATAAACGATAAGTGATAAGTGATAAGTGAGAAGTGATAAGTGATAAACGATAAGTGATAAACGATAATAAATCTTAATTTATTTTGCATTTCGCTCAGTTTACACTACCTTTGTCCCATATTAATTATCGCGTGTATGAAACAGAAACTGTTAATCATGATGGCAGCGATGCTGCTCGTGCCCATGGGAATATTCAGTCAGACATATCAGGAATTGTGGAAACAGGTGGAGCAGGCTCAGGACAAAGACCTGCCCAAGACCGCTATGGAACACCTGCAGAAGATAGAGGCGAAGGCTCAGAAAGCCGGTGACTACGGTCAGTTGCTGAAGGCGACGCTGTTGACGTCGAAGCTGCAGGCCGAAGTGGCTCCCGACTCGCTGCTGCCTGCCGTGAAACGGCTGGAGCAACAAGTGGAAGGTAGAAACGCCAAGGACGTGGCGCTGAAGGCCGTCTACTATACCGTGCTGTCGAAGGTGTACGAGAACAATAGCCGCTGGCTGGGCGAGGATGCCGCCGACAAGGCTCAGTCTTATCGCCAGCAGGCTATGGAACACCCCGAGGTGCTGGCTCAGGTGCAGACAGACCCGTATGAGCCCTTCGTCGTCACCGGCAAGGACAGCAAGACCTATTATAATAACGACCTGCTGAGCGTGGTTGGCCGCGAGCTGGATGCCTGGCAGTGGCTGCACGAATACTATTCGAAGGCGGGCAACCGGAAGGCAGCCTGTCTGACGGCAGTAAATGTGGTGGAAAGTGGAAAGTGGAAAGACGATAGAGAGCGCCTGGAGTGGCTGGATTCGCTGATAACCGTCTATGGCGACCTGCCCGAGGCCTGCGAACTGGCCATCAAGCGTTTTGAGCTGATGGACGGCGAGCACTATACCGTAGCCCAGCGCATCGGTTACCTGCGCGAGTCGCTGACGAAGTGGGGCGACTGGAAACGTGCCAACTGGTTCAGGAACATGGAGCGCGACATGACGCGTCCGACGTTTACCGCCAAGATGCCTGAGCATATAGGCATTCCCCAGAAACCGCAGACCGTCAGGTTGGAGTCGCTCAGAAACATCCAGTCGCTGACGATGAGCGTCTACGAGACGACATTGAAGGGTGACACCGAGCTGAGCCCGAACGTTGAAACGGACTACAAGAAAATCAAGTCGCACATGAAGATTCGGACCGACCTGACGAAGACGCTGCAGTTTACAGGTCATCCTGACTACGAGACGTTCGAGGACTCCTTGCTGTTGGCAGGTTTACAGCCCGGCGTCTATCTGATAGAATTCACGTCACCGCAGACGGAGACGTCGCGTGCACTATACTTTGTGTCGGGTGTGAGGGTGCTGTCGCAATCCATGCCTGAGAACCAGGTGCGCTATGTGGTGGTGGACGCCGCAACGGGACAGCCCATCCCCCACGCCACCCTGCGCTTGTCGTATCGCGCCGGATGGAAAGAGTCCGCAAAGACGGAAAATCTGACCTGCAACCAACAGGGCGAGGTGATTTGCAAGTTTGACGGGCGCACGCCGTCGGAACTGTTTGCCACGACCCAGAGCGACGCCTATAATCCCCCGATGAATGCCTACGGGCGATACACTTACTACGGCCGGGAATATCATTCGGAGCATACCAACGTGTTTACCGACCGCAGCATCTACCGCCCAGGCCAGACGGTGCACGTCACGGCCATTGTGTGGAAGGAGCAGTCGGCGTTGGACAACGTGGCCGTCGAGGGCAAGCGCGTCAACTTCGAACTGCGCGACGCCAACTACAAGGTGGTGGGCGAGCAGCAGCTGACCACCGACCGCTATGGCAAGTGTGCCACCGAGTTCACCCTGCCAAACGGTCTGTTGAACGGACGGTTCACCGTGCGTGCCAACACCCAATCGACAAGCATCAGCGTAGAAGAATACAAGCGCCCAACATTCCAGGTGGAATTCCAGGACTATAAGGAGTCGTATCAGGCTGGCGACACGGTGCGTGCACAGGGTAAAGCCCTGAGCTATGCCGGCGTGCCCATCCAGGATGCCAAGGTCAAATATACGGTGAAGCGCCGCGTGGCCTATTGGTGGATGAGCTATTCGTGGTACTGGCAGAGCGGCTATTTCGGACGCGGACTGCAGGAAGAGACGGTGAACGAAGGCGAGGCCACGACCGGCGACGACGGCACGTTCCTGGCCGATGTCCCCCTCGTGTTGCCTGACGACGTGAAGAACGCCCGCATGTACTACCATTTCGTAGTAGAAGCCGACGTGACGGACGTGGCTGGTGAGACACACCACGGCGCGCTGACCCTGCCGCTGGGTACGAAACCCACGGCGCTGACCTGCGACCTGCCGCAAAAGGTGCGCAGCGACCAACTGCCCGAGGTGACTTTTTCGCGCTATAATGCAGCAGGAAAGACCATTGAGGGTACAGTAAAATACCGCCTCGACGGCGGCAAATGGAAAGAGGCGGCAGCCAATTGTCAATTGTCAATTCTCAATTCTCAATTAAAGAGCGGCGAACACCGTCTGGAAGCAGTATGTGAAAACGACTCGATAGACATGACTTTCGTGGTCTTTGGACTTGACGACAAGAAGCCCGCCACCAAGACCCACGACTGGTTCTATGTGTCGGACAGCCAGTTCCCCAGCGACGGCAAGCCCGTCACCGTACAGGTAGGTTCCAGCGATCCCGACCTCCACATCGTCTATGGCATCTATGCCGGTGACAAGGTGATAGAAAGTGGTGTAGTGAAGAAGAATGCCGAGCTGCTGAACCGGAAATTCACCTATAAGGAAGAATATGGCAACGGCCTGCTCATTACCTATGCCTGGGTGAAGGACGGACAGTGTTACAGGCACCAGCAGACCATCCGGCGTCCGATGCCCGACAAGCGGCTGCGACTGACGTGGGAAACCTTCCGCGACCGACTGACTCCCGGTCAGCAGGAAGAGTGGCGCCTGCGCATCGTGAATCCCGACAGCACACCGGCTGACGCCTCGCTGATGGCAGTGCTCTACGACAAGAGCCTCGACCAGATTAAACAGCACCAATGGTCGTTCTCGCCCACGAATTATCTGCCTCAGCCTTCTACGTCGTGGCAGTTCCGCGGTGCCAACCAGTTGTCGTGGTATGCCTCGCAGCGCTACCAGACGCCTCTGAAGGTAAACGGCTGGGCGTTCAGTCATTTCGACGATAGCGTCTATCCGGAGTATATTGCCTATCTTCGTCCGATGATGGTAGGTAGTAGTCGCGGCCGAATGATGCTGAAAGCCAATGCTGCAGCACCCATGATGGAAGACGGAGCGGTGTATGAAACAGCAGCACCGATGGCAGAAGCCAGAGCCATAGGCGCTGCAGGAAACGATGAAGCCGCTCTCGAAGAGGTCGTAGTGAATGGCGACTCGGAGGAACCCCAGCAGGAAGAAAACGTGCAGATGCGCGAGAACCTAAATGAAACCGCCTTCTGTTATCCGCAGCTGACGACCGACGAGCAGGGTCAGGTGGTGATGAAGTTCACGCTGCCCGAGAGTCTGACCACATGGCGATTCATGGGTGTGGCCAATAGTGCCGACATGCTGTATGGCAACATAGAGGGCGAGGCTGTGGCCAAGAAGGACGTGATGATTCAGCCCAACGTGCCGCGCTTTGTCCGTATGGGCGACGAGGCACAAATCTCAGCACGCATCTTCAACACGGGCGAGCATACGGTTAACGGAAAGGCCAAGCTGCAACTGCTGGATGCAGAAACGGAAAAGGTCGTCTATACGCAGGAACAGCCCATCAGCGTAGAGGCCGGCAAGACGGGCTCAGTAATGTTCTCCGTTGACGCCGGACAATCCGGACTCTCTGGAACTTCCCTGCTGATCTGTAAGGTCAGCGTGGTAGGTGAAGGCTTTAGCGACGGTGAACAGCACTATCTGCCCGTATTGCCCGACAAGGAGTACGTCACCAAGACCGTTCCTTACACCCAGCACGAGCCGGGCGTGAAGACCATCGACCTGACGAAGCTCTTCCCGCAGGGTACCACGCAGCAGAAGCTGACCATAGAATATACGAACAATCCGGCATGGATGATGGTGCAGTCGTTGCCCGTATTGGGACAACCCTGTGAGCACAGCGCCATCGACCAGGCCGCATCCTACTATAGCAACCTGCTGGCGAAGAGCCTGCTGGCACAAAGTCCCCAGGTAAAGAAAACCTTCGATCTGTGGAAGCAGGAAAGTAATCATAATTCTCAATTCTCAACTCTCAATTCTCAATTAGAGAAAAACCAAGAACTGAAGGACCTGATTCTGACTGAGACGCCTTGGGTGCAGGACGCTGACCGTGAAAGTGAACAGAAACAGCGTCTGGCCGACTTCTTCGACGAGAATGGTATTGCCAGCCGTCTGGAAACGGCAGTTGCGAAGCTGCAGAAGTTGCAGAACCCCGACGGCTCGTTCTCGTGGTATCCCGGCATGCAGGGCAGCACCTACATCACGGTGGCCATCGAGGAGATGATGTTCCGTCTGAACCGCATGGCAGGCATGCAAAACGACACGAAGCAGATGCAGGACAAGGCCTTCAAATATATCGGCAAGGAGATGGTCGACTTGGTAAAGGAGATGAAGAAGCGGGAGAAGAAAGGCTACAAGCCCACGTTCCCGTCGTTCACCGCCCTGCGCTGGTTGTATCTCTGTGCCATCGACGGTCGTCAGCTGGATAACGAGGTGAAGACGGCTAATGACTATCTCATCACCCTGCTGAAGAAGGACATCAAGCGTCAGACCATCTACGAGAAAGCCCTGACAGCCATCGTTCTCGCCCAGCATGGTGAGACGAAGCGTGCGGCAGAATATGTGCAGAGCCTGAAGGAATATACCGTCTATACAGAGGAAATGGGCCGCTATTACGACACGCCGCGTGCCTCCTATTCGTGGTACGACTACAAGATTCCTACGGAGGTGGCCGCCATTGAGGCTATTCAGGCTGTGACGCCCAAGGATAAGGAGACGGTCGACGAGATGCGCCGCTGGCTGCTGCAGGAGAAGCGCACCCAGATGTGGGACACGCCCATCAACAGCACGAACGCCATCTACGCCTTCCTGAACGGCAATCAGAACACGCTGAACACCCAAGGCGCTCCGTCAGTCCTCGCCATCGACGGCAATCCCGTTGAACTGCCTCAGGCCACCGCCGGACTGGGCTATGTGAAGACCGCCATCCAGGAACCGAAGGGCAAGACCTTCACCGCCACGAAGACCTCAGAAGGAACATCGTGGGGTGCCGTCTATGCACAGTTCTTCCAGAAGACG
This sequence comes from Prevotella sp., assembly GCA_016291085.1. Lineage (GTDB taxonomy): Bacteria > Bacteroidota > Bacteroidia > Bacteroidales > Bacteroidaceae > Prevotella. The sequence continues at coordinate 86,645 of JAEEVW010000006.1, forward strand.
TCGGAGATAGAACAGTCGCAGAGCGGCATCACCGTGAAGCGCGAGGTGCTTACTAGTATTCCTAGTATGACTAGTACGACTAGTACACCTAGTATGACTAGTACGACTAGTACACCTAGTACGACTAGTATGAAGGTCGGCGACCGCATCAAGGTTCGCATCACCATAGAGTGCACCCGCGACCTCGACTTCGTACAGGTTGTCGACCGCCGTGCTGCCTGCATGGAACCCGTCAAGCAGCTTTCCGGCTATCAGAACGGCGCCTATGTGTCGCCCAAGGACTACGCCACGAACTACTATTATTATGGTCTGTCGAAGGGCAAGCACGTCATAGAGACCGAATACTATGTTGACCGCGCGGGAAAGTATGAGAGCGGTACATGCACCGTTCAGTGTGCCTATGCACCAGAATATCGTGCCACAGCGCCGTCGGTGGTTTTTAAAAGTGATAAACGATAAGTGATGAGTGATAAGTGAAAATGAAAAGAACAACATATAATAAGAAAGTAAATGTAATGAAGTGGATGAAGGTGATAGTGATATTTATCACTTATCACTTATCACTTGTCACTTGCTTTGCACAGAAGCTGGTAGCGGAGAATGCCATTGTCGATGTGGGGCGCACGGGATACCAGAAACCCATCACGGCAACCTTCGAGTTGCGCAACAAGAGCAATCGCCGTCTGAAAATCGAGGCGGTGAAGCCCGACTGTCATTGTGTCGCCGTGGAATATCCGAAAGGCGAGATAGGCGGCAACGAAAAGTTCCAGATCACCCTGACCTACGATGCCCGCCAGTTGGGACACTTCAACCAGCAGGCGGCCGTCATCAGCAACGGGACGAAGAAGCCCCTATACCTGATGATGAAGGGTGTCGTGTTGGAGCATTATGTCGACCTGTCGGGCAACTATCCGGTGGCGATGGGTACATTGCGACTCGACAAGACGGATTTGGAGTTTGACGACGTCAATCGTGGCGACCAGCCCGTGCAGGAATTGCACCTCTATAATCATGGCTCACAGGATTTTGAGCCCAACCTGTTGCACTTGCCCCCCTACCTCACCGCCCTGATGCAGCCCGAGAAGCTACAGCCTGGCGAGGAAGGCGTGATGACGGTAAGACTCAATTCCGCCAAGTTGCACGACTACGGACTGACACAGACTACGGTCTATATGGCCAGCCACGTTGGAGAAAAGGTACGCGCTGATCGTGAAATCGGGGTGTCGGCCGTGTTGCTGCCCTCGTTCCCAGAGAAGATGACGAACCCAGCCCGCATCCAGTTGTCGAATGACTCTGTGGACATCCAGTTTGAAGGTAAATCGAAAAAGACGGAGGTCATCGACATCGTCAATATTGGTAAGTCGGAGCTGGTGATTTCAGCGTTGCAGATGTTTACTGGCGGTCTGAAGATCTCGTTGAACAAGAGCCGTCTGATGCCGGGCGAGTACGCCAAACTGAAGATTACCGCCATGCGCGACGATTTGCTGAAAGTGCGTACGCGTCCTCGAATCCTGATGATTACCAACGACCCCAACAAGGCTAAGATTGTCATCACCATCAATTCAAAATAATAATGTTGAGTGTATCGAAGCGAAGCGAGAATAATTCCACATTCCTAATTCATAATTCCTAATTTTATATGGAACATCCCGAGAATAGTTCAGAATACGCAGGTTTGCAGGTCAATAGTGGCGTCGAGCAGCCCAGTATCATCAATCCCTATCTGAAGCGCCAACGCATTCGCCGTCGCGAACTCTCTGCCGCAGAAATGGTCGAGGGCATCGTCAAAGGCGATGTTACCATTCTCTCGCAGGCTGTGACGCTGGTCGAGAGTGTGAATCCCGATCATCAGGCTAAAGCTCAGGAAGTCATCAACAAGTGTCTGCCCTATAGCGGCAACTCCATTCGCGTGGGTATCAGCGGTGTTCCCGGTGCAGGCAAGTCGACGAGTATCGACGAGTTTGGCATCCACGTGCTGAAAGAGAAAGGCGGGAAGCTGGCTGTGCTGGCCATCGACCCATCGTCGGAGCGTTCGAAGGGTAGTATTCTGGGTGACAAGACGCGTATGGAGAAGCTCAGCGTACATCCTGACTCCTTCATCCGCCCTAGTCCTACGGCAGGTTCGCTGGGTGGCGTAGCCCGCAAGACACGCGAGACCATCATTCTTTGCGAAGCAGCGGGTTTCGACAAGATTTTTGTCGAAACGGTGGGTGTTGGTCAGAGCGAGACGGCCTGTCACTCGATGGTCGACTTCTTCCTGCTCATCCAGTTGGCTGGTACAGGCGACGATCTTCAGGGCATCAAGCGCGGCATTATGGAAATCTGTGACGCCATTGTCATCAATAAGTGTGATGGCGACAATGTCGACAAGTGCCACATGGCAGCCACCAATTTCCGCAACGCGTTGCATTTCTTTCCCATGCCTGAGAGCGGGTGGTTACCCAAGGTGTTGTGCTACAGCGGATTCTACGGCTATGGCGTCAAGGAAATCTGGGACATGATCTACGAGTACATCGATTTCGTCAGGGCGAACGGCTATTTCAACTATCGTCGTAACGAACAGTCGAAATACTGGATGTACGAGAGCATCAACGAACACCTGCGCCTCAGTTTCTATAACAACCCGCTGATTCGGCAGTCGTTACAAGGTGCCGAACAGAGTGTCTTGGGTGGTGAACAGACTTCATTCACCGCAGCGCAACAACTGCTCGACCTCTATTTCGGTGAGTTAAAGAAATCAGTTTGAATCAGTCCCGTCTGTCAAATCAGTGTCTAAAAAATAATATTGAATCCGTGTCTAAGTTACAGATTGAAATCGACAACGGCAGTGGTTTCTGTTTTGGAGTGACCACAGCCATCCAGAAAGCAGAAGAGGAACTGGCCAAGGGAAACCGGCTTTACTGTTTGGGCGACATCGTACACAATGGTATGGAGTGTGAGCGCCTGCGTGCTATGGGACTCATCACCATCAATCACGACGACCTTCGCGAGCTGCATGATGTGAAGGTGCTGTTGCGGGCTCATGGCGAACCCCCTGAGACCTACGAGCTGGCTCGTCGCAACAACATAGAAATCATTGATGCCACTTGTCCTGTGGTGTTGCAACTCCAGAAACGCATCAAGAAAAAGTATGACGAGTCGAGGAGTGAGGAGTGTGAAGTGAGAAGTGAGAATGCTCCACAAATCGTGATTTTCGGCAAGAAAGGTCACGCCGAGGTATTGGGGCTCGTGGGTCAGACACATTCCGACGCCATTGTCATTGAGAATGTCGACGAGGTGACGAAACTGGACTTCTCGCGCGACATCTATCTTTACTCGCAGACCACCAAGTCGCTCGACGAGTTTCATCGCATCATAGCGTACATCCAACAACACATCTCGCCCGAGGCTACGTTCCAGAGTTTCGACACCATCTGCCGTTCTGTGGCCAACCGCATGCCCAACATCTCGCAGTTTGCCACCAAGCACGACTTGATACTCTTTGTCTGCGGACGAAAGAGTTCCAATGGCAAGGTGCTCTACAACGAGTGCCTGCGCGTCAATCCCAACACGCATCTCATCGAGGGACCTGAGGAGATTGACCGTCAGTGGCTCGAAGGCATTCAGACCGTTGGCATCTGTGGTGCCACCAGTACTCCCAAGTGGCTGATGGAACAATGCCGTGACAAAATAGCGGGTGACTATAGCGGGTAACTGCCAAAAATAGAACAAAGACATATAAACTACTTAAATTACAAACAAACGAATGAAAAATTTTACTACCAAATCATTGATTGTCGGTCTGCTGATGCTGGCAAGTGTGTCCGTATCAGCCAATGACATCCACGTTGCAACCAGTGGTAACGATGCCAACGACGGCTCTGAGACCACACCATTACAAACCATTCAAAAAGCCCTTGACATCGTCAAGCCTGGCGACCGTATCCTGATTCATGAGGGCAACTACAACATCACCAAGCGCCTCAAGATTCCTGCCCTTGCCACTACTGAAGACCTTCGCTGCGAGATGCGTGCATGGCCGGAAGAAGCTGTAGGCAAAGTCATCATCGACGGAACAAACATGAATCCTGCTTCTGAGATAGAGTTCAAGCAGGCGCGCTGTATCTATGTGAACCATCTGGCCAACTACTGGACATTCTATGGCCTGGTGCTGCAAAATGCCAAGGACAATGGCATGAAGATTGAAGGCTCGTACAACATCGTCGAACGCTGCGTGTTCCGTTGGAATAACGATACGGGTCTGCAGATCGGCATGTTCAAGGACTTCAGCATCGAGGAAACCAAGTCGTTCCCCGTCAGTGGCACGCCGGAATTCAACCCCAACTTCACCTATTGCCGTTATAACAAGGTCATCAACTGTGACGCTTACGAGAATGCCGACACCAAGTCGTTCAGTGGAAGCGATGACGGCGGCGATGCCGATGGTTTTGCCGTGAAGCTGTTCCCTGGACCGGGTACAGAGTTCCACGGCTGCCGTGCGTGGACGAACTCCGACGACAACTGGGATCTCTACATGACCTATCATCCCGTGGTGATAGACCAGTGCTGGGCTTACCATGCCGGCTATATGAAGGATGGCAGCGAGGGGAAGAACGGCAATGGCTTCAAACTGGGTGGTGGCGGCAGTGCCGGCGGTGCTGCCTTCCCACAGTCGGTGGGTGCCCACGTGGTGACTAACTGCGTGGCGTTCGACAACCTGCATAAGGGCTTCGACCAGAACAATGCCTATGAAGGCATGTATGTCATCAACTGTACTGCCTGGGGCAATGAGTACAACTACCGCTTCCCCACCGAGTTTAAGTATGGTCCGATGACGCTCCGCAACTGTATTGGCTGGGGCGCTACCGCTGAGAAGAATGGCGTGGCAGTGGGCAATCACGAATTCCTGTCGCCCGACAAACCCGGCTATATGGACCCTGATACCGAATTCTGCTCCTGGCTGGAAATCGATGGCTGCAGCCCTATCAAGGAAGGCTATAAGGAGGGAAAGACCCAGATTGTCACCAAAGACCATTCGGGTGAGTTCCTGTCGCTGAGCGTGGCAGACTTCATGGCTCCCCGTGAGGCTGACGGCTCGCTGCCCAATAACAATTTCGCCCGTCTGAAGCCAAACAGCATCTTCAAGGACATGGGAACACCCATCTGGAACTACACTCCTGCCCGTAAGATGACAGAGGCTGAGTGTGCGGCAGCCGGTCTGGAGTATATCACTGCCGACGACCTCTTTATCCGTTATAATGATGCTGCTCCCGACCTGGGTGCCTTCGAGACCGACGGCGTTCCCGTGGATCTGCCTATTCCCGGAAAGATTGAAGTGAAGTGCAAGACCGCCAATTCATCGCAGGAGGTTATTATGGGACATGCCATTTCCGATATCGTGTATGAACTGAATGACGTGGCTACCAGTGCCGTCGTAGAGGACCTGCCTGCCGGCCTGTCTTACGACTACAATGCTACGGCCAAGACGGTAACCATCAGTGGTATTCCGACAGCTGAAGGCACCTTCAAGCTGACGGTTTCCGGCGATAGGGAATCGGGCGTGAAGGACTATGTCACAACAGGTATCATTACGCTGGTCACTCCCTATAAGGAACTGACAGAGGGCTGGTATAAATTCCAGGATGCCGAGTTGCCTGCCTATCTGCAGGGAGTGCTTGAACTTATCCAAGGCGACAATACCAGTGCCACCAGCGATGGCACACACCTCAAGGGCGACACCTATATTGACCCTGCAAAGGAAGAGTCCGCCTCGGGTTACGACAAGGGTGCTGTTTGTCTGGGCGAGAGCAATGGCGGCATGAAGTTGAATCTCAGTCAGGGCGTGCTGAAGTACTTCCTGCACGTTTACTTCACCGGTGGCCGTCAGTTTAAGATTTCCTGCATTCTGGAAGACGGTTCGGAGAAGAGCGTTACCACAGAGAAATACAAGAAGGGCGCCTACGAATTCGATGTGCTGGACCTCTTAGGTCTCAACACCGATGCCGAGCGTATGAAGGTTCGCAGCATCACGTTCCAGCAGAATGGTGCCAATGGCGGCGCCCGCATCTATGAGATGTATGTCACTGTTCCCGACGGGACGGCTACTGGCATTCAGACTCTCCAGGGCCAAACGCACCAGGGACAAACGCTGAAACTGATAAAGAACGGACGTATCGTCATCCTAAAGGATGGTGTTCGCTACAACATGCAAGGACAAACCATTAAATAAAATCATTATGAAAAAAATCATTTCATGTATCACGTTGCTGCTCTGTGCCTTCACGGCTCAGGCAGCCGATTTTTCAGAGGATTTCTCCACGCTGCCTAAAGGCAAGTATGGCACAGGCAGTAATGGTGCCGTAACATTGTCGTTGCCTTCTGGCGACTGGGAGGCATTGAAGATGGAGATGAAGGAGAATAATGGAGCGAAGCAGTTCACATTCTCCAACGGTACAAGTTCTTATCTGATTACTCCTGCCATTGATGATCCTGGCAAGATTGCTGTCGAATGGGGCTCTGGTGGCAGCAACAAACTGGTTATCAGTTATTCCGTCAATTACGGAGCGTGGCAGCAACTGGCCGAGATTTCTTCCGGTGGCTCCGGCGCTAAGTCTTACAGTGCCAAGACAGGGCTCGACGAAAAGACGAACGTGCGCTTTCGCTTTGTGGGAAGTTCCAGCAATACTTATGTGACGAAAATAACCATCAAATCGGTTAACGCCACTCCTGTAGATGATGATCCCACCTATATCACTGAGGGCGTATGGGTACCCACCAAGCCTTTCCCCGCAGCCAAGAACACCTATTACATATCACCCGACGGCAACGATAATACAGGTGACGGTTCAGAGGATAAACCTTGGTTCAATATAGCCGTAGCTTACGCAGCAGCACAAGCTGGCGACCACATTATCTGTAAGGGTGGTACCTATAAAATCAGCAAGTATGGCACTGATGGCAAACTTACCGTCCGCATGAACAAGATGGGAACAGAAGCAGAACCCATCGTCATCCGTTGTGCTGACGGCGAGAAACCTGTCTTCGATTTCGAGCAGCAACTACTTGACTGCAACCGCAAGACCGCTAACGTCGGCGACCGCGGCATTCTGCTCTCTGGCGACTACCACATCATTTTCGGCATCCATATCATGCACGCAGCTGACAATGCCATCAAACTGGAAGGCAACCACAACCGCATTGAGCGTTGCGAGTTCTCCTATAACCTCGACACAGGTCTACAACTGGGCTTCGGACATAAGTTCAGCGATACCCACCCTGGCATCAGCAGCAACGATGGCAGCTATTGTGCTTACAACGATATCATCGACTGCGACTCACATCACAACTGCGACTGCGATGCCAACTATGGCAGTGATGCTGATGGCTTTGCCTGCAAGATGCACAACGGCATCGGTAACCGCTTCATCCGCTGCCGTGCGTGGCATAACAGTGACGATGCCTGGGACCTTTACGAGACCGATTACTCGGTCATCCTTGCTGAATGCTGGGCATGGGAATCCGGTAAGCCGGAAGACCACCAGTGGGTAAAGGAATACCTTGACACATCAGCATCGTTCTCGGGCAACGGCAATGGTATCAAACTTGGCGGCAACGGTGAGGGTGGCAACTCTAAGGGCATCCACTATGCTTTTAACTGCATCGCTTTTGGCTGTAACAAGAGCAGTTCTGTGAAGGGTTTCGACTGCAACAGCCATAAGGGCGGTCACGTACTGGTGGGCTGTCTGGGCTTCAACAACAGCTACGACTTCATGTTTGAGTCAGGTGGCTCGGATGAAAACACAAAGTTCTATAACAATGTCTGTCTGGGTAAACAGGAAATCTGTGTGGGCTATGACGACTATAATGCCTTGGCATCACTGATGTCGAAAGATGGATGGACCAATCATGTGGTGACAGGTGTAGGCTACGACGACTTCGTGTCGCTCGATGAGGATGATGCCTTGAATCCACGCGACATCTACGGAGGCATGCCTCGCAGATTTGGACGTCCGGCCAGCGACAGCAAGCTGATTGACCAGGGAAATGAAGAGCTCGACAACGTTAACGATGTGTGGCTGGAGCTGGTGGCTGAGTTCCCATTCCTGCAACGCACGGTAACTGGTCAGGCTCGTGACATCGGTCCTTACGAGCATCGGGGAGAGACGACAAGCATCCATCCCCTTCAGGATCATACCCTACAGGGATGTAACATCAAAGTGGTGGAAAAAGGCCGGTTGGTGATTGTAAAAGACAATCAACGGTTCAACGCGTTAGGCCAACCGCTTCGTTAAAGCGCTGCATCAACCAATCCTTCTGCTCGGCAATGGTCATCTCGCTATTGTCGAGCAGAATAGCATCTGGGGCCTGCCTCAATGGCGATACCTCACGGTGCGAGTCGATGTAGTCACGCTCTTCAACGTTCTTCAGGATGTCGTCGAAATCGGCAGGCATGCCCTTGGCCTTCAACTCGTCGTAGCGACGCTGGGCACGCACCTGGGCCGATGCTGTGACAAAAACCTTCAGTTCGGCATCCGGAAATACGGTGGTACCGATGTCGCGACCGTCCATCACCACACCCTTGTCCTTACCCATCTGCTGTTGCTGGGCAACCATCGCGGTTCGGACAAACGGTACGGCGGCAATCGGACTGACGTGATTGCTGACTTCCAGTGAACGGATTTCCTTCTCTACGCACTCACCGTTCAGATAGGTATCTGGACGGCCTGCCTCGGCATTGAACTGGAACGAAATCCGGATATGATCCATCTCTTTCTCAAGCTCGCTGGTCTTCACGCTGCCATCTTCGTTAAACAAATTGTGACGCAGGGCATAGAGCGTCACACTGCGATACATAGCGCCAGTGTCTACATATACATAACCCACTTCGCGGGCAATATCCTTGGCCATCGTGCTCTTGCCGCACGACGAATGGCCGTCAATAGCGATGGTAATCTTTTTCATATTTTTCGTTTTTTCTTTTTTCGTTATCCCGTTATGACGTTATAACGAATAACTGACGTTAATTAGCAATGACGATGCCGACACGTGGTATTTGGCATAGGCCACGTGCAGTTTGAAGCGTTGCAATTGCAATCCGGCACCCAACGACAGACCAGCACCATGATTGCTCTCGCCCTCACCGTCGGCAATTTTCATCTCGCTCGAACGACGGAAGTTATAACCTGCCGCCACGTAGATGTTCTCGCCCAACAGCAAATCAGCACCGACAGCCAGATGCTTGATGAATCCCTGGTCCCAGTTGTTCAGTCGCGACAGGGTACCAGAAAGTCGAAGCGGAGAACCGATGAGCCGTTTGGTGACACCAATCTGCAAGTCGAGGGGGATGCGCTCGAAATCGTCTTCGTAGGCTTTGATCTGTCCGCCCAGATTCTTGGCGACGGCCGACAGCGACCATCCGCGATCAGCGTCCTGATAGTTCACTCCCAGGTCTACGGCAACAGCTGCCGAGCTGTAGCTGGCAATGTGCGACGTGATGAAACGTCCCGTGATACCGCCGCTGATACGGTCGGACAACAAGTAGGTAAACGTTCCCGACAAGGCAATGTCACGGGCTGAGAAATCACCCGTCTCGACATTGTCCACAGTCGTTTGCTTCATCGTGCCATAATCCATGTATTGTGCGGCAACACCCCATGTGGCACGCTCCTTATAAGCCTTCACAAACGAGGCTGAAGCGGTTTTCGCTCCATCCATGTAGGTCATGAAGTTCAGGTTGATGCTCTTGTCGCTCACACCGCATATCAGTGCCGGGTTATGGAAAATCAACGTGGCATCATCGTCAGTAATTGTAATATTGTCGCCTCCCAATGCTGCTACGTGAGCACTGACGGGTAAGCGCAGGAAGCTGTACACCTCCTGGCTCTCTTGTGCCTGCATCCTTGCAACGGACAACAGCACCGAAATGACGACTAAAAGACCTTTTTTCATCTAATAATCCCTAAATGTGCTGCAAAGATAACAAAAAACTCTAAACTCTCATCTCTAAACTCTAAACTTTTTTGTACCTTTGCCAAAAATTTGGCGAGACTGCTCACGCTCAGCAGATAAAAAACCAGTTTTCTTTGCTTCGCTTAATCGCAGCCTTGCATAATAATTAACGCAGTATTACGTATTTTATTGTCATCCGATGGAACAAAAAAAGACACAACGGGCAGATATCGACCAGCGTCGCACCACAGGATTCCTCTTGGGGCTGACCTTTGTGCTGGCTTTGTTCTACGTGACGCTGGAGTGGAATGCCATTACCGGTAACGACGGTTTCATCCCCCTCGACATGAACGAAATGGTTCACGAAAGCGACCTGTTTCCAATGTCGAACGTCGAGACGATGAGTCAGATGATAGAGAAAAAGCAGATCGAGAAGGTCGAGCAGTTGCGAGTGGTCGACGACAATGTGGAAGTCAGTGAGCCAGAAGATGAGGAACTGGAAGGCGAGGCTGAGGGTGACGACGACGAGGCACTGCTGAAGGAGTTGGAACAGTCCATGGACGACGATATGGCGCTGGCCTCGCTGGGCATCGATCCCAACAATCCGCTCAATTTCCATGTGGCCGAGGAGCTTCCGCAGTTTCCCGGCGGTGCCGTCGAGTTCATGAAGTGGCTTACCAAGCATTTGCGCTACCCCGACAGGGCGCGCCAGCAGAAAGTGCAGGGCAAGGTGGTCGCCGTGTTCTATGTCGAGAAGGACGGCAACATATCGGGCATTAATGTCACCAAAGCTTTGCAACCTGATTGCGACCGCGAGGTGATGCGTGTCCTCCGCATGATGCCCAAGTGGAAGCCAGGCATCCAGAACGACCGTCCCTGCCGCACCAAGGTGTGCATACCCGTGGTCTTCAGGCTATAGCGCCATCCCATTATCCCATTATCCCGTTATCCCGTTATTACGTTATTCCGTTATCCTGAATTAATAAATTAAAACAATATGAAACAACTCTCATCCAACGAAATCCTGCAGCTGGTCAACGACTATCTCGACCACCTGCCTTACGACCGCAAACCCACTTCGCTCTATGAGCCTGTCAAGTATGTGCTCTCGCTTGGCGGCAAGCGCATCCGCCCTGTGCTGATGCTCCTCGGCTATAACCTTTGGCGCGAGCATCCTGAGGAAATTCTCATGCCTGCCTGTGGTGTGGAAACCTATCACAACTACACACTCTTGCATGACGATCTGATGGATAATGCCGACCTGCGCCGAGGCCACGAGACAGTACATCGTCGTTGGGATGCCAACAAGGCCATCCTCTCGGGCGACTCCATGCTGGTGCTGGCTTATCAGCGTGTAGCACAGGTCCCTGCCGACAAATTGCAACAGGTGCTTGACCTCTTCACCGTGACGGCACTCGAGATTGGCGAGGGTCAGGAGTACGACATGGCATTCGAGACACGCAACGACGTCACCGAGGATGAGTACATTGAGATGATTCGCCTGAAGACTTCCGTTCTGTTGGCATGTGCGCTGAAGATGGGTGCCATCTTGGCCGGTGCACCTCAGGAAGACGCCGAGCGCCTCTATCGTCTGGGAGAACAGGTGGGACTGGCTTTCCAGCTGCAGGACGACCTGCTCGACGTCTATGGCGACCCAGCGGTGTTTGGCAAGGCCATTGGTGGCGACATCACGTCGAACAAGAAGACCTACATGCTTATCAATGCCTTCAACCGTGCCAACGACAAACAGCGTGCTGAGCTCGAGCGCTGGATCAATGCCAAGACATTCAACCGCGATGTGAAAGTGGCCGAGGTCACCCGTCTCTACGACGAGATTGGCATCCGTCAGCTCTGCGAGGCAAAGATAAACTATTACTTCGACCTGGCCCGCCAGACCCTCTCTGAGGTCAACGTCCCCGACGACCGCAAGCAGTGCCTCAGCGCCTACATGGACGAGTTGTTGCATCGCAATAAGTAATCATAATTCTCAACTCTCAATTGTCAAATCTCAATTTTATCGATACCCATTGTCATCTTGACGGCGAGGAGTTTGCGCAGGACCGAGATGCCGTCATCCAGCGAGCCCGGGAGGCTGGCTGTACGGCTATCTTCCTGCCCGCCATTGATGTGCCGTCGTGCCATACCGTCCTCGACGTCTGCGCCCACTATCCCGACTTCTGCCGCCCCATGCTCGGACTCCATCCCGAGGAAGTCCGTGCCGACTGGCGCGACCAACTCGCCGCCATTAAGAAAACTATCAACTGTCATTGCAACGCCACACTCTCGAAGAGAGAACTGTCAACTGTCAACTGTCAACTGTCAACTGTAAACTGTATTGCCATCGGCGAAGTCGGCCTCGACTACTATTGGAGTCGTGAGTTCGAACAGGAACAGCTATTGGCTTTCGAAGAGCAGGTTCGTTGGGCTGTCGAGTTGCAGCTGCCCCTGATGATTCATTGTCGCAAGGCACAAAACGAGATGGTGGCTATAATAAAGAGGTACGCGAAGGATTTACCCGGAGGCGTTTTTCATTGTTTTACCGGCAACGAACAGGAGGCTCGCCAGTTGTTGGAGTTCGACCGCTTCGTGTTGGGCATAGGCGGCGTGCTCACCTTTAAGAAATCGCATCTGCCCGAAACCCTTGCTGCCGTTGTACCCCTCGACCGTATCGTCCTCGAGACCGATGCGCCCTATATGGCTCCCGTCCCCATGCGTGGTCAGCGCAACGAGTCAGCCTACATTCGTCACGTCATTACCCGTCTGGCCGAGGCTTACGGCGTCAGCGAAGAAGAAATCTGTGAACGGACTACCGAGAATGTCACCCGCGTCTTTGGTGTATAGTTAACAAATCATAATTCTCAATTCTCAATTCTCAATTCTCAATTTATTATAGTACCTTTGCATCCGCAAGTCGCCAAGGAGAGGTGCTCGAGTGGTTGAAGAGGCACGCCTGGAAAGCGTGTAACCGGCAAAACTGGTTCGCAGGTTCGAATCCTGTTCTCTCCGCAGGAATTTAGAACAGGTTCAAAACGCCATAAGGCGAATCCTGTTCTCTCCGCTTTCCTATTTTACACTACTAAAACAAACACGTATGAAAGACTTACAGATGTACATCAACGGCCAGTTCTGCGAGAGCTCGAACGGCAAATGGATCGATGTGTTGAACCCCTCTACCGAGGAAGTGATCAGTCGTCAGCCGGAAGGCACGATTGAGGATGTGAACCGTGCGCTGGATGCTGCCCGCGCCGCCCAGAAGGCTTGGGCCAAGGTGCCTGCCATTGAGCGTGCACAGTATCTGTTGAAGTTTGCTGCCGGCATCAAGGCCCGCGAGCAGGAATTCACGGAGATTATTATGCGCGAGCAGGGCAAGACGCGCACGTGGGCTTCTATCGAGGTGGGCGCCACCATTGCCTACTTCGAGTATATGGCCACCTTCGCCCGTCACATCGAGGGCGAGATCATTCCCTCAGACCGTCCCAATGAGACCATCCTGCTGACGAAGAAGCCCATCGGCGTTGTAGCAGGCATCCTGCCCTGGAACTTCCCGTTCTTCCTCATTGCCCGCAAGGCCGGTGCTGCGCTGATTGCCGGATGTACCATCGTCATCAAGCCCTCACAGCTGACTCCCGAGAACTGTACGGAGTTTGCCAAGGTGGTAGCCGACAGCGGTCTGCCCGCCGGTGTCATCAACATCGTCACGGGTAAGGGCTCAGTGATTGGCAACGAGATGGCCGGTTCGCCCAAGATCGACATCGTCTCGGTGACGGGAAGCGTCGGCGCCGGCGAGAGCATCATGGCTGCTGCTGCGAAGAATATCACCAAGGTCAGTCTCGAACTCGGCGGCAAGGCTCCCGCCATCGTCATGAAGGATGCCGACCTGGAGCGTGCTGCCCAGTGGATTGTCGACAGCCGTATCGGCAACAACGGACAGATCTGTAACAATGCCGAGCGCGTGTACGTGCAGAAAGAAGTGAAGGAGGCGTTCACGAAGATACTGGTCGACAAGATGTCGAAGGTGAAGGTGGGCGACGTCTGCGCCGACGAGAGCGTCGACATGGGTCCACTGGTAGAGGCTCGTGCCTTGGAGAGCGTGACGGAGAAGGTGGAACGCGCCATCAAGCAGGGTGCCAAACTGCTGTGCGGCGGACACCGTGTAGGCACGAAGGGCTATTTCTATGCTGCTACCGTGCTCGACGACTGCCGTCAGGACATGGACATCATCCACGAAGAGACCTTCGGTCCCGTCATTCCGCTAGTTACCTTCGAGACGCTCGACGAAGTCATCAAGTATGCCAACGACTGCGAATACGGTCTGGCATCGAGCATCTTCACCAAGGACCTGAACGTCGCTGTGAAGGCCTGCCGCGAACTGGAGTTCGGCGAGACCTACATCAACCGCGAACACTTCGAAGCCATCCAGGGCTTCCATGCCGGTGTGAAGAAGTCGGGCATTGGCGGTGCCGACGGCAAGCATGGCGTCGAGGAATACCTCGTCACCCATGTCACCTATCTGGACACCTACGAGGATATGTAAAAATCAAGTTTGAGGGTTGGAGAATTTCCAGCCCTCACTTGTAGTAGCCGATTCGGACGTAGAAATTGATCAAGGGATTATTATCATTTTGTCATTATATATCAGTTATTCCACCACGAATTTCTTGCCGTTCTGGATATAAAGGCCCTTGGAGGGGCGGGTGATGCGCTGGCCGGCGAGGTTGTAGAATACACCATTTTCTGTTTCCATTTTCCCGTTTTCTAATGAATGGATGGCCGTCGGGAGGGGTGCTTCGGAATAGTCGAAGACGGTATGGGGCCGGAAGGAGACTGTGTGGACATTATACCCCTTACAAACGGCGGCGCCCTGAACTATTGTGCCATACCAATACATCGGGCTTTCATCTCCAAGTTCCGTTTCCGTCATGCCCACCAGGAGATTGCCTCCCTTGTACTGATAGGAGTTGTCGAAGGTGATGACCATCTTTCTGTTGTTTACAGACAGGCTACCTGCATAGACCTTGGTGAGAGAATCCCAGTCCTTCAGTTCAGAAAGGGTGGTTTCACCGATCTCACCCAGATACACGTCAAACTTGGCATTGCCCCAGCCGGACGTTTTCATGGAGGCATAGAAGGTTATGCCGTTGATATATTTATTCTGCAGGAAGTCCAGATCGGCTGCAGGTGTGACGAACTGACTGCACCACCCGTCGGCAAGGTCATATCCGCTTAGTGGTATGTCGGTATTAACATTACCGTCAATGACTGTCAGCGTGGCTACGACTTTGTCGTCTGTCGAGAATGAACCATCGGGGTTAGGGGTATAGAGCACGATGTCGTAGGTTCCAGAGACAAGGGGTTTATAAGGGATGCCGCAGTCTCTGGTTTCACCGGCAGGGATATGGAAATGATTTCCGGAATACAACATCGACTCAGTGCCTGTCATGATTCCGAAATAAAGGTCTCCGTCGTAATCGTCCGTACTGTTGTTCGTTACGTTCAATATCACATCGATTTGGATGCCACTAGGAATGTTATTGCTTTCCAGTTTCACGCTGTTTACCTTCAAGTCAACGACATTGGGCTCAATATCGGCCGTTGTTCCAGTGCCTGTAGACGGCTGAACACCGATGATGGCTTCCTGTCCGTAGAAATATCCCTCAGTCGAAGTGGCTCCTTCGACACCTGGATGATCACTATCGAGAGCCGACAGCACGAAATAGCCATTGTCTCTGCCATTCCATCCCCAGTTGATATGGAAGAGGTCGGTATTACTCTCGTATTGGTAGCCATCGCAAACGAAAGCATGTCCGGCCGACGGCGACGTGCCGGCATAAACCACCGGTCGTTGGTTGGCTAGCTCATGATAGATGAGGTCTGCCCATTTGTCGCTGGAATAGTAGCTGCGCGACACTGACCGAGTGGTGCTGTTGTAGTCGAAAAACGACTTGAGCGCATTGGCAACCTTATAGGTCTCGGCTCCCGAGGAATCCCCGTAGTTCATCTCAACAGAGTATCCGCAATACACCATCAGCGTCGCCACCGCCAGATTCTGCGCTTCGGCAGCACCTTCCTCGGGATAGCTGTCCAACATGTTTGCCCAGTCGAAGGTGGTTGGGGGTAGTCCGGCTGTCAAATCGATATTGTTCTTTTTCGCTATATACCCGGGTATGGCGGCAGTCGCAGCCTTAGGCCATTCGTGGTATTTCATCACCTGAGCCATAGCCGTTGCCACACAACCTGTTGCCGATTTTGCCGGCAATTCTCCAAAATAGAAATCAGGACATAGCATGTTGTACGGATTTCCCTGATACCACGCAGTCTTGAGCAGTGGAGCAATTTCGGCTGTGCTGTGGCTGCCCACGTGACGTCGAGTCACGTTCTGTGCGTCCTGTGGTGCTCGTGTCCCCAGACGGGCTATTTCTGCGGCATAGCCCTCGAGCCACGCTCGCATGTTATCGGGCATATTGTCGGGCTCCAGCTGTCCCGTATCGCTATAGCCTAAGACGGGCACAGTGCGGTCGTCGCCCGATACGATGACGAATCCGCCACCCTCGACGTTGAAGGCATAGAGCAGCTGATGGTCTGTCTTTGTGCCCTGCATGTCGATGTGCAGTGGAGCACGATGCATGGCACCGCCCGCTGTTTGGTGATTTTGCATGAAGGCTCTTGCCTTCTCCATAGCTTGCTGCTGGCTAATTTCTGCGGCCTGCAGCGCTGTGGCCATGACGACCAGCATTGCAAACAAATATCTCTTCATAATAAGTTAGAAATTAGAGTGCAAAATTACAAAAAACTTTGAACTTTGAACACTAATCTTTGAACTTTTTTCATAGCGGAAGCAAATTTTTCACTCTTCACTCTTCACTCTTCACTTTTTTTTGTATCTTTGCAGCCGATAAGACAAAAAACTTTATATTTTTAGCTTATGAGAGTAATTATTGAATCTGATTATCAGAAAATGTCGCAGTGGGCAGCAGAGCATGTGATTCGCCGAATCAACGAGGCCAAGCCCACCAAGGAGAAACCATTTGTATTGGGACTTCCCACCGGTTCTTCACCCGAAGGCATGTATGCCTGTCTGGTCAAGGCCAACAAGGAAGGCCGTGTGTCGTTTAAGAACGTGTTGACATTCAACATGGACGAGTATGTGGGACTGCCCGAGGAGCACCCTGAGAGCTACCATTCGTTCATGGCCCGCAACCTGTTCGACCACATTGACTGCCCCAAGGAGAACATCCACATTCTGAACGGAAACGCCAAGGATCTGGCTGCCGAGTGTGCACACTACGAGGAGATGATTAAGGAAGCTGGCGGTATTGACCTGTTTCTGGGCGGTATCGGTCCTGACGGACACATTGCCTTCAACGAGCCCTATTCGAGTCTGACAAGCCGTACGCGTGTGAAGACACTGACTACGGACACGATTATAGCTAACAGTCGCTTCTTCGACAACGACGTGAACAAGGTGCCCAAGCTGGCGCTGACCGTTGGTGTTGGTACCGTTATGGATGCCAAGGAGGTGATGATTCTGGTGAACGGCCACCACAAGGCCCGTGCACTGAAGGCAGCCATCGAGGGTGCCGTGACGCACGAGTGGACCATCTCGGCCCTGCAGATGCATCCCCACGGCATCATCGTTGCCGACGAGCCCGCTACCGACGAGCTGAAGGTGGCTACCTACAAGTACTTCAAGGACATCGAGAAGGACAACCTGCTGTAAAGCAAAATGAGAAATGAGAGGTGAGAGATATGATTTGTTATAAAACCTGAGAACTCTCACCTCTCAGTTTTTTCAAACTACTAAAACACGATGAATACTAAACTACGAACTCTGACGATATTATTGGCATGGACCGTGCTGACCGCCTATGCCGCTATCGACCGCAAGGCACTGGTCACCAGAAACAACCCCATCATCACGAGTGTCGACACGCTGGCATCGCTGAGCGTGGGTAACGGCGGTTTTGCCTTTACCTCCGACATCACGGGTCTGCAAACCTTTCCCGAATACTACAAGAACGGTGTGCCCCTGGGGACGCAGAGCGAATGGGGCTGGCACAGTTTCGACAATCCGGAGCAATACCGCATTGAGGAGTCGTACCAGATGTATGATTTTGGTCACGGCCATCGCGAGCTTTATGCCACCCAGCCCAAAACGGGACGTGCCAAGGGTGCTGCAGACTGGTATCGCAGCAATCCGCACCGTCTGCACTTAGGCTGCATCGGTTTGGAGATAGAGGGTCTGAAGCCTTCAGATATCAAGAAACCCCGCCAGACGCTGGACATGTGGACGGGCGTGATTGGTTCACGGTTCATGGTGAATGGTGCAAGGTTTAGTGTTCAAACGGTGTGTCATCCGGAACGCGACCTCATCGCCGCCTGCATTAAAACGAATCCTAAACATCATACATCAGCCATCAGCCATCAAACATCCATCAACCTCCGTTTCCCCTACCCTACGGGTGGACATAGCGATGACGCTTGCAATTGGCAGGCTGACGACAAACACCAGACGCAGCTGGTGACCCAAAGCGAGCACTCGGCAGTATTGGAGCGCACCATTGACGGAACTGTCTACTACATATCGCTGCAGTGGAAGGAACCAGCAACCCTTCGAGAGAAGCGGAAGAACTACTGGGTGCTGGAGTCAAAGGACAACCAGCTGACGTTTTGCTGTGAGTTCTTGGAAAGTGGAAAAGAATTAGCGAAAGAATCGTTTGCTACTGTTGCCGACAAGTCGGCAGCTTATTGGCAGCAGTTTTGGACGGAGGGAGCAGCCGTTGATTTTTCACATTGCAAGGACAAGCGCGCCAAGGAACTGGAACGCCGCGTCGTGCTGAGCCAATGGCTGTTGGCCATACAGTGTGCTGCAAGCACACCGCCTCAGGAAACGGGACTGACCTACAACTCATGGTTCGGCAAGTTCCACATGGAAATGATTTGGTGGCACCAGGCCTGGCTACCCCTGTGGAATCACGCTGCGATGCTCGACCGCACCCTGCGCTGGTATGAGACGGTAGAACCTATGGCTCGCGAGATTGCTATGCGACAAGGTTTTAAGGGCATCCGCTGGATGAAGATGACAGACCGCTCGGGCGAGGAAGCACCATCGAAGGTGGGAAGTTTCCTCATCTGGCAACAGCCCCACCTGATCTATCTGGCCGAACTGCTCTACCGGAGTGCGGTAGCATCGCGTGCCACACTCACACCTTCAGGTGAGAGAAACTCTACACTCTACACCCTACACTCTCCACTCTCCACTCTACACTCTCAACTCTTAGACCGCTACGGACGCCTGATAGACGAAACGGCAACCTTCATGGCCGACTTCGCCACCTATCAAAAGGAGCGCGACCGCTACGTGCTGAAAGGCATGATTCCAGCCCAAGAAACGCTGAAGGCAGCAGAAACCTATAACTCACCCTTCGAACTATCTTACTGGCATTTTGCCCTGCAGGTTGCCCAACAGTGGCGCGAGCGACGGGGCTTGGAGCGTGTGGCGCTGTGGGACGACATTGTAGCCAAGCTTTCCCCCCTTGCCAAGGACAGCGAGAACCGATATCTGGCTGCAGAGAATAAAACAGAAACATACAGTGACATCCAGCTCATCAGCGACCATCCGGCAGTGCTGGGAGCCGTGGGCATCTTCCCCATAAGCCGACTGGTGGATCCACAGGTCATGAAACATACGCAGGAGTGGATCTGGGACAACTGGAACTGGAATCACACGTGGGGATGGGACTACCCGATGGTAGCGATGAATGCTGCACGATTGGGAGTGCCAGAATTTGCCGTCAGCGCCCTGCTGATGGACAAGCGTACCAACACCTATCTGCCCAACGGACACAACTATCAGGACGGACGCCTGCGCTGCTATCTGCCTGGCAACGGCGGACTGCTGACAGCCATCGCCATGATGTGTGCCGGATGGGACGGATGTACGGAACGGAACCCCGGATTCCCCAAGAACGGCCAGTGGGACGTGCGCTGGGAGGGACTGAACCCCTTGCCATAAATAGATAATAGATAAAAGATAATAGATAACTCAAGTTTCGTAAGTCGTATTTCTTTGAAGTTAACGAAGTTAGCGAAGTTATCGCTACGCTCGAAGTTAACGACAATAGAAATGAGCACTGAAGAAGAGGTAAAAAATCAATCGCAAGAACTATCGTCGTTAACTTCGTTAACTTCGATAACTTCGAGCGAAGCGATAACTTCAGAAAGTTGAATAGATAATAGATAAAAGATAATAGATAATACATACCGCAAACATGAAGAAGCTACTTTTAACGACACTACTGATGATGGGCGCTACAGCCCTCATGGCGCAGATGCTGCCCTACCAGAATCCAAACCTCTCTGCCGAACAGCGTGCAGAGGATCTGCTAGGTCGTCTGACCTTGGAAGAGAAAGTGAAACTGATGATGGATACGTCGCCCGCCATCGAGCGATTGGGCATACCGCAGTTCCAGTGGTGGAACGAGGCGCTGCACGGCGTGGGACGTAACGGTTTCGCCACCGTGTTTCCCATCACGATGGCTATGGCTGCCTCGTGGGACGACGCCCTGCTGCACCGTGTGTTCACCGCTGTCAGCGACGAGGCGCGTGTAAAGGCCCAGCAAGCCAAGCGCTCAGGAAACATCCAGCGCTACCAGAGTCTGTCGTACTGGACGCCCAACATCAACATCTTCCGTGATCCACGCTGGGGACGCGGACAGGAAACCTACGGCGAAGACCCCTATCTGACAACACGCATGGGACTGGCCGTCGTTCGTGGATTACAGGGCGTGGGATACAACGGTGAAGACCTTGGCGTCAGCAAGTACCGCAAGTTGCTGGCCTGTGCCAAACACTTTGCCGTGCATAGCGGTCCGGAGTGGAACCGCCATACCTTTAACGTTGAGAACCTGCCTGAGCGCGACCTGTGGGAAACCTATCTGCCGGCCTTCAAGGCACTGGTGCAGGACGGACAGGTAGCCGAAGTGATGTGTGCCTACCAGCGCATCGACGGTGATCCCTGTTGCGGAAATGCCCGCTACGAACAGCATATCCTGCGCGACATATGGGGCTTCAAGGGTCTGATTACCAGCGACTGCGGAGCCATTCGCGACTTCCTGCCCCGTTGGCACAACGTGTCGAAAGACAATGCTGCAGCCTCAGCAAAAGCCGTGCTCAGCGGTACTGACGTAGAATGCGGCTCGGAATACAAAAATCTGCCTGCCGCCGTCAAGCGCGGCGACATCAAGGAGGCTGACCTCGACCGTAGTCTGCGCCGCCTGCTCATTGCCCGTTTCGAACTGGGCGACTTCGACAGCGACGATCAGAATGCCTGGACAAAGATTCCCGAGAGCGTCGTAGCCAGCAAGGAACACAAGGCGCTGGCCTATGAAATGGCGCTGAAAGGCATCGTACTGCTCAAGAACAACGGCGTATTGCCGTTACCGCCTGTTGCGACTGAGTCGCAACAAACGCTTGTCGTCATGGGACCCAACGCCAACGACTCTATCATGATGTGGGGCAACTATTCTGGCTATGCCACCCGCACGATTACCGCTTTGGAAGGTATTCAGGAAAAGGCCAAAGTGAAATACGTCCAAGGTTGCGGACTGACGCGCAACGAGTCGTTCGAGAGCCGTTACGACAAGATACAGGGTCCGTTGGGATACAAAGGCATGCAGGCCATCTATTGGAACAATACCGAGATGAAGGGCCAGCCTGTGACAACGGTTAACATCAGCAATCCCGTACACCTGAGCAATGGCGGCAATACGGTATTTGCCCCAGGAGTGAATCTGGAGAACTTCTCGGCACGACTCGACGGCATCTTCAAACCCACAGAGGACGAGACACTCATCTTCGACATCAGCGCCGACGATAAAGTGCGCCTCATCGTCAACAGCGACACACTGGTGGACATCTGGAAGATTCGCCACCGCATTCAGGGCGACAAGAAGGAACTGAAAGTCAAGGCCGGAGAGCACTACCGCATCCAGATTGACTACGTCCAAGAGACGGGCTACGGCACACTGAACTTCGACATCAGGAAAAAGATCAGCCCCACGCCACAGGAACTGCTGGCACAGATAGGCGACACCGAGACAGTCATCTTCGTGGGTGGTATCTCGGCCAGTCTGGAAGGCGAGGAGATGAAAGTCAACGAGCCGGGCTTCAAGGGTGGCGACCGCACCAGCATTGAACTGCCGCAGGCCCAGCGCGACGTGCTGAAAATGCTGCACGAGGCTGGCAAGAAGGTCATCTTCGTTAATTGCTCGGGCAGTGCAATGGCACTCACCCCCGAACTCGAGACCTGCGACGCCATCATCCAGTGGTGGTACGACGGCGAGGCTGGCGGTACCGCACTAGCCGATGTGCTCTTCGGCGACTACAACCCCAGCGGCAAGCTGCCCATCACGTTCTATAAGAGCACGGAAGAGTTGCCCGACTTCCTGGACTACACCATGAAGAACCGCACCTATCGTTACTATACGGGCGAGGCGCTGTTCCCCTTCGGCTATGGTCTGAGCTACACGACATTCGACATCAGCAAACCCGTCTATCAAAATAATAAGGTTCGCGTGACGGTGAAGAACACGGGAACCCGTCAGGGCACGGAAGTGGTACAGGTCTACATACGCAACATGGCCGACAAGGAAGGGCCGCTGAAGACACTGCGCGCCTATCAGCGCGTCGACCTGCAGCCTGGCGAAAGCAAGACGGTAGATATCGACTTTCCTCGCGAGCGCTTCGAGGGTTGGGACACGAAGACCAACACCATGCGTGTCGTTCCTATACGCTATGAGCTGATGGCAGGCTCGTCGAGCGCCGACAAGGATTTGAAGAAGATACAGGTCAGTATCAAATAATACAAAGAGGATGTGTGACACATCCTCTTTTTTCAATAGAAGGCCAGGCTGTTCACGTTCGAACACCGTTTAAGGCGGCATATTCATGCACCGCATTGAAACACGGGCAATCCTTCGCGGGATTCAGGTCGCGGTGACCGACAATCATGGCGCGGGGGTAGCGCTGGTGCAACTGTTCGAGCAGCGTGCGCATGGCTGCCTTCTGTTCAGCCGTTCGTGTATCGGCGGGTTGTCCGCGGATGTCCAATCCGCCCTCGTAGCAGACGCCTATCGAGTGGGCGTTGT